>CP014963.1:0-356250 GCA_001628815.1 Geobacter anodireducens
GCTTCGCGTTTCCCGAGAAGGTCTGGTTTATGGAAGAGGTTTGGCTCCAGGCACAATCCAATCTCGCTAAGGTTCTCACGCATCAGACCTTTAATACTTGGATCGAACCGATCAAGTATCTCGGATCCAAGAGGAATGTGCTGCTTCTCGAAGCCCCGAACCAGTTCGTCAGGGACCGGGTGAGCGAAAGCTATCTTCCCATGATTCTCGAATCGGTTCAATCCCTTACCGATTCCCAGACCAAGATCGAACTTCTGATCGCAAAACCCAAGCTCGAAAAACCCAAACAGCCTGCGGCCCCCGAAGCCGCTGCCGCGGAACCGGAAACCTGTGCGGGGCCCGATCACTCGACCAACCTGAACCCCAAGTACACCTTCGACACGTTCGTCTGCGGCGGCAGCAACCAGTTCGCCCACGCGGCTGCCCAATCGGTGGCGAACAGCCCGGCCGGCAAGTACAATCCCCTTTTCATATACGGTGGCGTGGGGTTGGGTAAAACCCACCTCCTCAACGCGATCGGCAACCATGTCCTGTCGGTGAACCGCAAGGCGCGGATCTGTTTCTACACGTCGGAAAAGTTCATGAACGAGCTCATCAACTGCCTGCGGTACCAGAAGATGGACCAGTTCAGAAACAAGTTCCGCAAGATGGACATTCTTCTTATCGACGACATCCAGTTCATCGCCGGCAAGGAACGGACCCAGGAGGAGTTCTTCCACACCTTCAACTCGCTCTACGAATCCCACAAGCAGATCGTGGTGACGTCCGACAAGTTCCCCAAGGATATTCCCGGCCTGGAAGAGCGCCTCCGCTCACGCTTCGAGTGGGGCCTCATCGCCGATATCCAGGCGCCCGACACGGAAACCAAGGTGGCGATCCTGCGCAAGAAGGCGGACG
Organism: Geobacter anodireducens; assembly: GCA_001628815.1. Classification (NCBI taxonomy): domain Bacteria; kingdom Pseudomonadati; phylum Thermodesulfobacteriota; class Desulfuromonadia; order Geobacterales; family Geobacteraceae; genus Geobacter; species Geobacter anodireducens. The sequence goes on from CP014963.1 coordinate 898, forward strand.
CGGACCATATCTCGCTCCCCGACGATGTGGCTCTCTTTCTGGCGTCCAGCTCCACCACCAACGTACGGGAACTGGAAGGAATGCTCATCAGGCTCGGTGCCGTATCGAGCCTGACCGGCAAGAACATCACCCTCGACATGGCCCGGGAAGTCCTCAAGGACATCATTGTGGACAAGTCGAAGGAAATAACGGTTGAAATGATCCAGAAATTCGTGGCCGAGCACTTCGCCCTCAAGGTGGCCGACCTCAAGTCGGACAAGCGGCTCAAGGCGCTGGTGATACCGCGCCAGATAGCCATATACCTGTGCCGCGACCTTACCAAGTCGTCGTATCCGGAGATCGGCGAACGGTTCGGCGGCAAGGATCACTCAACCATCATCCACTCGGTGAAAAAGGTGGAAAAACTCCTCAGCCAGGATTTCGAACTCAGGAATACCGTCGACACCCTGAGGAAAGGGCTGTTGAGCTGAGTGGCAACAACCCTGTGGACAGAGGAGCGGTTATCGACATGCCGTCGCCCCTGTCCGGGCCAGTCCGTGGATAACCCACGCCGTGCCCACAGGACAGCATGCTGAAAAAAACGAGCTGCAAAGGGGCGTTGGACGATTATCCCCATATCCACAGCCCCTACTGTTTCTACTGACGTTTAAAGAAACCATAACCATAATCATGATGACCTGTTGAAAAGGAGGAGCGATGGAATTCACGATTGACAGGGACACCTTCTCGCGGGCTCTCCAGAAGATCCAGGGGATCGTCGAAAAGCGCAACACCATGCCGATCCTCTCCAACGTCCTCATCGAGGCACTGGAAGACCGGATCGAACTGACCGCCACCGACCTGGAAGTCGGGATGAAGAGCTCCTACCCCACAACGGTGGCAGGCCTGGGCAAGATCACCGTATCGGCCAAAAAGCTCTATGAGATCGTCAAGGAGCTTCCCGACGAAACCATCACGTTTCTGACCAAGGCCAACGACTACGTGGAGATCCGCTGCGGCAAGGCCAAGTTCACCATCGTGGGTCTCTCCTCCGAGGAGTTCCCCTATTTCCCCAAGGTGAACGAAGAGAGCTTCATCAGGATCGAAAGCGGCCTGCTGGCCGACATGATAGAGAAGACCTCCTATGCCATCTGCTTCGATGAGACCAAGTACAATCTGAACGGCACCTTCGTGAAGGCGTCCGAGGAGGATGGCCGCTCGATACTTCGCATGGTTGCCACTGACGGCCACCGGCTCTCCATCACCCAGAGGGAATTCAACGGTGTCGTGAGCCCTGAGATGGCCAAGGGGGTCATCTTCCCCAAGAAAGGCATCTTTGAGCTGAAAAAGATGTGCGAGGAGGAGTCGACCCAGCTTTCCCTGGGCTTCATGGACAACAGCGCCGTGATCGTCAAGGGAAACACCGTCGTGGTGATGCGCCTGGTGGACGGCGAGTTCCCGGACTACACCCGGGTGGTGCCCGTGGCCAATGACCGGATCGTCACCGTGGCGCGGGATCCGTTCTTCCATTCGCTGCGCCGGATGTCCATCCTTTCCAGCGAGAAGTTCAAGGGCATCAAGATGGATATCCAGGAGAGCGGCATGGTGATCTCCTCCAGCAACCCGGAACTGGGCGAGGCATCCGAGGAACTGGACGCCGTATTTGCCGGTGATGCCCTTTCCATCCGCTTCAATGCCAAGTACCTCATCGATGTGCTGGCAGTGCTGGATGAGAGCAGCGTGGCACTCCACCTGAAGGACGAGCTGTCTCCGGCCATCGTGAGGCCGGCTGGCGACGACGGTTTCACGGCGGTGATCATGCCCATGCGTCTGTAGGGAGTAGGTATTTCGGAGACGAACAGGCAAAGGCCGCTCCCCGGGAGAGGCCTTTTGCCGTTTCTTGCAGGCCGGTCATTTCATGCACCTGAACACTATCGCCATCAGCGCCTTCCGCAATATCGACCAGATGGAAATCTCGTTCGATCGGCGGTTCAATGTCCTGCACGGTGCCAATGGACAGGGGAAAACATCGGTTCTGGAGGCCATTTACCTCCTGGGGACCATGAAATCGTTTCGGATGGCCAAGGCCCAGGATCTCATCGCCTGGAACGCCCCCCACTCCCTGGTGCGTGGCCACATCGAAAAGGCGGGGGTCAAGCGTGAAATAACCCTCTATCTCGGCCGTGAGGGACGCAAGGCCCGCATTGACCGCAAACCGGTCACCAAGCTTGCGGATTTTTTCGGCGCTGTGAATGCCGTGGTATTTTCACCTGAGGAAATAGGCATGGCTCGCGGCGGCCCCGAACTCAGACGCCGCTACCTGGACCGGGCCATTTTCAACGGCGATCTGGGGTACCTGCTCCTCCACCATGAGTACCACCGGTTGCTCAAGCAGCGCAATGCCCTGCTGAGACGGGGCGAGCGGGACGGTCTGGAGGTCTGGACGATCCAGTTGGCCGAGGCCGGAGCCCGGCTCATGGCAAAGCGAAGGGCCTATCTTGCACAGATAGAGCCGCTGGTGCGGCAGTTTTACCGGGATATCGCCGGTGCGGGCCAGGAGGTGGGACTTACCTACCGCTGCCAGGGATCAGGGGCCGCCAAGGGTGAACGCGATTGTGCGGCGGCCCTCCGGGAGCTCATGGCGGCCCATGAGGCCGAGGAACTGCGCCGGGGGGCCACTGGCGTAGGCCCCCACCGGGACGATGTGGATTTCGTCCTGAATGGCCGGGTCATCCGCCACCATGGCTCCCAGGGAGAGCAGCGGAGCTTTGTCCTGGCCGTAAAAATGGCCGAGATCGAGTACCTGGAGCGGCTCAACGGTGTCCCGCCGGTGCTCCTGCTGGATGATATCTCGTCGGAACTGGACCCCGTGCGCAACGCGAACCTGATGACCTTTCTCCGGGGAAAACGGATGCAGGTCTTCATCACCACCACCGATATCTCGACCCTCCGCCTGGAGGGGATCGACACCCACGCGTCGTTCCGCGTTTCACGTGGAACGGTGACGCCTTCATAGAGGGAGAAGTATGGCTGATCAACAGACTAACGACTACGGCGCGGACAAGATCAAGGTCCTGGAGGGGCTCGAGGCGGTACGCAAGCGCCCCGCCATGTACATCGGCTCCACCGCGGCCCAGGGGCTCCACCACCTGGTCTACGAGATCGTGGACAACTCCATTGACGAGGCCCTGGCCGGCTACTGCAACGAGGTGAACGTCACCATCCATCTGGATGGTTCCCTGACGGTGGTGGACAATGGCCGCGGCATTCCCACCGACATCCACCCCACGGAGGGGAAGCCGGCGGCAGAGGTGGCTCTCACGGTCCTCCATGCCGGCGGCAAGTTCGACAACACCTCCTACAAGGTATCCGGCGGGCTCCACGGGGTCGGGGTCTCGGTCGTGAACGCCCTGTCCAGGAAGCTGGAGCTGGAGATTCGCCGGGACGGGAAGGTGTACCGCCAGTCCTACGCCTGCGGCGACCCCCTCTGCCCCCTGGAGGTGGTGGGAGAAACCAAAAAGCGCGGGACCAAAATCACCTTCCTGCCCGACGACACCATCTTCGAGACCACGGAATTCTCCTTTGACGTTCTCTCCCAGCGGCTCCGGGAGTTGGCCTTCCTGAACGCCGGGGTGAAGATCACCATCAGCGACGAGCGGGAGGAGGGGAAGCACCACGACTTCCACTACGAGGGAGGGATCGTCTCCTTCGTGGAGTATCTGAACAAGAACCGCACGCCCCTCCACCCGAAACCGGTCTACTTCCGGGGGGAGAAGGCCGGCATCGACATGGAGATCGCCTTCCAGTACAACGACTCCTACGACGAGAAGGTCTTTACCTTTGCCAACAACATCAACACCCACGAGGGGGGGACCCATTTGGTGGGGTTCCGGGCGGCCCTGACCCGCACCATGAACTCCTACGCCGGCGCCAACGAGCTCCTGAAAAAGGAGAAGGTCTCCATCTCCGGCGAGGACCTGCGGGAAGGGCTCACGGCAGTCATCTCCGTCAAGATTCCCCAGCCCCAGTTCGAGGGGCAGACCAAGACCAAGCTCGGCAATTCCGAGGTGAAGGGGTACGTGGAATCCCTCATGAACGAGCAGTTGGCGGTCTTTCTGGAAGAGAACCCCAAGATCGCCAAGGACATCATCGGCAAATCCATCGAGGCGGCCCGCGCCCGGGAAGCGGCCCGCAAGGCCCGTGAACTGACCCGGCGCAAGGGTGCCCTGGACATCTCCAATCTCCCGGGCAAACTGGCTGACTGCCAGGAGCGGGATCCGGCCCTGTGCGAACTCTACCTGGTGGAGGGCGACTCCGCCGGCGGTTCCGCCAAACAGGGGCGCGACCGGAAATTCCAGGCCATCCTGCCGCTGAAAGGAAAGATCCTCAACGTGGAGAAGGCCCGGTTCGACAAGATGCTTTCCTCCCAGGAGATCGGGACCCTTATCACGGCGCTCGGCACCGGTATCGGGAAAGACGACTTCGATATCGCCAAGCTCCGCTACCACCGGATCATCGTCATGACCGACGCCGACGTGGACGGCTCCCACATCCTGACGCTGCTGCTCACCTTCTTCTTCCGGCAGATGCCGGAGGTGGTGGAGCGGGGGCACCTCTACATCGCCCAGCCCCCCCTCTATAAGGTGAAGCGAGGGCGCAAGGAGCTCTATCTCCGCAATGAGGCGGCCATGCAGGCCTACCTCCTTGAGGAGGGGACCGAGGACATGGTCCTTTTTCTGGAGAGCGGCGAGAAGACCTACAGCGGCAAGCAGATCATCCCGATCCTCAAGCAGTTGGTGGAGTATCGGACCATCCTGGACAAGGTAGTGCGCAAGGGGATCAACGAGGAGCTCATACGGGTATTCCTGCGGCTCGGCGTCAAGGGGGGGATCGAGGACATGGAGCAGCTGGTGCCGTTCCTGACGAACATCTCCCGGGTCTATGGCGGCGGCGATTTCAGCCCCCTGGACGACGGGCGGGTCATCGTGCGGCTCGGCAACCTCCGGATCGCCCTGGATCAGCATACCCTCGACCTCATCGGTTCCTACGAGTACGGGCTCCTGGTGGAGAGCTACCGGAAGGTCAGGGATATCTTCGGCGACGGCCGGGCCGTGGTCTCCAGCGAGGGAAAGGAACTCTTCGCGACCACCATCGGGCTCGACCTCCTCTCCTTCTTCATGGACAGCGCCAAGAAGGGGCTCTCCATCCAGCGCTACAAGGGTCTCGGCGAGATGAACCCGGAGCAGCTCTGGGAAACCACCATGGAGCCCGTCAACCGGACCCTGCTCCAGGTGAAGATCGAGGACGCCATAGAGGCCGACACCATCTTCACCATCCTCATGGGGGACCAGGTGGAGCCCCGCCGGGACTTCATCGAGCAGAACGCCCTGAACGTGTCGAATTTGGACATTTAGACGATTATGTGGGGGTGTGATTCATCGCGCCCGGGTGCAATGAATCACACCCCTACGGGTGCCATGCCGTTATCGGGCGAGGCATCGTCTCGACCCTACATGTATTTGGAAATAAAGAGGTTTATGAATGCTTGAACAGACCCTGAACAAGACAGCCGTCAACATCGAAGACGAGATGAAGCGCTCGTACATGGACTACGCCATGAGCGTCATCATCGGCCGGGCCCTCCCCGATGTGCGGGACGGGCTCAAGCCGGTGCACCGCCGCTGCCTCTACGCCATGTACGACATGGGCAACGATTACAACAAGCCCTACAAGAAATCGGCCCGGGTGGTCGGGGACGTGATCGGTAAGTATCATCCCCACGGCGACGCGGCGGCCTACGATACCATCGTCCGGATGGCCCAGGACTTCTCCCTCCGCTATCCGCTGGTGGACGGCCAGGGGAACTTCGGCTCCGTGGACGGCGACTCGCCGGCGGCCATGCGGTACACCGAGATCCGGATGGAGCAGTTGGCCCACGAGCTCCTGAACGACCTGGAGAAGGAGACCGTGGACCTGGGGCCCAACTACGACGGCTCCCTCACGGAGCCCCTGGTGCTCCCCTCCAAGTTCCCGAACCTCCTGGTGAACGGCTCCTCCGGCATCGCGGTCGGCATGGCCACCAACATTCCTCCCCACAACCTCTCGGAGGTCATCGACGGGATCGTCGCCACCATCGAGAATCCGAATATCAGCTTCGAGGAGCTCCTGGCCCTCATCCCCGGCCCCGACTTCCCCACCGGCGGGTTCATCTACGGCCGGGAGGGGATCCTCCAGGGGTACCGGACCGGCCGCGGCATCGTCCAGATGCGGGCCCGGGCCTCCATCGAGACCCACAAGAAGACCGAGCGCCAGTCCATCATCGTCACCGAGATCCCCTATCAGGTGAACAAGGCGAACCTCATCACCAAGATCGCCGAACTGGTGCGGGAGAAGAAGCTGGAGGGGATCAGCGACATCCGCGACGAGTCCGACCGGGACGGGATGCGGATCGTCATTGATCTCAAGCGGGACGAGAATCCCCAGGTTATCCTGAACCACCTCTACAAGCAGACCCAGATGCAGACCTCCTTCGGCATCAACATGCTCGCAATCGTGGCGGGACGGCCGCGGGTCCTGATGCTTCGGGATGCCATCGGCCATTTCATCGACCACCGGCGGGAGATCGTCACCCGGCGCACCATCTTTGATCTCAAGAAGGCCGAGGCCAGGGCCCACATCCTGGAAGGGTACAAGATCGCCCTGGACTGGCTCGACGCGGTCATCGAGCTGATCCGCGGGTCCAAGACCCCGGCCGAGGCCAGGGAAGGGCTCATGTCCGGCCTCTTCTCCGACGAGGAGTGGCTGAGGAAAATGGGGCTGCCGCTGCCGGCCATCCATAGCCAGTACCAGAAACCGGTCCGCCTCACCGAGGTCCAGGCCCAGGAGATCCTGAACCTGCGGCTCCACCGCCTCACGGGCCTGGAGCGGGACAAGATCCTCCAGGAGTACGACGATATCCTCAAGTACATCGCCCGGCTCAAGGAGATCCTCGCCTCCGAGGCGGAGATCCTCAAGATCATCGTGGGTGAGCTGCGGGAGCTGAAGGAGAAGTTCGGCGACGAGCGCCGCACCGAGATCGTGGACCGGAGCGCCGAGATCTCCCTGGAGGACACCATTGTCGAGGAGGACGTGGTGGTCACCGTCTCCCACACCGGCTACATCAAGCGGACCGCTGTCTCCCAGTACCGTTCCCAGCGCCGGGGGGGCAAGGGGAAGACCGGCATGAAGACCAAGGAGGAGGATTTCGTCGAGCACCTCTTCGTCGCCTCCAGCAAGGACTTCATGCTCTTTTTCACCGACGCCGGCAAGGTCTACCAGATCAAGGTCTACGAGATCCCCGAGGGGGGCCGGGCCACCCGTGGCAAGGCCATTGTCAACCTTCTGAACCTTCAGGAGAATGAGCAGATCACCGCCATCCTCTCGGTGAAGGGATTCGACGACGAGCGGAACATCCTCATGGCGACCCGGCTGGGGGTGGTGAAGAAGAGCCCGCTGCGGGAGTATGCCAACATCCGGAGCGGCGGCATCATCGCCGTGAACCTGGACGAGGGGGACAAGCTCATCGCCGTGGCCCTGACCGACGGCAGGCAGGACGTGCTCCTGGCGTCGAAGAACGGCAAGTCGATCCGCTTCCACGAAGGGGATGCCCGCCCCATGGGACGGGTTTCCCGCGGGGTGCGGGGTATGACCCTGGAGGACGATGACGTGGTGATCGGCATGGAGGTCATCAATTCCAGCGCCACCGGCTCCACCATATTCACCGTTACCGAGAACGGCTTCGGCAAGCGGACCGAGCTGGACGAGTACCGGGTCCAGTCCCGCGGCGGCAAGGGGATCATCACCATCAAAACCACCGAGCGCAACGGTTGCGTGGTGGACATCATGCAGGTGACCGACGAGAACGACCTGATGCTCATCACGGACCAGGGGAAGATTCTCCGGATCCCGGTGGCCCCCTTTTCGGTCATCGGTCGCAACACCCAGGGGGTGAAGCTCATGACCGCCGAGCAGAACGAGCGGATCGTGGCCGTTGCCAAGCTGGCCGAGAAGGATGAAGGGGACGAGGGGGTCGACAACGGCGATGACCTCCCCGAGGCGGAGGTTGTCGAGGAGTAGCCGCGACGGATCGCGACCCGCCACCGGTCTATGAGTTATTCCGGTTCCTGGTCTCCGGTCCCCGGTCCCCGTTATGGAACGACACCGCACCATCGACATGAGCCTGCGGGAGCGTCGCGATATCCTCGACCTCCTTGAACGCCTTAAGAAAGAGGATCTGACCCCTGCCGAGATGGACGAGATCGGCTCCTCGCTCCGCAAGGAGGGACGCCGTGCCCTTTCCCCACTTTTCCGGCGTTTGCGCCGCGAAACGGACCCGGAGTTGATCGCCCGCTACGCGGGGTTGCTGGAATTCTTCGAGGACGACGCCTGGCTCGACCAGCTCGTGGCCATCACCCTTGCCCGCCGCGACCTGGACGACGAGGGGAAATCGGCCCTTTTGTCGATCCTGAGCGAGTACGGCGTGGACGTCTCCTCGCCCCTCTTCACGCCAATCTCGGACCGGTCGGGGGGGCTGCGCCTCACCCTTCCCCGGCTCCTGGATAGGGGCGAGCGGGGGCTCATCACGTTCGTGGAGGGGCTGGTCACCTACACGCCCGAGGCCCAGCAGGCCGTGGTGCGCGAGCTGCCGTTCGTGGACGACCTGCGGGTTGTGGAGCTCTTCCGGGTCCTGCTGGGCTTTGATGAGCCCGAGACCCTGCGGACGGTCATCGAAACCCTCGGCCGTATCCGGTATCCGGAAGCAGCCGAGCTGCTGCGGGATTTCCTCACCGGTGCGCCGGACGCATACCGGGCCCCGGCTGAGCGGAGCCTGCGCCGGCTTGCCTTTCTGGGGTTCGCGCCGGCGGGCGAGGTTCCCGCTCCCCTTCCCTTTGAGGCGGCCTTTGCCGGCACCGCCGATGCGTCCGGATTCTCCTGCGTGATGGTCGCCCGCTGGACAGGACCCGGCATTATCGATACCCTGTTCATGGAACTCCATGAGAGCGAGGGGATGCGCGACGCCTGGGGGTGGAGCGGCCTCTCCTCCGAGGGGTTCCAGGATCTGCTGCGGCACAACCATGTGGAGGACACCCTCGTGGCGGTGGATCCCGCCTTTGCGGTGCTGTTGGTGCGGGACGCCATCCAGAGGAGCATCGGGAGCGGCTTTTACCTCCCCCCCGAGTTTTACGTCCGCCGTTCGATTTTTGCGGGGGTAGACCTGACGCCGGCCGCCTATGAGCCCCCCTTCGGGGAGGATGACGTCGCGGAGGCCTGCACCCCGTCCCGGATCGCGGCGGGAGACGACCTCATTCGGGACTGGTTTTTCGATGGCTGGTTCATCTTCAACGAACGGGTCCGGCTCCTTGCCGATGAGTTGGACCGGCTGGAGGGGGACCCCTTTGGCCGGGGGGACGAAGCCGCGGTCGACCGGTTCCTGGAAAGCTGGTGCCGGGGCCATGTGGCACCGCGCCGGGAGCGGCTCGTCCGGCGCCTCGTGCTTGCCGCCGATCTGATGGCGCGCAGCGGCCGGGAGCGCCCGCTGGTGGAGCAGAGTCTGGCTGCAGCCCGGAGCATCCGGGAGGAACTGGTCCCGCTCCACCGTCAGCCGCTCATCAGGCGCTGGCTGCTGGATCTGATCGATATGGTCCGGGAGGCCCGGGCCGAGGGATACGAGTTCCCCCCCGCCCGGGAGGACGAGGAGTACGAGGGAGAGTGGGACGAGTGACGGGCAGGACGGCAGCACATCATCGGTTGGGAGTGGCGGACATGAGTGAACGTATCGGGGTGATCGGAGCGGGAAGCTGGGGCACGACGCTGGCGAATCTGCTGGCCCGGAAGGGGCTTGACGTGACGCTCTGGGCCTATGAGGCCGAGTTGGTGGAAGAGATGCGCGCAACGCGGGTCAACTCCTTCTTTCTCCCCGGCATCGAACTCGCTCCAGGCCTCTCGTTCACCAACTCCCTGGAGGAGGCGGCCGCCCGGAAGGACTTTCTGGTTCTTGTCTCCCCCTCCCAGGTGATGCGCGGAGTGCTGGCGCAGCTCGCGCCGCTGCTGCGTGCCGGCGTGGTGCTGGTGAACGCCTCCAAGGGGATCGAGCTCGACACCCTCATGACCATGGACCAGGTCTGCGCGGCGGTCCTGCCGCCGGAGGTCGCCCGGTGCTTCAGCGTCCTGTCCGGCCCCAGCTTTGCCCGGGAAGTTTCCCTGGAGATGCCGACGGCGGTGGTGGCGGCATCGGGCGATGCCGCCGTGGCGGCGGCAGTGCAGCGACTCTTCACCACACCGTCCTTCCGGGTCTACACCAATACCGACGTGGTGGGAGTGGAGATCGGCGGCGCCCTCAAGAACGTCATTGCCGTAGCGGCCGGGATTTCGGACGGTCTGGGCCTCGGCCACAACACCCGTGCGGCCCTGATCACCCGCGGCCTGGCGGAGATGACCCGCCTCGGGCTCTCCATGGGGGCCCAGGCGGAAACCTTCGCGGGTCTTGCCGGCATGGGCGACCTGGTTCTCACCTGCACCGGAGACCTTTCGCGCAATCGGACCGTTGGCATGAAGCTTGGGCAGGGGATGAAACTGGCTGATATCCTGGGAGAGATGCGCATGGTGGCGGAGGGGGTGAAAACCGCCGAGTCGGCGTACCGGCTTGCCCGCCGGACAGGGGTTGAGATGCCCATAACCGAGAAGGTCTACCAGGTGCTCCACGAGGACAAACCGGCCCGCCAGGCAGTGATGGAACTGATGACCCGCGACCTCAAGGCGGAGCGCTGGTAAGAGATCATGGGGCCTCGCAGTCCCTTCACACTGATGAGCGGTACCGTTCGTGTATCCGTGCCCGAAAGAGACCGGCAACGGTCTTGCTGAAGGGATTGCAATGAAATCGTTGCTCGCGATCCGCACAAAAATATTTCTCGCCATCCTGCTCATTCTTCTCGTTTCCTATTCCTTTCTCGTCGTTATCACCATTAGAACCATCGATTCATCCCTCGAGGGGGAACTGTCCCGCAAGCTGGCCGAACAGGTCCGGTATGCCAAGGACCAGTACACGAACCGGGCCGAGCAGATCCAGTATTCTCTCATGCATCCGGCCTCTGCGCCGCCCGTCCGCGAACGCATGGCCGCCCGCGACACCCCTTGGCTGCGGGATGCCGCCCGCCGCTGGATGACGATCCTCCCCTTCGTGGAGCTGATCGTGTTTGTGGATTCACGGGGGACGGTCATCGCCGGCGGGAACCAGTATCGCAGGGACAGAACGTTTGAGCTGACGCCGGTCGTGGAGCGCGCTCTCAGGGAGAGGCGTCCCCTGGTCTCCACGGAACTCGTGACAGCCGACTTCCTCTGCGGCGAAGGGTTGGTAAACTACTGCCGCGGGGGAGGCGCCGGGAAAACGGGCGAGGTCATGATGCTGACGGTGGTGGTGCCGGTCATGGATGCCAAGGGGGCCATGGTCGGCGCTTTTGTGGCCGGAGACATCATCGAGACCGACACCGGGATCCCGTCGCAGGTTCAGGAGGTTTTCGGCAGACAGGTGTACGTGGCCATCACCCACAAAGAGATCATCCCCCCCGACAGTTTCGGCAAAAGCGGTTCCCAGCCCATTCCTGCGCGGATTCTGGAGGGCCTCAGGCAAGGTTTCCCGTTCAGGGCGATGCGGAGATCGGCGGCAAGGTCTACACCGCGGCCTTTGATCCCCTCACCAACAGCAGGGGCGATTTCGTCGGTGCCCTGGCCGTGGCGCTTTCCCGTGAAGACTTCAAAGGAGCCCTGCAGGGGAGCCTGGGCAACATCGTGGCCTCGGCGATCCTGGGCCTCGTGTTGTCCTTTGTCACTGCCTACTGGGTGTCGCTCAGGCTGACGAAGCCCGTTCGCGAGCTTGCGGACGGGGTTCGGCGCATCGAGGAAGGGGAGCTGCAGCAACGGGTCGCGGTCATTTCTTCCGACGAGATCGGAGAACTGGCCGAGGCATTCAACCGGATGGCCGCGGCCATTGACGAGCGCGACCGGACCATCCGGACCAAGGCCCACGACCTGGAAAACCTCAACCTCAAGCTCACGGATATGAACGAACTCCTGGAGCGGCGGGTGGATGAGCGGACCGCCGCGCTGCAGGTGGAAATGGGACGGCTCGAGGCGATCCTCACCAGCATGGCCGAGGGGGTCGCGGTGACCGACCGGGACGGGCGCGTCATCCTGTTCAATCCTGCGGCCCAGCAACTCTTCGAGATGGTGCCCCACCGCGTGGTTGGCCGGCCCATCCTGGACATCTGCAACCAGGGGGAATTCTGCCGGCTCGTGGAGCACATCACTTCCATGGGGGAGAACCGCGGCCTGGCAACGGTCAGGGAAGTGGATCTCGATGCCCGGGGGAAAAAGCTCAAGGTAACCCTGGCGCCCCTGGTCGATGGGGACGGGCACTTTGCCGGCGTGGTCATGTCCATCCGCGACGTGACCGCCGAGGAGGAGGTGGACCGGATGAAGACCGAGTTCATTTCCACCGTTTCCCACGAGCTCAAGACCCCCCTCACCTCCATCAAGGGATCGCTCCAGTTGATCGTTGACAAGAGCAGGGGCTTTGCCGATGTGGAAAAGGAATTGCTCAGCGTCTGCCTCCGCAACACCGAGCGGCTCATCAGGCTGGTCAACGACATCCTCGATATTGCCAAGATCGAATCGGGCAAGATGGAGTTTGCCCTTTCACCCCACTCGCCGGCTGAGCTGGTGGAGTGGTCGGTGCGGGAGCTGGGGGGATTTGCGCGGGAGCACGGCGTGACGGTCGTCAACGAGGTGTCGGCCGATCTGCCCGCCATATACGGGGACGGCGACCGGCTGGGGCAGGTGCTGACCAATCTCATTGCGAATGCGGTGAAATTTTCACCCCGGGGAGCAGTGGTAACCATCTCTGCCGAGCAGAGCGACAACTTTGTCGCCGTTTCGGTCAAGGACCGCGGGCGTGAGATCCAGTGGGCCGACCGGGGAAAACTCTTCAAGCGGTTTCAGCAGATCGACAGCGGCGACCGGCGGCAGCACGGCGGCACCGGCCTGGGGCTTGCCATCTGCAAAGAGATCGTCGAGCGGCACCACGGCAGGATTTTCTACTCCGAAGGAATCGGCGGAGGCAACGTGTTCACCTTCACCGTTCCCATCCACGAGGGAGAGCCATGAGCGGCTACAAGGTATTCATCGTCGACGACGAAGCGGATATCGCCCTCATCCTCAAGCTGCAGCTTGAGGATGCCGGCTATCTGACCCTGCGGGCGCGGGACGGAGTCGAGGCCCTGGAAGCTCTCGAGCGGGAGAGCTTCGATCTGGTATTGCTCGACATCCGCATGCCGCGCATGGACGGTATCGAGGTTCTGGAGCGGATACGGGACCGGTGGCCCGACCTGGTGGTGATCATGATGACCGCCCACGGGAGCGAGGACATCGCCGTGGAGGCCATGAAAAAGGGAGCGGTGGATTACATCTCCAAGCCCTTTTCCTCCGATGACATGAAAAAGCGGGTGGAGCGCGCCATCCAATTCAACCGGACCAAGCTCGAAAACGAGCGGCTGCAGCGGGTGCTCGACGAGGAGCGGCGGAAGATGGGGGCGATCCTTCGGGGGATGGCTGACCTTCTCGTGGCGGTTGACCGCGAGGGGAAGATCATCACCATCAACCGAGCGGCCGAAGAACGCTTCGGCATTGCAGCCGGCGGAGTACAGAACCAGCCGGTTGAGCTTCTCCTGAAAACCGATATCCCGGCTGAGCGGCTCCCCTGCCGCGTGGTGCTGGCCACCGGCGACCCCTGCCTCGACGTGACCTATGCCGTGCAGGCGGGCGGCGGCATGATCCCGGTCCTGTCCAGCGCCACCCCCCTCAAGGGGGCTGATGGGGAAATGATGGGATGCGTGGAAATCATCCGGGACATCTCCACCCTCAAGGCCCTTGAACGGGAGCGCGAGGATTTCGTCTCAATGCTTTCCCACGACCTTAAGACCCCCATCACCGCCGTGGTCGGCTCCATCGACCTGGTGCGGGAGGGGCGGATCGGCCCGGTGAACGCCGAGCAGCGCTCCTATCTGGATTCGGCCATGGAGAGCTGTGCCGAGATGGTGGACATGATCGACACGCTGCTCGACGTCCACCGGTTCGAGGCGGGGCGAATGGTCATGGCGGCCCGGCGCGAAGACCTGGGACCGCTCATGGCCCGGACCCTGGGGCGTTTCGACTCCGTGGCCCGGCGGGCGGGCATTGCCCTGGTGCTGACGCTCCCCGACCATCCCCTGGCCCTGTCGCTGGATCGCAACCAGTTCGCCAGACTCATGGGCAATCTCATTGCCAATGCCATCAAATTCACCCCCGAGGGGGGAGAGATCGAGGTCAGCGCCCGGTGTCTGGGCGACCCGGCGGAACTGGCGGGCCGCATCCCCCGGGAAAGCTATCCCGATGTGCCGCTGCCGCCGCTGAAACCCCACCTGCTCATCACGGTGCGGGACACGGGGGTCGGCATCCCGGCCGATTCCCTCGCCAGCATCTTCGACCGCTTTGTCCAGGCCCGTAACCGCAGGCTGGGAAAGTCGACCGGCACGGGGCTCGGCCTGGCCTTCTGCCGCAAGGTGATGGATGCGCACCAGGGTTTCATCTGGGCAGAGAGCGTCGAAGGGGAAGGCAGCGCCTTCCACATGCTATTCCCCCTCGCGGACGAAGAGTACGCGACGGCGGGAGGGTAACGCGGCATGGACAACGGGCATCGCTGTGCTCCCCGGCGGATTGCGGGCATCTACCTGGTGGTGGGGATGCTCTGGATTCTCTTTTCCGACCGCATCCTGACGGGGATCGCACCGGAAGCGGCGCAGCTCACCCGACTGCAGACCGCCAAGGGGTGGTTTTACGTGGTAGCCACCGCCGGACTGCTCTACTGGCTCGTCCGCCGCTACGCGCTGAGCGCTGAACGGGCCGAGGACGAGCTGCGCGTCCGCAACGAAGAGCTGTGCATGGTGGAAGAAGAACTGCGCCAGCAACTGGACGAGTATGAAAAGAGCCAGATGGAGCTCCACGAAACAAACCAGGCCCTGCGGGAGTCAGAGGAGCGCTATCGCCTTCTGTTTGCCAGTAATCCCCACCCCATGTGGGTGTATGACATGGAGACCCTGGCCTTCATGGAGGTGAACGACGCGGCGGTTGCACACTACGGCTACACGCGCGAGGAATTCCTCGCCATGACCATCCGGGATATCCGTCCATCCGCCGATGTTGCGGCCCTTGAAGAGAGCGTGGCCAAGGCGCGGCGCTGCCCCGGCCTCGATCTGGCCGGTGTCTGGTGCCACCGGAAAAAGGACGGAGCCGTCATGGCGGTGGAGATCACGTCCCATCCCCTTGATTTCGGCGGTCGGCCCGCCGAGGTGGTGCTGGCCAATGACGTGACCGAGCGGATCAGGGCCGATGAAGAGATCCGCCGCCTCAACGCCGAGCTGGAGGAACGGGTGGAGGCGCGCACCCGGGAGCTGCAACGGGCGAATCGCGAGCTGGAGTCGTTCAGTTACTCCGTTTCCCATGACCTGAGGGCGCCGCTCAGGCACATCGACGGCTTCAGCAGGATGCTGGCGGAGGATTACGGGGGGCGGATCGATGCCGAGGGAAAGGGATACATCCAGAGAATCAGGTCGGCTGCCCAGCGCATGGAACGCCTCATCGACGATCTGCTCCAACTGGCCAACGTGAGCCGGAGCGAGCTGGAAAGACGCCAGGTTAACCTGAGCGCGCTCGCCCAGGTGATCGGCCTGGGGCTGAAGCAGATCGAGGGGCGGGAGGATGCGACCCTGCGCATCGCGGAGGGGGTCACGGCGTTCGGCGACCCGCGGCTGCTGCGGGTCGTGCTGGAAAATCTCCTGAGCAACGCATGGAAGTATACCGGCAAGCGCGCCGGAGCCGTCATCGAGTTTGCCGCCGAGGAACAGGGCGGGCGGCCCGTCTACCTGGTCCGGGACAACGGGGTCGGTTTCGACATGGCCTTTGCGGGCAAACTCTTCACCCCCTTCCAGCGCCTGCACAGTGCCGACGAGTTCGAGGGGACCGGCATCGGCCTCGCCACGGTGCGCCGCATCGTGGAGCGGCACGGCGGTACCGTCTGGGTCGAGGCGGCCCCGGACCACGGCGCCACATTTTACTTCACCCTGGGCGAGGAAGAACGCCTCGCCCGGAATTCCGACAAAGAGGACGGGACAACCCCATGACCGAAAAGAAACTGCGGCTGCTTCTCGTGGAGGATAGCGAGGATGATGCCCTGCTGCTCCTCAACGACCTGAAACGCGGCGGCTACATCGTGGAGCACGAGCGGGTCGAAACCGCGGCTGCCATGCGCGAGGCACTGGTGAAGCGGGAGTGGGACATCGTTATCTCCGATTACCGCCTGCCCCAATTCAGCGCGCCGGCAGCCCTTCAGATCCTCAAGCGCAGCGGTCTCGACCTCCCCTTCATCATCGTGTCGGGAAAGATCGGCGAGGACATGCTCGTGGACGCCATGCGCGCCGGCGCCCATGATTACCTCATGAAAGGCAACCTCTCCCGCCTCATTCCGGCAGTGGACCGGGAAATCCGCGAGGCATCGGAGCGCCGGACCCGTCGCCGGGCCGAGCGGTCCATCCGCCAGGGCAAGATCGAGTGGGAAGCCGCCTTCGACGCCGTGTCGGACATCGTGGTCCTGACCGATCCCACCGGCACCATCATCCGCTGCAACAGCAAGCTGATCCAGTACTTCGATACCACCTACAACGACGTGATCGGCACAAACATCAGCGAGCTCTTTTACGGCAACGATCCTGCCGGCGAAAGCATTTTCAACCTCTGTGCCGATCTCAAGGCGGACGAGGACGATGTCCGCTTTCCCCGGCTGCGCGGGTGGTACAATGCCGCCTGCTATCCCATGCACCCCACCGAAAACGAACACGGCTACGTCTATGTGATCAAGGACATCACCAAGCGCAAGCGGATGGAAGAGGAGAAAAAGCTCACGGACCGGGAGCTCCTCACCCTCTATGCCGTGGCCTTTCGCCTCAATTCCCAGCGGGGCTCCAAGCGGATCATGGTGGATCTCCTCTCCCAACTGCACCAGATGCTCCAGATCGACTGGTCCTGCATCCACCTTATGGAGAGGGGAAGCCTGCGCCTCAGCGCCTGGCTGGGGCTGTCGCGGGAGTTTGCCGAGTCCTTCGGCTCCCTGTCGCGCGGGCTCACCTGGGTCAAGGACGTGCTCGACGGCAAAAGCTTCAAGGCCGCCGGGATCGCCGGCCATTTCGGCCCGGAGGCGGAAGCGGCCGCCGAAGCCATGGGCATGGGAGCCTGGTGCGCCCTCCCCCTCAAGATCGGCTCCGGCGTCCTGGGCACCCTGTTCGTGGCCCATCGCCCCAACCGGGAATACACCGACCGGGAGGTGTTCCTCCTCAATTCCATTGCCAACCAGATGGCGGTTCTCATCGAGAACCACACCCTCTACGACCGGATGAAGGAAAAGAACGAGGAGTTGGTCCGCAGCCGCAAGGCCCTCAAGGAGAACCTGGAAGAGGTGAAGCGGGCGAACATCGAGCTGGGACGACTGAATGCCTCCAAGAACAGCTTCATCGGCATGGCCTCCCACGAGTTGAAGACGCCGCTCACCTCCATAATGGGGGGATTGCAGTTTCTCCTCTTCTACAGCGACATCCCCATGACCCCCGAGCAGAAGGAGATGATGCAGTCGGTGTACGAAGGGGTGACCCAACTCAAGGGGATCGTGGACGATCTCCTCTCTATCTCCCGGATCGAGGCCAAGGGGTTTGCCGTCCATACCCGCCCCGTGAAGCTGTCGGATCTTTGCCAGGAAGTACGGCAGACCCTGTTGCTCCCCCTGTCCGAGCGGGACATCCGGCTGGAAATCGCCGACGATCCCTGCCGCGTACCGGCGGACGAGGGCTTTTGCCGCCTCGCTGTCCGCAACCTGATGGAAAACGCCATCAAATTCACCCCCGACGGAGGACGGGTCGCCATTGCCGGCCGCCTGGTCACCCTGGAGGAACTCACGGCGGAAGAGGAACTGCTGCGCCCGTTCTATCGGGATTTTCCCGCCACTATTGAGGGGCATCCCGGGTTCTACCGCCTCGACGTGGCCGACACGGGGATCGGGATTCCTCCTGACGAGGCGGTGCGGATCTTCGAGAAATTCTACGGCGTCGGCGACATCGAATACCATTCGTCCGGCAAGACCGGCTTCATGTCCAAGGGGTCCGGGCTCGGCCTCTCCATTGTCAAGGGGATCATGGACGCCCACGGCGGCATGGTCTGGGTGACGCCGGGCGAGGGGGGCACGGGGAGTGTCTTCTCCCTCCTGTTCCCCATGGACAACACCTGCGTCGTCCCCTCCCGGGGCGAGGCGAGGTAACGGGCGCGTGCCTGCCGCCCTCTCGCTGCACGAGCTGACCAAGCGCTACGGCACCCTCACGGCCGTGGACCGCTTCTCCCTGGAGGTCGAACGGGGTACCATCTTCGCCCTGCTGGGCCCCAACGGCGCCGGCAAGACCACCATCATCCGCATCATCACCACGATCCTCCGCCCGGACAGCGGCACGGCCCTGGTGGAGGGATTCGACGTCCAGCGCCAGGGACGGGAGGTGCGCCGGCTTATCGGCGTGGTGCCCCAGGACAACAACTTGGACCGCTACCTCACCGCCCGGGAAAATCTGGTCATGCAGGCCCGGCTCCACGGCATGCCGCCGGCGGAAACCAACCGGCGGGTTGACGAGCTTCTGGAGCTCGTGGGGCTCTCCGGGCGGCGCAACGATTTCCCCGACACCTTTTCCGGCGGCATGCAGCGCCGGCTCGTGGTGGCGCGTGCCCTCGTGCACCGGCCGAAGGTCCTCTTCCTCGATGAACCGACCACGGGGCTTGACCCCCAGTCGCGGCGCGCCGTCTGGGACTATGTGGCTTCCCTCAAGGATGCCATGACCATTTTTCTCACCACCCACTACATGGATGAGGCCGACGCCCTCTGCGACCGGATCGTGATCATGGACCACGGCCGGCTGCTGGTGGACGGGAGCGCTGCCCAGCTCAAGGAACGGATGGCCCATGCCCACCACTACGAGCTCCAGTTCCGGGCCCATGCCGACCGTTACGAAGCAATGCTGAAGGGGTTCCCCTTTGTCCGGTCCCTCCAGCGCATGGACGACCTGTTCCGCCTCTCGCTTGCGGGCGAGGAATTCCTCAAGCCCCTCATGGATGCCATCGGCACCGAGGACATCCGGAAGGTCTGCCTCCGGGAGCCCACCCTGGAGGACGTCTTCATCGAACTGACGGGTCGTGACGTGCGGGAATGAGAGCGGGCGGGGCAACGGCGGGAAATATGGAAGGGGGGGCATGGCGCCCCCCTTTTCTGTTCAGCGGGATGTGAGCTGGGCAATGGCCTCGCCGGCCGTGCGGTTGGCGGCGGCCACGCAGTCGTTGAGGCCGATGCCCCGGTAGGAGTTGCCGGTGAGGAAAAGCCCCGGCAGGGAAGCGGCCCCCTGCTCCAGGGCGGCCACCCGCCTGGCGTGCCCCACGGTGTACTGGGGAATGGCCTGGTGATGGCGGAAGATGCGGACGAATGAGGGAGATGCCGTGATGCCCATGATGGTGGCAAGGTCATTCTTCACCCGTGCAGTGATCTCCTCGTCGCCCAGGTTGACGTATTCGGGGAAGCAGGCCCCCCCCATCATGCTGCGCAGGAGGACCTGCCCCTCCGGCGCCCGGTTCTCGAAGATGCTCGAATCCCAGAGCGTGCCCAGGGTGTTCATCCCCTCCTCCTTGGGAATGAGATAACCGAATCCGTTCAGGTCGTGGGCGATCCGCTCCCGGTCATACCCGAAGCAGACAACGGTCATGGTGGCGTAGGGGATCTGCCGGAGGACGCCGGCCATGGCGGCGTCCACTCCCTGGATGATGGAGGCGGTGGCGTAGGCTGGGGTCGCCAGGATCACCAGATCCGCATCCATGTCGATGCTCCCGGTCCGTACCCGCCAGGGGAGCTCCCGCCCCGCGAAACTTCCAGCACTTCCTGGCCCGAAACGATAGCGTCCGGGCCGAGACGCCCGGCCAGGATGTCGGTGAGGGCCTGGATGCCGTCCCGGAACGAGGTGAGCACCCCCCCGGGTCCGGCGGCGCTGGCCACCGCTTTGCCCTGGGCAATGTCCTGCTTCTTTTTTTTCGCCAGCCGGATCATGGCCCGCACCAGGCTGCCGTATTCATCCTCCAGCTCGGCGATGCGGGGAAAGCACGACCGAAGGGACATGGTTTCCGGATTGCCGGCAAAGATTCCCGACACCATGGGAGCGATCAGTTTGCGCAGTGCCTCGTCCCCCAGCCGGCGCCGGCCGAAGGCCGCCAGGGTTTCGTCCTCGCCGCCCGCCTTTTTCGGAATGAACGGTTCCATGGCGAGCCGCAGCTTGCCCGGCCAGGAGATGAGGCCGCTCTTGAGGAACATGGGCCCGTTCTCGGGCAGGCGGTTCAGCGCCCCGCCGGTATAGATGAACCGCTTGCGGGCGTTGTCGTTGCTCCGCAGGAGCAGGTCGGACGCTCCCAGTTCCCGGCAGAGGTCGAGGGTCTGGGGTTTGGAGTCCAGGAACCCGTTGGGACCCCACTCGCAGAGATACCCCTCTTCCTTGATGCTCCGGATTTTGCCCCCCAGGCGTTCCTCCCGCTCCACCAGGGTCACGTCCAGTTCAAATCCCTCCTGCGCGGCCCGGGTTTTCAGCAGGTACGCGGTGGCGAGCCCTGAGATGCCGCCGCCGGCCACAATCGCCTTTTTCATGGTTCTCTCTCCTTCCGCTGTAGATAAACTGTCTTTGTACGGTTATTCGAGTTTGCCGAGGACATCCGCAATGGTCTCGAACGCGGTGGCGAGGCGTTCCTGGTCCCCTTCGGGCAGCCGGGCGAAGAGCTGCCGGTAGTTTTCGACGATGCCGTGCCTCAGTTCGCGGATGAGCTCTTCACCCCGGTCGGTGGTGTAGATGATCACCTGGCGGCGGTTATCTTCATCCACGGCCCGATAGACGATGCCCAGGTTGACGAGGCGTTCCACCATCTCGCTGGCTGAACTCATGGCGATTCCCAGCTCCCGGGCCAGCAGGTTAAGGGGGCAGCTCCCCTTGTCGTAAATGGTGAGGAGCATCTTGTACTGGTTGTAGGTCAGGTCCATGCCGTCGTGCACGAGGCTCCTGATCCGCCCCATCACGCGCATGATCACGGGGTACAACTGCGCTATCCGTTCAATCTGTTCCATACGATCATCCCTGTTACGGTATACGAAATGTTCGGGTTCCTAAATATTAGACTGATGAACTGATCCTGTCAACCCCTGTTCATTGACAGGGGGGCAAAGTACCATTACATTCTGAGGGCCACATCATCGTGAAAGGATCTATGTCATGGCGCAGCACGACTATTATGAAACCCTCGGCCTGAAGAAAGGGGCTTCCGAAGAGGAAATCAAGAAGGCCTACCGCAAACTGGCCATCACGTATCACCCGGACAAAAACCCCGGCAACGCCGAGGCTGAGGAAAAATTCAAGGAGATCAACGAGGCTTATGCTGTCCTCTCCGATCCCCAGAAGCGGGCCCAGTACGATCAGTTCGGTTCCAGCGGATTCCACCAGCGCTTCTCCCAGGAAGACATCTTCCGGGGGTTCGATGTGGGGGATATGTTCAAGGATATGGGGGTCGGTACCGACGATATCTTTTCCCGCATATTCGGAGGAGGATTCCGCCAGGGAGGCTTCGGCTTCACAGGGACACGGCAGCGGGGCGAGGATTTCACCATGGAGCTTTCCGTCACCTTCCGGGAGGCTTACGCGGGCTGCGACAAGCGGGTCGCGTACCGGCGGGGCGGCACGCGGGAAGATATCTCCGTCAAGGTCCCGGCCGGCGTCGAAACCGGGGCGCGCCTGCGGGTGGCGGGCAAGGGAGGGTTCGGCAGCGCCAGCCCGGGGGACCTTTACCTGATTGTCAAGGTGGGGGGCGATCCGCAGTTCCACCGGGACGGGGATGACATCGTGGTGGAACGGGAGATCAGGTTCACCGACGCGACTCTCGGCACGAGCCTCGACGTGCGACCCTGGAGGGGACCAAGCGGGTCAAGGTTCCCGCCGGCATTCAGCCCGGTACCAGGATTCGCCTGAAGGGCCTGGGTTTTCCCCACATGGGGAAAACGGGCAAGGGTGATCTCTACGTGCGCATCAGCGTAGCAGTTCCCCGGTCCCTTTCCGCCGAGCAAAAAAATATTCTGGAAAAACTGCGTGAGGCAGGGCTGTAGCGAGGGAGCCGTCTGAATCCCGGCGTAAAGAAGATGGGTATGGCATGAAAAACCCCCCGGAGCCGCGGCTCCGGGGGGTTTTTCATGCTCTACTCTGCTGGGCGGCTACGGCCGCAGTTCGATGGCCGCTCCCTTGCGCAGGTCAGCCACCCACTGGTTGAAGCGGTCTTCCGATTTTTTGCGGTACACCAGGTCCTCCACCTCGGGCTTGACCTGCTCGAACGGCTTGGGGGTGCCGAGGGAGCGCTCCTCCAGCTTGACGATGTGGAGCCCCGTGGCGGTGTAGATGAGATCGCTCACCTCGCCCGGCTGCATCCGTACCAGTTGCTCCTCGAATTCCGGCAGGATGTCCCCCTTGTGGAAGGTTCCCAGATCGCCACCGTTGCCCTTGGCTGCCGGATCGTCGGAATACTGGCGCGCCAGCTCGGCAAAGTCTTTGCCCGCCCGGGCCTCGTGCAGGACGGTCATGGCCGTGGTCATCACCTTTTTCACCTGCTCGGCGGACATCGTATCGTCGAGCTTGAAATAGATGTTCCGCGCCCTGAAGATATCCTCTGCCCCGAACTTCGCCTTGTTCGCCTCGTAGTACTCCCGCATCTCCCGCTCACCCACCTGGATCTTGGAGCGCACTTCCTGGCTCACGAGCCGCAGCCGCTCCAACTGCTCCTTGATCTGGGCCTTGTACTGGTCAAAGGAGAGCCCCTGGTTGGCCAGGGCCGCCACAAGGGCCTCCTGGGAGAGCTTGTTCTGCCGTTTCACGTCTTCAATGGCCTGACGTACCTCCTCCTCTCCCACCCGGATGTCGAGTTCGCGGATCTTCTGTTCCACGAGTTTCTTGTCGATGAGCCGGTTGAGGGCGACCTCGTCCAGGTTGGCAAGGGTCTTGGGGTCGGGAGGCGGCTGCTGGCGCTCGGCTTCCTTGAGAAAAGCCCGTTTCTCCTTGTCCACGGCGTAGGAGGTGACGATCTCATCGTTAACAACGGCGAGGATTCGGCTTATCACCTCGGCTGACGAGAGGGACGTGAGGATGAGGACGATGGCGAGAGATAAAGGTATGAGGCGTTTGATCATGGTCCGTTGTCTGCACATGAAAGAGGAGGGGGCGACCCCTGGTGCGGTACCGCCCCCTCCTGAAGGTGATTACGTCACTACTTGGCGGTGGGTGCCGCGGCAGGCTGGGCGGGAGCGGGATGCTCGGCCGCCGCGCTCTGGCCGCCGAGCCCCTTGAGCACGTCTTCCTTGATGGAGATCGTCGCGCCCTTCTTGATGTCTTCCTTGAGCTTCTGGAAGACTTCCTGCTGCTTGCCCGGCAGGACTGCGGCCTTGATCTGGTCCTTCACTTCCTCAAGGGTACGTTCGCCGGCGGGACGCTTGCCGGTCACCTTGATGATGTGGTAGCCGAACTGGGTCCTGACGATGCCGGAGGTCTCCCCTTCCTTGAGGCCGAAGGCGGCCTTCTCGAATTCGGGGACCATGTTCCCCTTGCTGAACCAGCCCAGATCGCCACCCTTGGCGGCGGCTGAGTCGATGGAGTGTTTCTTGGCCAGCTCTTCGAAGTTGGCTCCGCCCTTGAGCTCCTTTACGATCTCCCGGGCGAGCTTTTCATCCCGCACGAGGATGTGGCTGGCCTTGATCTGGGCGCCGGACTTGAACTTGTCCTTGTTCTGCTCGTAGAACTTCTTGAGTTCCTCGTCGGATACCTTGACCTCTTCCTCGACCTTCTTCTTGAGGTATGCCTCCACCACGACGCGCTTCTTGAGCTCTTCCACCCGGTCGGCAATCTCGGCACTCTTGTCGACGCCGTCTTTCTTTGCCTGCTGGTAGAGGAGCTCGCGCACCACCATGGTGTCCAGCAGTTCCTTTTTCCCCTCCGGCGTGTCCGCCATGGGCTTCAGGTAGGGAGGCAGCCCCTCAAGCTCCTTGTTGAAACTTTCCACGGTGATGGCGTCACCGTTGACTTCCACGAGAACCTGGCCTGCCTTTTTGGCCGGAGCTGCCGTCGTGCCGGACTCGGTCTTGCCCTTGCAGCCGCCGAGGGCAGCCAGGCAGAGGGAGACCGAAAGGATGGTGACGATAGTGTGTCTCTTCACGGACGAACTCCTTTTAGCTAACTGATTTAACTACTGAACAACCTTGCGAAAGCTAGCACATCACCCTAGCCTTTTCAAGAGATTTCTGGCTTCGGCCAGGACCCCCTCGAAGCTGGTGTCGGCCAGTTCCGCCACGAGACGGAAGTCCGGGGTGAACTGATACCGCGTGGGGTTTCCTTTAATGAGACCGATAATGGTGTCGGGCGAAACCGGGGTCTTCTCGTGGAAGGAGAGGCAGAGCCGTTTACCGTCGAACTCGGCCATCCGGACCAGGAAGTGCTTGAGCATGATCCGCAGCTTCATCACGTCCAGGAGGTAGGTGGCCGCCAGCGGCAGCGTGCCGAACCGGTCCACCAGTTCCTCCATGACCTCGTCCACCTCCTCTTCGGCCGCGGCCTGGGTCAGTTTCTTGTAGATGACGAGGCGCTGGTTCGGCTCGCGCACATAGTCCTCGGGGATGAAGGCCGGCACCCGCAGGTTGATTTCCGGCTCCACCCGCTCTACCGGCTCCTCGCCCCTGAGTTTCTGGACCGCCTCTTCCAGGAGCTCCGTGTAGAGGTCGAAGCCGACGGCGGCAATGTTGCCCGACTGCTTGGCCCCCAGGAGATCGCCGGCGCCCCTGATCTCCAGGTCGTGGGTGGCCAGGCGGAAGCCGGCCCCCAGCTCGTTCAGCTCCTGGATGATCCGGAGCCGCTCCCGGGCATCGGACGAGATGGCTCCTTCGCCGGGGATGAGGAGATAGGCGTAGGCCCGCTGCCGGGAGCGTCCTACCCTCCCCCGCAACTGGTAGAGCTGGGCCAGGCCGAAGGTGTCCGCCCGGTCCACGATGAGGGTGTTGGCGCTGGGGATGTCCAGGCCCGACTCGATGATCGTGGTGCAGAGCAGAAGGTTTGTTTCCCCGTGCATGAAGCCGAGCATCACCTTCTCCAGCTCGCCCTCGTCCATCTGGCCGTGCCCCACGGCGATCTTTGCCTCGGGCACGATGCGGCGCAGATGTTCGTACCACGCCCCGATGGACTGGACCCGGTTGTGGACGAAAAAGACCTGCCCTCCCCTTCTGAGCTCCCGCAGGACCGCTTCGCGGATGAGCTCGTCGGAGGTGCGGGCCACGAAGGTCTTAACCGCCAGCCGGTCCACAGGCGGGGTGTCGATGATGGAGAGGTCGCGGATGCCCATGAGCGACATGTAGAGGGTGCGGGGGATGGGGGTGGCGGTGAGGGTCAGGATGTCCACCGCTGCCTTGTACTTTTTCAGCTTCTCCTTGTGGGTGACCCCGAAGCGCTGCTCCTCGTCCACGATGAGGAGCCCCAGATCCTTGAACGTCACATCGCTCTGGAGGAGCCGGTGGGTGCCGATGATGACGTCCACGGTCCCCTTCTTCACCCGCTCCAGGATGTCCTTCTGCTCCCTGGGGGTCCTGAAGCGGGAAACCATCTCGATGGTGACCGGGTAGGCGCCCAGGCGCGTCCTGAAGGTTTCCAGGTGCTGCTGGGCCAGGACCGTGGTCGGCACCAGGACCGCCACCTGCTTGCCGTCCATGACCGCCTTGAAGGCCCCCCGCATGGCCACTTCGGTCTTGCCGTAGCCCACGTCGCCGCAGACCAGCCGGTCCATGGGCCGGTTGCTGGTCATGTCGGCGATGACATCTTCGATGGCAGCAAGCTGGTCGGAGGTCTCCTCGTAGGCGAAGGCGGCCTCGAACTCCCGGTAGAGATCGTCGGGGGGGGAGAACCGGTGCCCCTCGTGGAGCTGGCGGGCCGCGTAGATCCGCAGGAGCTCCTCGGCCATCTCCTGGACCGCCGCGCGGGCCTTGCCCTTGGCCTTTTCCCAGGAGGTGCCGCCGAGCCGGTCGACCCGCGGTTCGATCCCCTCGGCCCCCACGTAGCGCTGCACCAGGCTGAGCCGGTCCACCGGCAGGTAGAGCTTGTCCCCGCCAGCGTACTCCAGCAGCAGGAAGTCGCTGGCGCAGCCGCTGAGCGAAAGGTGCTGGAGCCCACGGTAGATGCCGACCCCGTGGTCCAGGTGAACCATGTGATCGCCCGGCTTCAACTCCGCCAGGGAGGTCATGATCTGCTTCTTGCGCAACTCGGTGATGCCGCGCCGTTTCTGGCGCCTGCCGAAGATCTCCTCTTCGGCGATGACCACGAGCCGTCCTTCCGGCAGCCTGAACCCGCGGGAGATTTCGCCGATAACGATGTCCACCCTGCCGTCGTCCCGCTCCCGCTCCGCCGGGAACGGGCGGTCCGAGACGGTAAGGGGGACCGGGTAATGGGCCAGCAGCTCGTACAGCCGCTGGGCTTGGCCGCGCTGGTGACAGGCGACGATCACCCGCTGCCGCTCCTCGATCCAGCCGGTGAGGCGTGCGGCCAGCGGCCGCAGGACCCCTTCGCTGTCGGGCGAAATATCCGCCTTGAGGTCGGCGTTCGTCTCGGTGGCGATGTCGATGGTCTCCGGGGAGTCACCCTCGTTCAGGTGCAGGAAGGGGATGGTTGCCAGTCTCCCCGCAGCCAGGGCTGCCGCGGTGTCCGTGGGGGCGAGGAAGAGGCTTTCCGGCGCGGGAAAGAGCTCGCCCCGCTCCCGGGCGCGGCCCGCGGCCTCTTCCAGCTCCCGCGAGAGCCGTTCCCCCTCCTCTTCCAGGGCTGCCGGATCGACCAGAACCCGCACGGCATCGCCGGCATAGTCGAGCAGGGTTTCCAGATTCTGGTGAAAGAGGGGGAGGAGCCATTCGACTCCGGCCGGGTAGAGGCCGTTTTGGAGCTGTTCCAGCAGCTCGCGGCGGACCAGGGGGGATATCTCCAGATCGTCGCAGCGCGCCTTGATGCGGGACGCCGCCCCCTGAAGGGTATCGGCAGTCAGGAGCAGTTCCCGCGACGGGAGCAGCAGCAGTTCCTCCAGGGGCTGGAGGGAGCGCTGGGAGAGCGGCTCGAAGCTCCGGATGGTATCGACGAAGTCGCCGAAGAATTCGATCCGCACCGGCAGATCGAAGCCCGGTGGGAAGATGTCGACGATGCCGCCCCGCACGGCAAAGGTCCCCCGGTCCTCCACCAGCGGCACGTTGAGGTAGCCGAGGGTCACGAGCCGGGACAGGAGCTCGTCCCGGTCGCTCTCTTCGCCGGGCAGGAAATAGAGTGAGGCGCTGTCCAGGAGAGAGCGCGGCACTACCCGCTGGCGCAGAGCCTCCGGCGTGGTTACCACGGCAGCGGTCCTGCGGTCCGCCAGCCGGCGCAGGGCTGCCAGACGCTGGGCCGTCACGTCGGCGTGGGGCGATGCCTTTTCAAAGGGCGAGGTGTCCCAGGCGGGAAACAGGAGGATGTCGTCGGGTCTCCCCGTGAAGAACCGGAGTTCAGTAGTGAGCTCGGCTGCGGCATCGGCATCCGGGGCGACCACGAGGAATGGGGCTCCGGTCTCCCCGATGAGCCGGGCCAGCAGGTAGGCTGGCGACGACCCCCTGAGCCCGGCAAGGGTGAGCCGGGCGGCAGGGGGAGTGAGGCGGTCGGCGAGGCGTTTGATGAGGTCGGTATCGGTCTGTGTCATTGCTCGGTTCGTGTCGGATTGCTGGGCGGCCATGATCGCCGGAACAGGATAGCAGATAGGCGCCGGGCTCGCCAATCACATCATGGCGGCGCCCAGTTCACCAAGGGTATGGATGGCCCGCTCCACCCGATCGTCCCACCAGGCGGCGTTCAGGCGGATGCAGTTGCGGTACTTGCCGGTGGCCGAGAAGATGGGTCCCGGCGCAATGGTGATACCCCTGGTGAGCGCCTGCTCGTAGAGAACCAGGGAGTCGACCCGCTCGGGGCATTCGACCCAGAGGACAAACCCCCCTTCGGGCCGGGTCACGCGGGTGCCGGCCGGGAAGGCTCGCCCCACGGCCTCGGCCATGAGGGACATCTGGCGGGCGTAGGTCCTGCGGATGCGCCGCAGGTGGTGATCATAGCCGCCGTTGGCCAGAAACTCCGCCACGGCAAGCTCCGTGGGTGTAGAGCAGGCGATGGTGGTCACCGCCTTGAGCCGCTCGATCTCCTTCTGGAAGATCCCCGGCGCCACCCAGCCGACCCGGTAGCCCGGCGCAACGGTCTTGGTGACCGATGTGCAGTACAGGACGAGCCCCGCCTCGTCAAAGGCCTTGGCCGCCCGGGGGCGCTCCGGGGAGAAACTCAGATCACCGTAGATATCGTCCTCGATGAGGGGAACCCGGCGGGCCGCCAGCATCGCCACCAGTTCGCGCTTGTGGTCGTCGGGCATGAGACTTCCCAGGGGGTTGTTGAAGTTGGCGACCACCAGGCAGGCCCGGATCGGGGTGTGATCAAGGGCGTAGCGCAGGGCGTCGAGGCTGATCCCCGTGCGGGGATGGGTGGGGATCTCCAGGGCCTTGAGCCCCATCAGGTCGATGGCCTGCAAGAAGTTGTAGTACACTGGCGATTCCACCGCCACCGTGTCCCCGGGACGGCAGATGGCCCGCAGCGACAGGACCACCGCCTCGATGCAGCCGGAGGTGGTCACGATCTGGTCCGGTGCCAGGGCGCACCCCACGGCCAGCATCCGCCGGGCGATCTGGACCCGCAGCCGCTCGCAGCCGGGCGGCATGTCGTAGGAAACGCTGGCCACGGCATGTTTCCGGCTCTCGGTGGCGAGCATCCGGTTGAGCCGGTCCACCGGCAGCAGCTCGGGATTGGGAATGGCGGCGCCCAGCGGGACAAGGGCCGGGTTGCGGGTATCCCGCATCACCATCATGGAAAGTTCCGCCGTGCCGACCGTCGTGGGTTTCAGGGGGGGCGCCGTCATTTCCGGCTCGGCAGTCGAGCCGGGGAAGCGGGCTCTCACGTAGTACCCCGACTGGGGGCGGGCCTCGATGAGCCCCCGATCCTCGAGGAGCGTGTAGGCCTCCATCACCGTGGTGAGACTTACCTGGAACTGCCGCCCCAGGGCCCGCACCGACGGAATCCGGTCCCCTGCCCGGAACGTTCCCTCGCCGATGAGCTGGGCTACGCGGTCGGCCACGGATTCGTAGAGGGGTATTTTGCCTCCGCCTTTCATCGTGTTCATCGCTAGCGTCATGGTTCTTGCCTCCCCGGGTGCGTGTTTTCCTTCCGGCACACTCCGTGGATGAAAGTATACGTCGCAATTCCGTATGCCGAATAGACACAGTCGTCCTTCAATTAAACCATAACAGTTGGCTAAATGTCACTATTGTATGTGTACAGATGCGCCCTGCCCTACCCTGTGCCGCGGAAAAAATATGTAAAGGAATCGGAGGATGATCCGATAAGCGAGAGTAGGGAAAGAGGCATGATGCTCTCCGCTCCCCGCTTCAAACCCACGAGAGGCAAGCGTATTCGACTATGCCGAGGTATCTGCTCAGGCTATTCCTGTCGCTCATGGCGGTGGCGTTCATCTGGGGCCACGCCGTCGAGTCCATGGCATCCGCATCCGGGCGGGGGGGTAAAAAAAGGCCCCTCGGCTACGAGGAGTACGTCCGCCTCATTTCTCCCCGGACGGGCGCACCCCGCAAGGCTGCGCGCAAGGAACCGCGCAAAGAGTCTCGCAAACCCAAAGTTGAGGTTGCTGCGGCTGAAAAACCGGCTGCGGCCCAACAGCCCGTGGCAGCGGCTCCAGCGCCGCGCCGTGCCGTAACACCCGCGTCCGGCCGGGACGGATGGCGTCCTTCCCCCGAGCAGGTTCACGAGATCCTTCGCACCTCCCGCAATCTGGCGGGAGCCATCCTGCGCGGCGCCGTATTGGCCGGCTTCGATCTGCGAGGGGTAACCCTGGCCGGAGCCGATCTCTTCGGCGCGAACCTGGCGGGAGCCAATCTCGATGGAGCCAATCTGCGGGGTGCGTCGCTGGAAATGGTAAATCTGCGGGGAGCCAGTCTCAGGGGAGCCAACCTGGCCGGCGCGGGGCTGTTCAAGACTGATCTGGAAGGGGCCGACCTCCAGGGGGCCAACCTTTCGGGCGTGTATGCCGTGTGCGCCAATCTGCGGGGTGCCAGCCTGGCGGGCGTTACTACCGTTGGCGGCCACTTCGCCCAGGCGGCCTTCGATGGCAGGAACCAGGATACCGCGGTGGTGCAGGCACGGGGAGAGGATGCGAAGCGGAGTGGCGTCGTCCCTGTTGTGGGAGGAGAAAAGGCGCTGCCGTCGGACAGCGAAAAGGGGCGGGTCCTGCTTCTGGATTTCTGAAACCGCCGCTGACCATGTCGGGAACCTGAACGGAGCCGGCCCTTTGGGGACCGGCTCCGTTTGTTTCAGCGGTCCGCGCCTTCCTCAAGATATTCCCGCGAGTAGCGCACGTAGTTGTCTGCCGAGCGCCTCAGCCAGGCAATCTCGTCGGGGGTCAGGTCGCGCTTGTACTTTGCCGGCGCCCCCACCCAGAGGGTATGGGGCGGGATGACGGTCCCCTCCGTCACCAGTGACCGGGCGCCTACGAGCGCTCCTTCGCCCACCACCGCATTGTCCATGACCATTGCCTGCATGCCGATG
Source organism: Geobacter anodireducens (assembly GCA_001628815.1). Classification (NCBI taxonomy): domain Bacteria; kingdom Pseudomonadati; phylum Thermodesulfobacteriota; class Desulfuromonadia; order Geobacterales; family Geobacteraceae; genus Geobacter; species Geobacter anodireducens. The sequence continues at coordinate 31,779 of CP014963.1, forward strand.
AAGGCGCCATTGCCGATGGTGCAGCCGTGGAGGGTCACGCTGTGCCCGACGGTCACGTCATCGCCGATGACAAGGGGGGCTCCCGGGTCGTCGGCGTGCTTTTTGTGGGTCACATGAAGCATGGAGAGATCCTGGATGTTGCTCCGGGCGCCGATGCGGATGAAGTTGACGTCGCCTCGGGCAACCACGTTGTACCAGATGCTGCTTTCGGGGCCGATGGTCACGTCACCGATCACAACGGCGGTTTCGGCAATGAAGGCCGACGGGGCGATCTGCGGGCTCATCCCCTTGAAAGGGCGAATCATGGGATACCTCTGGCTGTGGTGATAGGTCCGGTGTCAATCCCGGGGGATGGCGATCATCCGGTCCAGGGCGCGCTTGGCCGGCACCCGGATATCTTCGGGGACCTTCACCACCGGCGACATGGCCTGCAGGCTCGCCAGCACGTCTTCCAGTGAGGTCAGCTTCATGTTGGGGCAGATGAGCGCCGGCGAGGCGAGGATAAACTCCTTGTCCGGATTCTCCAGGCGGAGCCGGTAGAGAATTCCCGCCTCAGTGCCGATGATGAACCGCCGTGCCGGGCTTTTACGGCAGTATTCGTACATACCGCTCGTGGAGCAGACGTGGTCCGCAAGGGCCACGACCAGGGGGTTGCACTCGGGATGGCAGATGAAGAGGGCGTCGGGGTGCGCTTCCTTGAGCCTCTGTACGTCGGCGGGCTTCAGCCGCTCGTGGGTGGGGCAGAAGCCGTCCCAGAAGTGGAACGTCTTGCCGGACTGCTTTGCCACGAACTGCCCCAGGTTACGGTCGGGAACGAAGATCACCTCCGGGTCCGGGAGGGAATTCACCACCTTGACCGCATTGGCCGAGGTGCAGCAGATGTCGCTGACGGCCTTCACCGCCGCCGAGGAGTTCACGTAGGTGACAACCGGCACGTCGGGGTGACGGGCCTTCATCTCCAGCAACGCCTCGGCGGTTACCATGTCTGCCATGGGGCAGCCGGCATCCATGCGCGGCAGAAGGACCGTTTTATCCGGCGAGAGGATCGAGCCGACTCGGCCATGAAGTGAACCCCGCAGAAAACAATGACGTCCGCGCCGGTGCGGGCCGCCTCCTGGGAGAGAGCGAGCGAGTCGCCGGTTATGTCGGCAATCTCCTGCACCTCGTCCCTCATGTAGTTGTGGGCCAGGAGCACAGCGTTACGCTCCTTCAGGAGCTTCCGTATGCCCTGGCTGATGTCGTTGGCGTGCATGGCGCGCTCTCCCGTGTCACAGGCGCCCGTATACGGCGCGAAATGGGGTAGATGGTAATCAATGTTCGCCGCGCTGTCAAACCCTTTAGACCGCCTTCTGCAGGCTGCGCTTGACATAACTGGGCAGAACACCTATTATTTTCACAGCCGCGCGGTCTGGTTTCTGTTGCGCGTGCAGCCAGATGCGGCGGATCGGAGGCACCGGCTGCCGAAAAGAGGAGGAAGGACATCATGTTTGGAATCGGGATGCCGGAGCTTATCGTCATACTCGTCATCGCCCTGATCGTCATCGGGCCCCAGAAGCTCCCCGACATCGCCCGTTCGCTCGGCAAGGGGCTGGCGGAGTTCAAGCGCGCCTCGGACGATTTCCAGCGGAACCTGGCTGAAGAGGTCCGGACGCTGGATGATAAGGAAAAGGCGGAAAAGGGGGAGGCCGCTGCCGAGCCTGTCAAGCGGGACCTGGCTGCCGAGGTAAAGGCCTACGAGGACCAGGCCGCCAGTGGGGCGCATCAGGGCGGACCGGCCCCGGTTGCGGGCAACCCGGAATCCGAGGAAAAAACAGCCTAGAACATCGTTGGTCAGGGTACAGAAACAAACAAGGCGGGGTGAAAACCCCGCCTTGTTTCATTTCAGCTCCTTGAGCCTGTCTTTTGCCCGTTTGGCCTCCTCGGAGGCGGGGTAGTCGTCCACGAGCTTGCGGAGGACGAAGCGGGCGCTTTTGGCATCGCCGATCTCAGAGAAGGCCGCTGCCTGCTTGAGCATGGCGGCCGGCACCTTTTCCTTGCCCGGGTAGTTCTTGATGACCTCCTGGAACTCCAGGATCGCCTGTTCGAATTTTTTCTCGCTGTAGTAGGTTTCGCCCGTCCAGTACCGGGCGTTGGCCGCCAGTTCGTGCTTGGGATGCTGTTCCAGGAAGCGGGTAAAGCTTTCGCGGGCAACGCCGTAATTTCCCGCCCGGTAGGCGTCAAGACCCTTCTGGTACAGGGCTTCGGGAGTCGGCTTTTCCGCCTCCTTCGGCGGGGTTGCCTGCTCGGCAACCTTTTTCTGCAGCGCCTCGATCCCTGTCTCGGTCTTGGCCAGGCGCTGGTCAAGGGCCGTAAGCCTGCGCTCCAGATCCTCCCGCAGGAGGGTCAGATCGTCGCCCGGTTTCTTGGCGGCGAGCTTAACGTCGTCCAGGGTGCCCGCAAGGACTTGCATGTCCACCTTTATCCCGTCCATGGCCGCCTGCAGGTCGGCCAGCCCCTTGCGTACTCCGGCCCGTTCCGAGTCCAGGTCCTTGAATGAGCTCTCAATGCGTGCAGTCGCCTCGGTCCGTACGCCGCCGACCTCTTTCTCCATCTGGAACTGGCGGTTCTTGAGTTCGTCCAGATCGCGCCGGACAACGTCAAGGTCACTGCTGGTGACACACCCTCCGAGGGTGAAAAGGGCCAGGGCAGTCAAAGGCATGGTCAACTGTTTCATGGGCTAATCGGTCTCCTTTGGCTGGAGGGACGGTGTTATCATAGAAAAAGGGAGCCGTCAACGGCTCCCCTTCGTGCCAGCCCTTGCGGGATTATTTTACGATCACGAATTCAGCCCGCCGGTTTTTCGCCCAGGCCTCTTCGCTGTGGCCGGGGTCGAGGGGTTTTTCCTCGCCGTAGCTGATGATCGACAGCCGTGCGGCCGGCACGCCCAGGGTGATCAGGTAGCTCATGGCCGCCTTTGCCCGCTTTTCACCAAGAGCCAGGTTGTATTCGTCGGAGCCGCGCTCGTCGCAATGCCCTTCGATGGATACCTTGGCGTTGGGCATCTTCTTCAGCAGCGCCTCGGCATTGCGGGAGAGCGTGTCGCGGGCGGTCTGGGAGAGGACGAACGCGTCGAACTCGAAATAGATGCGTTCAAGGGATGTTTCGGCGGCCTCGGCTCTGCCTGAGGTGTCCGATGTCTGTGAAGCCACCGCCACGGGGGCTTCGGTTATGGTCTGGGCTTTGACCGGTTCCTCTCTGGGCTGGGCAGGCTGCGGCGCCGGCGATGCGGGCGCGGCGGCAACCGGCGGAGCGGCCTGGTCGGGTTTCACCATTTCCTTCTTTGCGCAACCGCCGACGAGAGACAGGGCGAAGCAAGCCAGGGCAACGACACCGAGTGTGCGAGAATGCATGGTTCCTCTCCTTTTCGTTAATGCAGTGGTCGGGCGGGTACGACCCGCGCCGCGTTAACGCGATCAATTATATATAATGGTGATGCTTTTTCAATGGTTTAGGCAGTATACCCCCAAAAAACAGGGTGTTACCATCGTGGTGACCAAGCCGGATGGGATGCTTTTCCCTTGCTTCGGTAGACCCGCGTCTGGCCGCTGCCGTCGGAACGCATGACGTAGATGGCTTCGCCTCCGTCGCGGGTGGAACTGAACGTCAGAAACCGTCCGTCCGGGGACCAGCGGGGATGCTCGTTGCTTCCTTCGCTGGTGAGGCGGGTGTCGTCGGTTCCGTCCGGTGCGATGGAGTAGATCTGGAAGCCCCCCTCCTGACGGCAGTAGACGATCCTGTCTCCCTTGGGCGACCAGCGGGGCGAGACATTGTAGGCGCCGCTGGTTGTGAGCCGCCGCACGTCGGAGCCGTCGGCGTTCATGATGAATACCTGGGGCTTGCCGAGCCGGTCCGAGACAAAGGCGATCCGCTTGCCATCCGGAGACCAGGCGGGTGAAACATCAATGGCCTGGTGGGTGGTGAGCCGTCTGGGCTCCCTGCCGTCCCGGGAAATTACGTAGATTTCGGAATTGCCGTCCCGGCTCATGGCAAGGGCCAGTTGTTTGCCGTCCGGGGACCAGGTGCCGGTAACGTTGATGCCCCGGTGTGACGATACCACCGCTTCCGTTCCGGTGAATATTTCGCGCCGGAAAAGATCCGGATTGCCGCGACGATAGGAGGTATAGGCGAGCTCACGGCCGTTGGGGGAAAAATCGGGGTTCAGGTTGATGGAGCGGTTCTTCGTGAGACGCTGCACGGTGTGCCCGTCGTAGTCCATCAGGTAGATCTCCTTGTTGCCGCTCTCGGTGGAGACAAAGGCGATCTTGCCCGTGAAGGGGCCCCGTTCCCCGGTCATTGCCTGCATGATGTCGTCGGAAAAGGTGTGGGTGATCCGGCGCAGATCCGAGCGTTTGCCGGTATAGCGCTTGGCAGCGAGCTCGCGTCCCTGGGTGGCGTTGTAGAGGCGGAACTCCACGGTGACAGAGTCACCGGCGATGGTGTAGCCGCTCTTGACCAGCAGATCAACGCCGGCGTTCCTCCAGGAGCCCAGGTCGAACTCGCCGGGGCGAATTCCCCCCGGCGCGGTGCCCGCCGGCGGAGCCACCACGCTGAAGGGGCCCGCCAAGGTCATGTCGAACCTGAGTACTTCGGCCATGTCCCGGGCCAGGGCGGCATCGTCGGCACCGCCGAGATTCCGTGGATTATCCACGGCAAGGGTGAGGTTGTGCGCCCCCGAAGCGGTCACCTCGCGGTAGACATCCTCGGAATGGATCACCGCCGGCATGACGGCGGCGACCAGCAGGGCGAGGAGCGTGGCAATGATTCGTACGCGTTTCATTATCTCTTCCCTACCCCCTCCGGCCTGAAGATGAAGCCGGTTTCGAACTCCCCCCCGGACGGCGGCGGAGTGAACGTTTTCTCCGCCATGGCGATGGCCTTCATGACCGATTCCTCGAATATCCGGTCGCCGGTCGAGCGTTCGATCCGCTGGCGCGCTACGCGGCCGTGGGGGTCTATGGTCAGCCGGATCACCACTTCGGGCGTCTTTGACTGGTGGGCGATGGTGTAGCGGAAGGCGTCCCTGAGACGTGACTGGATGTACGCGGCGTAATCGCTTCCGGCCTGGGTGCCGGTCGCACCGGGCATTCCTGCCGGTTCAGCCCGGCCGCTGCCGTTCACTTTGCGCCTGAGAGCATCGAAAGCCGCTTCCTGGCGCCGCTCGTCCACATTGCGTTTGAGCGCGGAAAGCCGATCTTCGAACTCTTTGCCGGTGTCGGCTGTGGTGGACGATTTTTTGCCAACAGCGGCAGGAGCGCGGGGTGCCGGCCGGGAAATGGTCATGGCCTGGCTGGCGGGAGGGGGCGGCTCGGGAGGGGCTCCGCCGACCGTGGGGCTTCCGGCTCTCGGAGATGCTACCGGCAGGTTCACCACGTCCACATAGTAGACCGGGGCCTCCGTGTAGCGCGGTACCTGAAAGCGGACGACCAGGGCCAGTGCGGCGAGGGCCAGGTGAAGCAGAGCCGATGCCGCGAACCCCCAGCCAAGGCCCGATTCTCGATGGGTGATACTGCGATTCATTTCCCCGGCGCGGGCTCCGTCACCATGCCGAGCCGCTCGATGCCGGCACCTTTGATTTCGGCCATGGTCTTGACCACCTGGCCGTAGGGGACATCCCGGTCGGCCTTCAGGAAAACCTCCTTCTTGGCCCGGTTTGCCACCATGGCGGTCAGCTTGGCCGTGAGGTCGCCGGAGGCCACTTCGGTGCTGTTCACGAACACCTTGCCGGCCCGGTCGATGGAGACCACCACCGCCTCGTCCTGGGCGGTCATGGCCTTGGTTTCGGCCTTGGGAAGATTTACCTGGACCCCCTGCTGCATCATGGGTGCAGTCACCATGAAAATGATGAGGAGCACGAGCATGACGTCAACCAGGGGGGTGACATTGATCTGCGACATGGTGCCGCGGTCGCCGCTGTTTCTGCTGCCGACTTCCATACAGACTCCCTATTTTCCCGCAAAGGTCCGCTGGACGATGTTGAGGAATTCGGTGGAGAAGTTGTCCATGGAGGCGATGAGGACCTTGATCTTGTGCTGGAAGTGGTTGTAGGCCATGACCGCCGGGATGGCAGCCACCAGGCCGATGGCGGTGGCGATCAGCGCCTCGGCAATGCCCGGTGCCACGACGGCCAGCGATGCGGAGCCGGTTTCACCGATTCCCTTGAATGCGTTCATGATCCCCCAGACCGTCCCGAACAGCCCGATGAAGGGTGCCGTGGAGCCGGTGGTGGCCAGGAAGGTCACGTACTTCTCCAGCCTGGTGATCTCCGAGGTGGTCGCGCGGCGCAGCGCACGGGCGATGTTCTCGATCCCTCCCAGGTCGGTGCTCACCACGCCCGGCTCGTCCCGCTGTTCTCCTCCTTTGTCGAGAAGCCGGCGCAATTCGGCGTAGCCTTCGCTGAACAGCACCGAGAGGGGGGAGTTTCCGAACCGGTCCAGTTGGGAGCTGATGGCATCGAAACGCTTGGTTTTCCAGAAGAAGTCAAGGAACCGGTCCGACTCGCCGTTTGCCCGGTTGATCTGCAGGAGCTTGAAGAAAATGATGGCCCAGGAAACCACGGAAAAGAAGATGAGCACGACCAGCACCAGCTTGACCACCAGCCCGGTCCCAGCGAAAAGTGTCACGATACAACCTCCGGTTGAGGGTATCCGCCCTCGGAATAATGTAACTAGGAACGAAAAGGTAGCTTAGACCTTGTCCTTGTGCCCGTCAACTGTTTCAGTAGCAGGACGGTCTGCGGTCGGCGAAGCAGGGTATCTGGCCGCGCCATGTCTCCATCACCTGGAAGTCGAGGGTTGCCATGGGTTCGCATGCTTCGTAGCCGCCTTCGGCCAGGAGTTCTCCCTTGGGGCCGATGATCAGGCTGGAGCCGAAGAAGTCCAGCTTGCCCTGTACTCCGCAACAGTTGGCGGCCACCACGAAGAGCTGGTTCTCGATGGCCCGGGCCCGCAACAGCGTCCGCCAGTGTTCTTCCCGCGGTTTGGGCCACTCGGCCGGGACAACGATGATTTCGGCTCCTTCAACCGCCAGCCGTCGCGCCAGTTCCGGGAAGCGAAGGTCGTAGCAGATGAACACGCCGAGCCGGCCCACGTGGGTATCGACCACCAGCCACCGGTCGCCGCCATCCAGGGAGCGATCCTCCCCCATGAGGGAGAAGAGGTGGATCTTGCGGTAGGAGCCGAGCAGTTCGCCATGATCAAGAACATACGCGGTGTTGAACACCTTTTCGCCATGGGGTTCCGGCATGCTGCCGACGATGACCATGTCCAGTTCCCTGGAGAGCCGGCCCAGCTCCGCCACCACCTCTGGGGTCCGCTTGGCCAGTTCGTTGAGTTCCTTGTAGCGTAGCCGGTGCTCCACATCTCGGGGAGAACCGCAAGCCGGCACCCCTGGGATGCCAGTCGCCGCAGGGCCTCCTGGACGTACGCCACGTTGGCGTCAATGTCGCCGAGCCTGACAGTGAATTGTACGGCTCCTGCCTTGACGGTCCGATTCATGGGAAAGCCTCCGGGTTCAGGGGATACAAACCCTGTGGATGACGAAAGAGTGTACCGTTAACCCGCTTATATTTCAACTCAATAGATGGTGGACGGCCGGCTGGGCAGTGGCGTATCATGGGGGGCATGAGTGAGCCGCTGCATCTCTACGTCCATATCCCTTTCTGCCTGAAGAAGTGCCGTTACTGCTCTTTCGTTTCACGGTCGGACGCGCCCCTGGCGATCGACGACTACGCATCCCTCGTGGCCCGGGAGATGGAGATGCGGGTCGCGGCGGCGAATCCCCCCCCCCTCTCTCCAGCGACTACCCTCTACCTTGGCGGAGGGACCCCGTCGCTTCTGTCGCCGGCGGCCGTGGAGCGCATCATCGGTGCGGCAGCGCGCTGCTATGGCCTTGGCCCCGGCGCGGAGATAACCCTGGAGGCCAATCCCGGCACCGTCACCTTCCAGCGGCTCGCCGATTTCCGCTCCGCGGGGGTGAATCGCCTCTCCCTGGGCGTCCAGTCCTTCGACGACGGGATGCTGGCCCTGCTGGGCCGGCTCCACACCGCCCGCCAAGCGAGGGAGGCCGTTGCGGCGGCCCGCCGTGCCGGCTTCGACAATATCGGCATCGACCTCATCCACTCGCTTCCCGGTCAGACGCCCGACCAATGGCGCGAGCAACTGGCCTGTGCCGTGGCTCTTACTCCCGATCACGTTTCGGCCTACGGTCTCACGGTTGAGGAGGGCACCCCCTTCGGGGTCATGGAGGAGCGGGGAGTGCTGGTGCTGCCCGATGAAGAGGGGTCGGCCCTCATGTTCGAAGCCACGGCGGCCGTGCTGGTCTCAGCCGGCTTCGAGCACTACGAGATCGCCAATTTTGCCCGTCCCCTCCGGCGTTCGCGCCACAATCAGGCTTACTGGCTCCGTCGGAACTATCTGGGGTTCGGCGCGGGCGCCCATTCCTTTTTGCGCGTTCCGGCCTTTGGCGTGCGCTGGAAGAATCCCGACGACCTGGAGCTCTATCATGACACCCTTGCGGCGGCGGAGCTTCCCGGGGAGGCGGAGTCGGCCCTTTCCCGCGCCGACGCCATGGCCGAGTATTTTTTCCTCGGGCTCCGACTGCTGGACGGGGTGCGGGAAGAGGATTTTGCCCGGGAGTTCGGCGATACGGTGAAAAACGTGTACGGCTGCGAAGTGGACCGCCTCTGCTCGGCAGAACTCCTCGTGCGCGGGGGGGGGCGGCTGAAGCTCACCCCCCGGGGGACCATCCTCGCCAACCGGGTATTCGCCTCCTTCCTCTGACCCGTCTGCGTCACTCGTCTATCCCCTCTCCGGAAGCGGGAAACCCCCTTGACAAAGCGGGGGTCGGTTGTTACTTTAGCAACCAGTTAGCACTCACGTCCCTTGAGTGCTAATCTGCTTTGTGGGGCCGAGAGATGACAGATATTTCCGAGCGTAACAAGCTTATCCTCGAAGCCATCATCGAGGATTACATCTCGACGGCGGAGCCGGTCGGCAGCCGTGCCGTGACCAAGCGCCACGGCCTGACCCTGTCGCCGGCAACGGTGCGCAACGTCATGGCCGACCTGGAGGAGATGGGGTTCCTCGTCTCTCCCCACACCTCGGCGGGGCGGGTGCCCACCGACAAGGCCTACCGCTTCTACGTGGACTCGCTCCTGGCGGTTCGGCGCATCGACAAGGCCGAGCGGGAGCGGATCCGCAAGCGCTATGTGGGGGCCGGCCGGGATATCGGCGCCGTCCTTCACGAAACGAGCCGGCTGCTCTCCTCGGTTTCCCACTACACCGGGATCGTCCTGGCTCCCCGCTTCTCAGCCACTATTTTCCGGCACATCGAGTTCGTAAAGCTGGGAGGGCGCCGTATCCTCGCCATCCTGGTGGCCGATAACGGCGCAGTCCAGAACCGTCTCATCGAATCCGACGAGGAGTTTTCCTCCGAAGAGCTGATCAGGATGTCCAACTACCTGAACGAGCTTCTGGTGGGGGTGCCGGTGGGCCAGGTCCGCATGCGGATGCTGGAGGAGATGAGGAACGAGAAGGTCCTTTACGACAAGCTCCTCGCCCGTGCGCTCCAGTTTTCGGAGCAGAGCCTGAATGACGACGGGGCCCAGATCTTCATCGAGGGGCAGACCAATATCCTTGAACAACCCGAGTTCGCCGACTCGCGGCGGATGCGGGATCTTTTCCGGGCGTTCGAGGAAAAGAATCAACTGGTGGGGCTCCTGGACCGGTGCCTCGATGCCCAGGGCGTCCAGATCTTCATCGGCGCCGAAACCCATCTCAGCCAGATGGAGGGATTGAGCATCATCACCTCCACGTACCTCACGGGCAAGAACACCCTCGGTGTACTCGGGGTCATCGGCCCGACTCGCATGGGCTATGCCAAGGTGATCCCCATCGTCGACTATACCGCGAAGCTGGTCAGCAGGCTCCTGGAAGGGGAATAGGGGCGGTTCGGCAGCATATTCGCAGGGAGGACAATCAGCGTGGATAAAAAGAAACACGGCACCGCACAGGGTGCAGATGAAACCATCACGGCCGCTGGCCATGCCGGCGAAGCCGCCCAGGGGAAGGGCGAAGACGTACGGCACCTTGCCGGCGACGAGCGGATCGGGCAGCTTGAGGCCGAACTGGCGGCCAAGGAGGCCGAGGCGGCTGCGAACTGGGACAAATTCGTGCGTGAGCGGGCCGACCTGGAGAACTATCGCCGTCGGACCCAGAAAGAGAAGGAAGAGCTGCTCAAGTACGGCAACGAGAGCCTCCTGCAGGACATCCTGCCGGTGGTGGACAGCATGGAGCGGGCCTTGGGCCATGCGGACAGTGAAAGCCTGTCCGCGGTTATCGAGGGAATCAGGATGACCCACGGCATGCTGGTGGGCACCTTGAAGAAATTCGGCGTGGTCGCCGTGGAGGCCGGCCGGGGAACTGTCTTCGATCCGGCGTATCACCAGGCCATGTGCCAGGTGGAGGTTGCCGAGCTTCCCCCCAATACGGTGGTCGAGGTCTTCCAGAGGGGGTATCTGCTGAACGAACGGCTCCTTCGCCCCGCCATGGTATCCGTGGCCACAGTGCCCAAGGATGCCGCGTAAAAATTTCCGCCGACCCCTTGCGTTTGGGGAGAGCGATGACTACGTTGTTTCCAGAGAGACCACAAGGAGGATTATACTCATGAGCAAAGTAATCGGTATCGACCTCGGCACCACCAACTCCTGCGTTTCCGTCATGGAAGGTGGTGAGCCGGTTGTCATAGCCAACGCAGAAGGAAGTCGCACCACCCCGTCCATGGTTGCCTTTGCCGAGAGCGGCGAGCGGCTGGTGGGCCAGCAGGCCAAGCGCCAGGCGGTGACCAATCCGGAGAACACCCTGTTCGCCATCAAGCGGCTCATCGGCCGCAAGTACGATACGGAAGAGGTCCGCAAGGACATCTCCATCTCCCCCTTCAAGATCGTCAAGGCCGACAACGGCGACGCCTGGGTTGAGGCGCGCGGCAAGATGTACTCGCCCCCCGAGATCTCGGCCATGGTGCTCCAGAAGATGAAGCAGACCGCCGAGGACTACCTGGGCGAGACCGTGACCGACGCGGTCATCACCGTCCCGGCCTACTTCAACGACTCCCAGCGCCAGGCCACCAAGGACGCCGGCAAGATCGCCGGCCTGAACGTCCTGCGGATCATCAACGAGCCGACCGCCGCCGCATTGGCCTATGGCCTCGACAAGAAGAAGGACGAGAAGATCGCCGTCTTCGACCTGGGGGGCGGAACCTTTGATATTTCCATCCTGGAACTGGGAGACGGCGTCTTCGAGGTGAAGTCCACCAACGGCGACACCTTCCTCGGCGGCGAGGACTTTGATCAGCGGGTCATCGACTGGATCGCCGACGAGTTCAAGAAGGATCAGGGAATCGACCTGCGCGGCGACAAGATGGCCCTGCAGCGCCTCAAGGAGGCCGCCGAGAAGGCCAAGTGCGAGCTCTCCACCTCCATGGAGACCGACATCAACCTTCCCTTTATCACCGCCGACGCCACCGGGCCCAAGCACCTCACCATGAAGCTGTCCCGGGCGAAGCTCGAAGCCCTCTGTGCCGACCTGCTCAACAAGCTGGAGGGGCCCTGCCGCACCGCTCTCAAGGATGCCGGCCTGTCCCCCTCCGAGGTGGACGAAGTGATCCTGGTCGGCGGCATGACCCGCATGCCGGCGGTCCAGAAGAGGGTCCAGGAGATATTTGGCAAGGTTCCCAATAAGGGGGTGAACCCCGATGAGGTGGTCGCCATCGGCGCAGCCATCCAGGGCGGGGTGCTCAGGGGCGACGTGAAGGACGTGCTGCTGCTCGACGTGACCCCCCTCTCGCTCGGCATCGAGACCCTCGGCAGCGTCATGACCAAGCTCATCGAGAAGAACACCACCATCCCGTGCCGCAAGAGCCAGGTCTTCTCCACGGCCAGCGACAATCAGCCGGCGGTAACCATCCACGTGCTCCAGGGCGAGCGGGAGATGGCGATCGACAACAAGACGTTGGGGAATTTCGAGTTGACCGGCATCCCGCCGGCACCCCGCGGAGTGCCCCAGATCGAGGTAACCTTCGACATCGACGCCAACGGCATCGTCCATGTCTCCGCCAAGGACCTGGGCACCGGCAAGGAGCAATCCATCAGGATCACCGCCTCCTCCGGCCTCTCCAAGGATGAGATCGACAAGATGGTCAAGGAGGCCGAAGCGCATTCCGCCGATGACAAGAAGAAGCGGGAGCTGGTGGAGGCCCGTAATCACGCCGATACCCTCATCTACTCAACCGAGAAGTCCCTCAAGGAATACGGGGACAAGATTGGCGCCGACGAGAAGGCCAAGATTGAAGAATGCCTTGCAAACCTCAAAAAGGCCATGGAGGGAAGCGATGTAGACGTCCTCAAGAAGACCACGGATGAGCTCACCCAGGCTTCCCACAAGCTGGCCGAGGCGGTCTACGCCAAGGCCCAGGCCGAAGGCGGCCAGCCGGGCGGTGAAGCGGCGGGTGAACCCTCTGCCGCGGACGAGAAGGTTGTTGACGCTGATTTCGAAGAGGTCAAGGACGACAAGAAGTAGCCGAATGGGGAGAGGGGTGGCGTGAACGCCCCCCTCTTCCCGTCTACCAATCAACCATGCGGAGCAGCAGGGGAGTGGATCTCGGTGCTGCTTTTTGCATTGGAAAGGATCGATTTTGGCGTCAGAGAAACGCGACTACTATGAGGTTCTGGGCGTCCACAAGAACGCCTCGGATACGGAAATAAAGAAGGCCTTTCGCAAGCTTGCCATCCAGTACCATCCGGACAAGAATCCCGATGACAGGGAAGCGGAGGAGAAGTTCAAGGAGATTACCGAGGCCTATGAGGTCCTGTCGGATCCCCAGAAGCGGGTCCAGTACGATCAGTTCGGCCATGCCGGGGTCGGTGCCGGCGGCTTTTCGGGGGGCGGCTTCGGCGGCTTCGGCGCCGGCACCCCCTTTGGCGACATTTTCGGTGATATCTTCGGCGATATCTTCGGCGGCCGCCCCCGCGGCAGTCGCGGCCGCCGCGGCGACGACCTGCAGTACAACATGGAACTCTCCTTTGAGGAGGCCGCGTTCGGCGCGGAGAAGGAGATTCAGGTCCCCTACGGCAAGCGCTGTGGCGATTGCGGGGGCAGCGGCGCCACGCCGGGGACCGAGCCGAAGGTCTGCCCCACCTGTCGCGGCGCTGGCCAGGTTCGTTTCCAGCAGGGATTCTTCAGTGTCAGCAAGACCTGCAACCACTGCAACGGTGAAGGGCGCGTGGTGGAGAACCCCTGCACCTCATGCCGCGGCAGTGGCATGGTCCGTGACACCAAGACCCTGTCGGTCAAGGTCCCGGCCGGGGTCGAAACCGGCACCAGGCTCAAGCTCACTGGCGAGGGGGGGCAGGGAATCAAGGGCGGGGGCAACGGCGACCTCTATGTGGCCATTGCGGTCAGGGAGCATCCCATCTTTACTCGCGAGGACAACGACGTTCTCTGCGAGATTCCCGTCAGCTTCGTGCAGGCGGCCCTCGGCTGCGAGATCGAGGTGCCGACCCTCGATGGCAAGGTTTCCATGAAGATTCCCGAGGGGACCCAGTCGGGACGCATCTTCAGGCTGCGCGGCAAGGGAGTTCCCCAGCTCCAGGGCTACGGCCGCGGAGACCAGCTCGTCATCATCAAGGTGGAGACTCCGTCAAACCTCAACAAGCGCCAGCGGGAACTCCTGGAGGAGTTCGCCCGCATCAGCGGCGAAGATGTCCATCCCATGAAAAAGAGCTTTTTCGACAAAGTGATGGATTTTATCAGTTGACAGACGGTTGCCCCATCACCTGCGACGGCCGCCATCTTTCATTGAAAAGAGGCGGCCGTTTCTGCTTCTTTCCCCTCCCCTTTTCTTTCGGTCAGCCGTTCAATGGATAGGATGCCTCGCGCCGGTGCAGGGCGCCGTCCGCAGTCAGGGTGCTCGAATAGAGGTGGAATGCCTCCACGGTGAACGGCTCCGTTCTGAACCCGCCCTGTTTGGCCTTAAAAACGGTGAAACCCGTCGATTCGGCATCCTTGAGGCGCGCCAGCGTTATGTGCGGGGAAAACCGGCGCTCCTCCGGGGGGATCCCCGCCGCTGCAACGGCCTTTTCCACCGCGCCCTGCAGGAGGACCAGCCGCTCGTCGGCGGTGATCCCAGCCCAGATCACGCGGGGGCGCCCTGGGGATGGGAAACAGCCGACCCCTGCCAGGGCCAGGCTAAAAGGTGGTGACGTGACGGTCGCCAGGGCGTCTTTGATCCGCTGAAGGCATTCGTTGTCCGCGCCTCCGATAAAGCGGAGGGTCAGATGGAGCTGGTCAGGCGGAACTCTGCGGGCATCGTCCAGTTCCCGGCCGAGATCGGCAAGCTGTGCCCTGATGGAATCGGGCAGATCAATGGCAACGAAAAGACGATACATGGCCTGCTCCATTCACTGCCTGCTGGCGAGCCGCGCATTCGGCTCCGCAGGCGCGACGAGATGGCTGCCAGCGGTGGAGGTGACGACCGTGCCAAAAGGGGCTGACAGGCGATTCAGCCGGTCCACCACGTCCGCTGCCCTGCGGCCCGTGAGGATGGTCGGCTGGAAGCGCACCTCGCGGAAAAGGACGTTGAGGGGTATGACCTCCACAACCGGCGGCCCTTTGCCGAGGGTGACCCGGGCGATGATGCTCCGGTCGGCCGAGGGGCTCCGGCTGCCGAAGGCAAAGTTGCCGAGGCTGTAAAAGATCGGTTTTCCGCGATAGATTTCGATTCCCTGGAGGACATGGGGGTGGTGGCCGATGACGACGTCAGCCCCTGCATCGATGGCGCGATGGGCTGCTTCGATCTGGTGGGGCGATGGTAGCGCGGCCCGTTCCTGTCCCCAGTGGAAGGAGACGACCACATGATCGGCGCTGCTGCGGACCCGTCGGATATCCGCGGGGTAGTGGCCGGCATAGCCGGGCGCGGTGCCGGGGCGTCCCGCAGCGGCGAAGAATTCGATCGGCTGGGTGAGCGAGTAGGCCAGAAAGGCAACGGTCTGCCCTCTGACCGCCACGGACGCTTCGCGCCGGGCATCCGCGATCGACGACCCTGCTCCCGCGAAGGCGATGCCGTTACGATTGAGGTGGCGGATCGTGTCGCTCAACCCCTCGGCGCCAAAGTCCATCATGTGGTTATTGGCCAGTGTCATGACCGAGAAGCCGGCCCGTTTCAGGGCCGCTGCCGCAGCGGGAGAAGCCTTGAAGCGGAAACGTTTGGCGCGGAACTCGCGTCCCCCCTCGGTGAGGGGGGCCTCCAGGTTGCCCACCACCAGGTCGCTGCGTCGCAGCTCTGCGGCGGTGGCGGCAAACGGATAGCTATAGCCGTACCGCTGAAGGGTGTCGGTTGCGCTGCCGGCCAGCATCACATCACCCACAAAGGACAGGCTGATGCGCTCGGCCAGAGCCCCGGCAGGGACCGCGAGCAACGCGAGCACGAGGCTCAATGCGGCGGGGAAGAAGGTCATTTCTGCTCCGGGGGCACAAAAATATTGACTAATTCGCAGGTTAGTGCTAAACACTATAACTTTCATGTCGCAAAAGTAAAGGCTTGAACCAATGCTTGACGCCAAATATCTGCGAGAGAATCTGCAAGAGGTGGAAGCGCGGCTTGCCACCCGGGGCTCCGAGGTGAGTCTCGGCCGGTTTCGCGAGTTGGACGAGCGCCGGCGCACGCTCCTTGCGGAAAGCGAGTCGCTCAAGGCGTTGAAAAACTCCGCATCCGAGGCCATCAGCAAGGTCAAGGACAAGAGCCAGATTCAGGACAAGATCGCCGAGATGCGTGAGGTGGGGGGCAGGATCAAGGGGCTCGACGACGAGTTACGCGGCATTGAGGATGAGCTGCAGATGGTGCTGCTGACGGTCCCCAATGTGCCGCATCCGACGGTACCCGTCGGAGCGTCGGAAGCGGACAACCGTCAGGTGCGGACATGGGGTGAACCCCCCTGTTTTGCGTTTGACCCCAAGCCCCATTGGGAGATAGGCGAAGGGCTCGGCATACTCGATTTTGAGCGGGGAGCGAAGCTTACCGGTGCGCGGTTCACGCTCTATCGCGGCGCAGGTGCCCGACTGGAGCGCTCTCTCGTCAATTTCATGCTCGACCTGCACACCGAGCGGCACAATTATCTTGAAATGCTCCCGCCCTTCATGGTAAACAGGGAAAGCATGACCGGAACCGGTCAGTTGCCCAAGTTTGAGGACGACCTCTTCCATCTGGAAGGGGTCGATTATTTCCTCATCCCCACGGCAGAGGTTCCCGTTACCAATATTCATCGCGCTGAAATCCTCAAAGCCGCAGACCTGCCGCTCAGCTACACGGCCTACACCCCGTGCTTCCGCAAGGAGGCCGGCTCCTACGGCAAGGACGTCCGCGGACTCATACGGCAACACCAGTTCAACAAAGTCGAGCTGGTGAAGTTTGTTCATCCTGCGGCATCCTATGATGAGCTGGAAAAACTGCTCTCCAATGCCGAAGAGGTGTTGCGCCAGCTCGGACTGGCCTATCGGGTCGTTGAACTCTGTACCGGCGACATGGGATTTTCAGCTGCCAAAACATACGATATTGAAGTCTGGCTTCCCGGCCAGGAGACTTATCGGGAAATTTCTTCGTGCAGCAACTTCGAGGATTTCCAGTCCCGGCGGGCCTCGATCCGGTTCAGGGAAGACGAAAAATCAAAGCCTGAATTCGTCCACACGCTGAACGGTTCGGGGCTTGCAGTCGGTAGAACGCTGGTGGCCATCCTTGAGAATTACCAGCAGGAAGACGGGTCGGTAGTAATCCCGGACGTGCTCCGGCCGTACATGGGGGGACTGCAGAAGATCGGCTAGGCTTTCGGAGGGATGGCCGAGTGGTTTAAGGCGGCGGTCTTGAAAACCGTTGAACGAAAGTTCCGTGGGTTCGAATCCTACTCCCTCCGCCATAATTGACAAACAACGATCGGAGAGATGGCCGAGTAGGTCGAAGGCGCTCGCCTGCTAAGCGAGTATACGGGCAAAACCTGTATCGAGGGTTCGAATCCCTCTCTCTCCGCCAGATATCTATAGCCCGTGTCATCGCGGTAAGGTTCTGGAGACGAGGAGGACACGTGAAGGTGTTGTTCAGGCTGGTGGTCGTTGCCCTTGCCGTGGTAGCTGTTGTCGGGTGCTCTCAGAAGGAAGAGCAGAAAGTCGGCGGCGACGCCGGAACGCAGCACGGCCAGGCGACAAAGAAGGAATCGGTAGTTGTTGTCCCGGATAAGGTTAAGGGGAAGTGGAAGTCAGTAAAGATAGCCGTTACCGATAAGGCCGCCAACAAGGAGTCGGTCTATACCGTCAACGTCGGGGCTGAACTGGCAATTCCGGAGAGCAATCTCACGATAGCGGTAGACAATTTCCTGCCTCACTTCACGATGGACGGGACAACTCTTACCTCCCAGTCCAACGAGCCGAAGAATCCGGCTGCACAGATCCGGATTCTGGAGGGGGGAAAAGAAGTTTTCAAAGGGTGGTTGTTCTCTCTGTACCCGACAACCCATGCCTTCAACCATCCCAAGTACGGTTTTACGCTGGTGGATTTTATTCCCGCCAATTAACAATGCGCTCGTAGCTCAGCTGGATAGAGCACCAGACTACGAATCTGGGGGTCAGGAGTTCGAATCTCTTCGAGCGCGCCATTAAAACAAGGGGTTACGGTTTGCACCGTAGCCCCTTTGTCGTTGTATGTGAGACAGTATCGTGACTATAGGCTAACGTGTTGAAATTGCGCAGTCCCGGTAGCCGTTGAATTGCGGGAGGCATGACAAGGCGTGACAGTGCAGAGCCAGAGCCGACTGCCGCCCGCTCGATCTTACCAGAAGACTGGTTGGCTCCGTTGTAGAATTGATCAAAACTCGCCCGGAGCGACCCGATAAAGTGAAGCCGACTTTTGGCAACGTCGAGATAACGCAGAAGAAGGACCTTGGGAGATCGCCCTCAAACAGGAGAAGACATCACCAGCACGGCCCCGCGTTACACCAAGCCCGCTGCTACGGAAGGCTGTAACCAGGCAGGCTGCTATAGGGGGGGCCTGAAATGACCAGCCTCTTCCGTTGATCCCCAACAGGAGAGGCTTTTTGTTCAACTATTCCTACCCCGCTAGGTACAGTGAGTGAACTGACATCGCTGAGTCGGATATCCACCGGCACCTGACACAGAGATCAGGCTTAACGAATTATGCCATAAACAATTCTTGACTAAATTCAGGCAGGCCGCAACTATGGTATGCTTCAACCCAAAACGGCCGGCGAAAGCATTTACCGCAAAGGACTCAGAGGAAGACACGTTGAGCATTTCACCGGCAAGGTGACTGTCTGCCCGCGAAACTAGGTCCCGTGAATGGCCCGTAATTGAGAGGAATCTCCTCCCTAACCCGCAGTGTCCCCTGTGATTAACCCAACGTACCGGATGGTTGCAAAGGCTAACCCCATGGATCTTCTGAAAAATCTCAACCCGCCCCAGCGGGCCGCGGTCCTCCACGGCGAGGGTCCGCTCCTGGTTCTGGCCGGTGCCGGCTCCGGCAAGACCCGGGTCATCGTCCACCGGATCGCTCACCTGGTCCGTGAGCGGGGAGTTCCCGCCCCGCAGATCCTTGCCGTGACCTTCACCAACAAGGCCGCCGGCGAGATGCGCGAACGGGTGCAAAAGCTCGTGGGAGGGGAGGCGCCCCTTATCGCTACCTTCCACTCCACCTGCGCGCGGATCCTTCGCCGGGAAATCCACCACCTGGGCTACGATTCCGCCTTTGCCATCTATGACGACAAGGACTCCGGCAAGCTCCTGAAGGAAGTGATGGCCGGGCTCGGCTTGGACGAGAAGCGTTTCCCCGTGGCTTCGCTTGCCTCGGCCATCGACGACTGCAAGAACCGGGGGCTTGCACCGGAGGATCTCCCTGCGGACACCTTCACCGGTGAGGTTGTCGGCCGTGTCTACGCCGCCTACCAGAAACGGTTGAAGAAGTGCAACGCCCTCGACTTCGGCGACCTCATCATGCTGACCGTGCGGCTCTTCGAAGTGCACCCCGCCGTGCTGGAGCGCTACCGGGACCAGTGGCGCTGGATCCTGGTGGACGAATATCAGGATACCAACCCCATCCAGTACCGGCTCGTGCGACTGCTGGCCGGCGAACACCGCAACCTCTGCGTGGTGGGGGACGACGATCAGTCCATCTACCGCTGGCGCGGGGCAGACATCCGCAACATCCTTGACTTCGAGAAGGATTTCCCCGGTGTCACCACCATCAAGCTCGAGCAGAACTACCGCTCCACCCGGAATATCCTTGCGGCGGCGGGAGCAGTGGTGGCACGCAACCGGGGCCGGAAGGCCAAGGCCCTCTGGAGCGAAAACCCGCCGGGCGATCCCATCGTCTACCGTCGCTTGGCCGACGAGCGGGAGGAGGCCCGCTTCGTCTGCCGCGAGATCGAGCGATACGTTCGCCGTGGCGGCGATCTGCGGGACGTGGCGGTCTTCTACCGCACCAACGCCCAGTCCCGGGTGATGGAAGACGCTCTGGTGGCCGACGGCATCCCCTACCACATGGTGGGCGGCATGCGGTTCTATGAGCGGATGGAGGTAAAAGACATCCTCGCTTATCTGCGGGTTCTGGCAAACCCGGCGGATGAGGTTTCGCTCAAGCGGATCATCAACGTCCCGGCCCGGGGGATCGGCCCCGGCACCGTGGACAAGGTTTCCGAACTGGCCGTCCGCCAGGGGATCACCGTCCTCGATGCCCTGGGAGAAGCGGCCACCGGCGGACTTCTCTCCTCGGCACCCCGGGGTAAGGTGGCTGCTTTTGCCGCAGTCATGGAGAGGTTTTTCGCCCTGCGCGACCAACTCCCCCTGGCAGAGCTCACCACCCGCATCATCGAAGAGTCAGGCTACGCCGACCGGCTCCGGCAGGAGCGGACCGACGAGGCCGCGGACCGGCTCGCCAACCTTCAGGAACTCGTGGCTGCCATGGAAGAGTTCGAGCGGACCAGCGATGAGCGGGGACTTGCTCCGTTCCTGGAACAGGTGGCCCTCGTCTCGGATCTGGAGCGTAGCGGCACGGGCCGCGAGTCGGCAACGCTCATGACCCTGCACGCGGCCAAGGGGCTCGAGTTTCCCATGGTTTTCATGATCGGCATGGAGGAGAAGCTCTTTCCCCATGTCCGCTCCCTGGACGACCCCGAAGCCATGGAGGAGGAACGCCGGCTCTGTTACGTGGGGATGACCCGGGCGCGGGAGCGGCTCTGCCTCACCAATGCCCGGCGCCGGCGGATCTTTGGCCAGGACCAGGTGAACATGCCCTCCCGCTTCATCGCCGACATTCCCCGGAACCTCCTGGATCTGGAGGATGAATGGTCGCAGCCGGCATTCGGCTCCTTCTCGTCCGACGCTGCCGGGCGGGGACGGGAGCCCGCCCGCCACAACCTGGCCTCCATCCTCGAAACCGAGATTGAACCGGATTTCGCCGACGTGGAAATCGTCCCCGACGAGCCCGAGGAAAGTGGAGTCTGGCTCGGCATGAAGGTGCGGCACGGCAAGTTCGGCGTCGGCACAATCCGCAAGATTGAAGGCCAGGGGGACGAGCAGAAGGTAATCGTTTGGTTCAACGCAGTGGGACCGAAGAAGCTTCTGGTCCGTTTTGCCGGTCTGGAGCGGGCCTAGCCCTTATCAGGTGATTCCTTCACGTAAATTCGATTTGTTGGCCGCTGCAGGCACTGTACCTCCTTGACAGAAACCATCCTGCCGGCCTTGCCTGCACCCTGGCCTCGATCAGACTGCCTCGGCCGGCCTTCCCGGGATACCGGACATGCAAAAAGGCCGTCTCTCCTGCCGGAGGGGCGGCCTTTTCATGCGGTGGTACTCTTCATGGTCATGTTTTCTTGTGCATCCTCCTTTCTGCAGGACGGTCCCTAGTTCTTTGCCACCGCCTTGCGGCCTACGCTCTCGGCCACGCCTTTGGCCATTCCGATCATGGTAAGAACCGCGGGGGCCAGTTGTGCCACGATGATCAGTGCACAGAAGCCGAGGAAGATCCATACCAGCACTCCACTATTGTCTTCCCGTGCCCCTGACGCCGCCAGGGCCGATGTTACGCTCCCAAGAACCATTGCCAGTGTGCTGGCTGCAACGTTCGCTTTCATGGCTGTCTCCTTTCCGTATCCCTCTCCGGTGCTGCCTCGGCGGGCAGCACCCTTGTAGGTGTCTGTCAGCGAGTCGTGGCTCCTTCTTCCACCTTCGGCGCGAAGAGTCCCTTCAGCATCGATCCCATCAGCATGAAGGCGGGAACGGTCTGGAAGGCGACAATGGCGGCTCCAAAAGCCAGGAAGAGAGGGGCGAGGAACCCGCCTTCGTCAATGGCGGCGCCACTGGCACCAAAGGCGGTGGTTGCGGTTGCGATCGTGGCGATAAGTGCGATGGCTGTGGTTTTCATGACTCCCTCCTCATTGCCCGCCGGTGGTGACCGGTTGGTTTTGTCTTTTATATAGCAGCGATCGTGCCATAGTGGAGATGAGAGTTGATAAAGCATGTAATCTATTGAAATTAAAGGATTTAATTTTTCAAGACATGAGGAGTGGAGCAGGCATAGACCGTCTATTGTATGGGGTGGGTATACATGAAAAGGGAGCACGGTGGGGGCGAGGGCCAGGGGTGAGGTGCAACTGCTCGAAAACATTGAAGGGATGTGTGCGGCCAGGGTGCATTTAAATTACATACATCTCATGTATGAAGAGTGGCGGCTCCAGCAGGCAGACTCTGTGGCCGATTGAAAAACTGCTGGGGAGGCCGCCTGTTGTGGTGCTCAGCCCTCCGCCTATTCCGCTGATACTGAGACAAAACCTGTTTATGCTGTCGAGTAGGTACCTTGCGTTTTAGCATGTCTCTGGTGCGGTGCTCCGCGCGCTGTATCCGGCCTTCCTTGCTACGTATTACAGCAGCATGCTATGTCCGCCGCCAGCAGTTCGATGTCCTGGTCGCTCGTTTCCCAGGAGCACATGAAGCGCGCCCCTCCGGAGCCGATGAAGGTATAGAAGTGCCATCCCCGCCCATGGAGTGCCTCGGCTACCCCTGGTGGGAGATCGGTAAAGACCGAGTTTGCCTGGCGGGAAAACCGGATGTCGACGCCGGGGATGTCGCGGAGCCGGGCTTCGAGCTTGGCTGCGCAGGCATTGGCATGGGCTGCGCGGGTCAGCCAGGCACCGCTTTCCAGCATGCCGATCCAGGGGGCGGCGAGAAAGCGCATCTTCGAGGCCAGCTGCCCCGCCTGCTTGCAGCGGTAGTCGAACTCCTGGGCAAGCTCCCGGTTGAAGAATACGACCGCTTCACCAACGGCCATGCCGTTTTTGGTTCCGCCGAAGCAGAGCACATCGACCCCGGCCTTCCAGGTGAGCTCGCTGGGGTGGACGCCGAGGGCGGCAACGGCGTTGGCAAAGCGGGCCCCATCCATGTGGACTCGGAGATCCAGGCGTCGAGCAAGATGGCCCAGTTCGCGCACTTCATCCACGGAATAGAGGGTACCCAGTTCCGTTGCCTGGGTGATGCTGAGGGCCTTGGGCTTAGGGTAATGAATGTCGAGGCGTCGTTTGACCGTGTGCTCAACGGCGTCCGGGTCGACCTTGCCGTTGGGGCCGGGAACCAGGAGTATCTTGGTGCCGTTGGAAAAAAATTCGGCGGCCCCGCATTCGTCGGTTTCGATATGGGATGTCTCGTGGCAGATGATGCTGTGGTACGACTGGCAGAGGGATGCCAGCGCCAGTGAGTTGGCCGCTGTGCCGTTGAAGACGAAGAACACCTCGCAGTCGGTTCCAAAGGTGTCGCGCAGCAGGCGGCATGCCCGTTCCGTCCAGGCGTCGTCGCCGTAGGAGCAGGCATACCCCCGGTTTGCCTCTTCCATGGCCTGCCATGCCTCGGGGCAGATTCCGGCATAGTTGTCGCTGGCAAACTGGTAACGGCGTTCGGTGGTCGTGCGGTTGTCAGTGCTCATGTTCGGGTCGTCCTTTTGCAAAGGGTGCGTCGACGCGTCCGGGTCAGGTCGCCGTAGACGTTTCGGGTGATCCGCCGCTGGGGGCAAGCTCCGATATCACCATGCCCGCAAGAATGAGAAGCGCGCCCAGGTAGCCGAGGGTGCCGAGGCGCTCGTCGGCGGCCCAGAAGGCGTAGAGCGCCGCGAAAACGGGTTCGAGGCAAAAGATGAGAGCAGTGTGCGCCGGGCTGAGAACGCGCTGCATGGATGTCTGGACCAGGAAGGCGAATACCGTGGCAAAGACGGCGCAGATCAGCAGCGCCCAGAGAATTCCCGGGTGCCAGACCATGGTCCGATGGCCGCCGACCTCGGCAACAAGGAGGCTCAGGAGCGCCACGGTGCTCAACTGCATGGCGGTGAGCCACCACACGTCGTTATCGCGGGCGAACTTCCCCGTGAGTATCAGGTGAAGGGAGACGCAGACGGCACAGACAGCGGCCAGCACGTCGCCGATGTTCAGGGCGAATGCGCCGTTGGTGCAGAGAAGGAACAAGCCGGGCACGGCCAGAGCCACCCCCCACTTGATTCCCTGCGAGACGGCCTGCCTGAAGAGAAGCGCGCCCAGCATGGGCACCAGCACTACGCTGAGACCCGTGAGAAAGCCCGTGTTCGACGCGGTGGTGAACCGGAGGGCCATGGTCTGGAAGGCGTAGGAGCCGAACAGAAACAGGCCGAGAAACAGCCCGTGGCGAACGGTCTGCATGGTGAGCGACACGCGGCGGCAGATGCAGAACGGCACCAGGAGCACCACGGCCATGAGGAACCGCTGGGCCAGGAAGACAAAGACGTCCACCTGCGCCACGGCGTCCTTGACGATGGTGAAGGTGATTCCCCAGAAGAAGGTGGTGAGGAGCAGGGCTACGATGGCTTTTGCTTTATTCACGGCTCGTCTGGTTACGAAAAGGTGACAAATGGTGTAATATTTTTGAACATTTTGAAGGAAAAGTAAACAGAAATGGCGGTAACCTGCCGACAGACCGGCAAAAAGCCATTGACATCAGGAAAAAATAATCATAAAAGTAGCGTCGTTTAGGCGCAGTAAACATCATTGAATGCCAGTAATCAAGGGAGGAATTATGAACCTCGTGCGTCGTACCCTGATGGTACTCACACTGGCCGCCTTGTGTCTGACGGCTGCAGTTCCCCGGCAGGCCGAGGCAGCGGGCCGTACGGTAACCGTTGCCACGGATGCCACCTGGCCGCCCATGGAAATGGTTGACGCCAACAAGAAGATTGTCGGCTTCGACATCGATTTCATGAACGCCATCGCCAAGGAAGCCGGTTTCGCCGTCCAGTTCAAGAACACTGCCTGGGACGGTATCTTCGCGGGGCTCGGCGCCGGCCGCTACGACGCCATCATCTCCTCCGTCACCATCACCGAGGAGCGGAAAAAGCAGTATGACTTCTCCGACCCCTACATCAACATCGGCCAGATTCTCGTGGTGCCCAAGGCTGAGAAGGGGATAAACCTGGCCGCCCTCAAGGGGAAGAAGGTCGGCGCCCAGATCGGCACCACCGGAGCCTTTGAAATCAAGAAAGTGCAGGGCGTCGAGCTCAAGAACTACGACGAGATCGGCCTGGCCTTCGAGGACATGGCCGCCGGCCGCATCGCCGGCGTGGTCTGCGACGAGCCCACCGCTGCCCACTATGCTCTCCAGAAGACCGAGTACAAGAACAAATTCAAGATCGTGGGCAAGTCCTTTACCGCCGAGTCCTATGGCATCGTAGTGAAGAGGGGCGACAAGGAACTGCTTGCCCTGATCAACAAGGGCATCAAGCCGTCAAGGCCAAAAAGGTCGACGAGCAACTCCGGAAGAAGTGGCTCAGATAAATGATCGATCAGGACAGGGCACGGCCGGCTATCGTCGAGGTCGGTGACGGCGCGGCTATTCCGAGCAAAAGCGACATCGGGCTCTTCACTGCCTGGCGCATCGCCTTCATCGGCGCAATCGGCCTCCTGGCCTTTCTGGCCATCACGAAGCCGGACCCCTATCTCAACATCCTCAAGTTCGTTCCCGACGGTATCCTGGTCACCTTTCAGGTTACCGTCGGGGCCATTCTTCTGGCTCTGGTCATCGGTCTCGTGGCCGGCCTCGGGCGCATTTCCTCCAACCGGGTCATCAACGGCATCGCCTCCCTCTATGTGGAAATCATCCGCGGCATCCCGCTGCTGGTTCAACTCTTTTACATCTACTACGCCCTGGGTCGCTTCGTCCACGTCCCCGACATGGCGAGCGCCATCATCGCCATGGCGGTCTGTTACGGCGCCTACATGGGCGAGGTGATCAGGGCCGGCATCCAGTCGATTCCCAAGGGTCAGATGGAGGCGGCCCGCTCCCTTGGCATGACCAAGGGCCAGGCCATGCGCCACGTGATCCTTCCCCAGGCCGCCAAGGTCGTGCTTCCCCCCATCGGTAACGAATTCATCGCCCTGCTCAAGGATTCCTCGCTGGTGTCCATTCTGGCGGTTGCGACATTCTGCGCCGGGGGCGGGAGTTCGCGTCGGAGAGCTTCACCTATTTCGAGACCTATACGGTCATTGCCCTCGTCTATCTGATCATTACCCTCTTCTTGTCAAAGCTCATCGGAATCATGGAGGAACGGATCAGTGCGGGAACCTGAACGGGGCGGCATGGTAGAAGTACGCGACGTAAGCAAGAACTTTGGCGGGCTCAAGGCCCTCGACCGGGTAACGTTCGACGTGAAGGAGGGAGAGAAGGTGGTCATCATCGGCCCGTCCGGGTCGGGCAAGAGCACCCTCCTTCGCTCTCTGAACAAGCTGGAACAGATCGATACGGGGCGGATCCTGGTGGACGGCATCGATCTCTACGGCCAGGGGACCGACATCAACAAGCTGCGGGAAGAAGTGGGCATGGTGTTCCAGTCCTTCAACCTGTTTCCCCACAAGACCGTCCTGGAGAACATCACCCTGGCCCAGTGCGTCGTGCGCCAGCGGAGCACGGCCGAGGCGGACGAGAAGGCCATTGGGCTTCTGCGCAAGGTGGGACTGGAGGAGAAAGCGGGCGCCTATCCGGCCAAGCTCTCCGGCGGCCAGCAGCAGCGGGTCGCCATTGCCCGTGCCCTGGCCATGGATCCGAAGCTCATGCTCTTTGACGAGCCCACCTCCGCCCTTGACCCCGAGATGATCGGCGAGGTGCTCGACGTCATGAAGAGCCTCGCCCGGGAGGGGATGACCATGGTGGTCGTCACCCACGAGATGGGATTCGCCCGGGAAGTTGCCGACCGGGTCATTTTCATGGACGCGGGAAGGATCGTGGAGGAAGGGACACCCGAGCACTTTTTCCGGAATCCGACCCACGAGCGGACCAGGCTGTTCCTGAGCCAGATACTCTGACTACTTCGACAGTCAGCGACAGCGGCGTCGCTTTCCTCACAAAGAAGGGAGGTGGTTGGACAATCGCTGGTCGCACGACGTGAAGCAGCACAACCCTACAATGTTGTTAATCATCGCAACGAAGGAGGAGTACATGGGTTTCAAGAAATCGCTCATCGCAGTCACCGCAACGGCGGCTATTGCCGCCTCCGCCGTCCCGGCCCTGGCCCTGGAGAATGAATTCCACGGCATGTTCAGGCTGTTCGGGGCGGTGAGTAATTTCAATGGGTCGCTTAGCGGCCAAGGTTTTTTCAATCCATCTTTCCATGATGAGGGTGGAGTCCCCGTCCTGTCCGGTAAAGATGCCCCCACTGCCACCTATTTCGCACAACGGGCCCGCCTCATGTACATTGCCAAGGCCAATGACGATCTGAAGCTCGTGACGCACTTCGAGATCGACTCCCGTTGGGGCGACTCGGCGTACACCAGCGCCAGAAACCAGGGTGGCGCCATCGGGGCCGACACCGTCAACATCGAAACCAAGAGTGTCTACCTGGACTTCAACTGCCCCATTACCGGTGCCAATGTAAAGGTGGGCATGCAGCCCCACGACGACGCCTTCAAAGGGGTCCTCTTTGGCGCCGACATGGCAGGCCTCCTTGCCTCCCGCTCCTTTGGCAATCTCGATGCCTCGGCCGGTTTCTTCCGGTTCGACGATAAAGGGACGCTTCCCGGCAAGAGGGCCCGTGACATGGTGGCAGCCACCGCCAAGTACGCCGTTACCAAGGACATTAGAATCGGTGGCGCCTATTACTTTATCGACGACGACCGCAGCGGCGACTTTGGCTATGTGGACCAGCAGCAGGGTGATACAAACACCGTTCACAACGTCGGCGTCAATGCCGAGGCGAATCTCGGTCCGGTCACCCTTGACGGCTTTTTCCTCTACCAGTTCGGGTCCCTCCGGGCTCCGGCGTCCCGCCACGTCAGTGCCTTTGCCGGCAACGTGGGCGCCCGGGGCAACCTCGGCCCCGGAACCGCGCGGGCTGAGTTCCTCTACGTCTCCGGCGACAAGGGGGGGAGCAGCACCACCAATGCCTTCCAGAGCGTCGACGATGAGCACGGCTTCTACAACGGCAACATGCAGCTCCTGTTCCGTGATGCCTATGCCATGACCATCGATAATGCCGTGGTCTACACTTCCAATAACAGGGATCAGGGTGTCATCGCCGGCTTCGTCGGCTACGACCTTCCCATCACCTCCAAACTTTCCACCAGCGTCAATGCCGGGTTCGCCTCTGTCGCCAAGGAGAACGACAAGACCCTTAACAGCTCCAACGGTAAGTATCTGGGGACCGAACTGAACGCTTCCGTCGACTACAAGCTCTTTGACAACATGACTGCCAGCCTGCGGGGTGCCTATGTTGTCTTGGGCGACTACTACGACGGCGTTGCCGCCGGCGGTGAGACTCCCGACGATCCCTACATGGCATCGCTCATCCTGAACTACGCATTCTAAACACGGCCACGGCCGGGGCGAGTGACTGCCCCGGCCGCATTCGTCCGCCACCTTACCGATCGACAGGAGGTTTATCCCATGAAAAAGATGGCTGTTCTCATGCTGACCGCGTTCGCGTTCTCCGCCACCGTTCCGGCCTTTGCCGCAGAAATGTCCAAGGAAGAGAAGGACATGTGCCTCCTCGCCTCCAAAAACTGCGCCGGCGAGGTCGATAGCCTCCAGAAGAAGGTCAAGAAGCTCCAGGCCGAGATCAAGAAGGGGAAGAGGGTCTACACCGCCGAGGAGCTCAAGAAACTTGAGCAGAAGCTCAAGGAAGCCAATGAGATGGTCGACGTCCTGATGAAACAGGGCGGCGGCAAGTAATTCCCCCTGCTGCACCATTCATTCAACAGGAGGAGCATTCAATGAAATTCAGAAAAATTGCATCGCTGCTGACCGTTGCCGCAGTGGCCACCGCCCTTTCGATGGGCTTTGGCTGCAAGAAGAAGGAAGAAGCCCCGGCCGGCGCACCGGCCGCCGGCGACACCATCAAGATCGGCTTCCTTGGCGCTCTTACCGGCGACGTGGCCATGTTCGGCAAGCCGACACTCGACGGCATGAAGATGGCGGCCGAGGAGCTCAACGCTGCCGGCGGCATCCTCGGCAAGAAGATCGAGATCGTCGAGGCCGACAACCGCGGTGACAAGCAGGAAGGTGCGTCGGTCACCCAGAAGCTCATCAGCCGTGACGGCGTCGTTGCCATCGTGGGCGACCCCACCACCGGCATCACCAAGGTTGCGGCTCCCATCGCCCAGAAGGCCCAGGTGGTCCTCCTCTCCGCCGGCGCCACCGGCCCCGGCGTCGTGGAGAACGGCGACTTCATCTTCCGCAACACCCTGCTGGACAGCGTCGCCATCCCGGCCTGCATCGACTTCTTCGCCAAGGACCTGGGCTACAAGAAGGTGGCGATCATCACCTCCGACAACAACGATTACAGCGTGGGCCTCTCCCAGACCTTCCGCGATGCGGCCAAGAGCAGGGGGGTGGAGATCGTTGCCGACGAGAAGGTGAAGGACGGCGACAAGGATTTCAGCGCCCAGATCACCAACATCAAGGGCAAGAAGCCCGATGTTATCTTTTTCTCCGGCTACTACACCGAGGCCGCCCTCATCATGAAGGAAGCCCGCAAACAGGGGCTCAAGGCCAAAATGTTCGGTGGCGACGGCCTCTTCTCGCCGAAGCTGATCGAGTTGGGCGGCGATGCGGTCGAGGGCGCCATGGCCGCCCTGGGCTTCTCCCCCGAGCAGGCTTCTCCGGTGACCGCCAAGTTCGTCGAGGCGTACAAGAAGAAGTTCAGCGGCGCCGAGCCGGGTCTCTTCGACGCCCAGGGATATGACGGCGTCATGATGCTGGCCGATGCAATGAAGCGCGCCAACAGCGCCGACCCGAAGGTGTTCAAGACCGCCCTCGGCCAGACCAAGAACTATGAAGGAGTCTCGGGGACCATTACCATCCGCGATAACCGCGAGCCGATCAAGTCACCGCTGGCCCTTCTGGAAGTAAAGGGCGGCAAATTCGCCCTGAAGGCCAAGGTCCCGGTCAAGATGGACTAAGAGCCGACTGTTTTTCACGATGTGAAAAAGCCCCACGGGATAACTCCCGTGGGGCTTTTGTTGTTCAATCATCCTAGAGCTGACGTCCGAACCGCCGGTAGAGCGACGGCAGGACCACCATGTTCAGCACCGTGGAGCTCAGCAATCCGCCGAGGATGACAATGGCCAGGGGTGAGAGGATCTCGTTCCCCGGTTTGTGGGCAGCCACGGCAAAGGGGACGAGCGCCAGCCCGGCGGCCAGGGCCGTCATGACCACCGGCCGGAGCCGTTCCCGGGAGCCCCGGTCAACCGCCTCTGCCAGGTGCTGTCCCTCCTCCATCAGGTGACGGTAGTGGGATACCAGGAGAATCCCGTTGCGGACCGCAATGCCGAACAGGGTGATGAAGCCGACAAGGGTCGAGACGTTGATGACCCCGCCGGTAATGAAGACCGCCACGATGCCGCCGATGAACGCGAGCGGCAGGTTGACCATGACGATCCCCACGTCGCGGAATGAGCGGAACTCCAGGTAGAGGACCAGTCCGATAAAGAGGAACGACACCAGGGAGAGGAGCCCGATCATCCGGGTCGCCTCGGCTTCGCTCTCGAACTGGCCGCCGTATTCGATAAAGTACCCTTCCGGAAGCTTCACGCCCGCCTCGATCCGCCCCCGAGCCTCCTCGAAGACGCTCCTCAGGTCGCGTCCGGACACATTGGCCTGGACCACGATCTTGCGCTGGACGTTTTCCCGGCTGATGGCGTTGGGCCCCTTGGCACTGGTTACCTGGGCCACGGCGGCAAGGGGAACCTTCACCCCGCCCGGGGCGTCCACCAGAATGCCGGCCACGGCGCTTCCCGTCGCCCGCGCCTCATCGGGGAAGCGGACCATGACCTCGTAGGTCCGGTCCTTCTCCAGGGTCCTGGTCACCACGGTGCCGGCGGTGGCGGTCTCCACCGCTTCGGCAACGGCTGACACGGAGAGATTGTACCGGGCCATGGCTTCACGGTCGGGGATCACCCGCAGTTGCGGCACGTCAACCTGCTGCTCCACCGACAGATCCTCAAGCCCCGGTACCCCGGCGATGGTCCGCTGGATATCCTGGGCGATGCTCCTGAGCCTGAAGAGTTCCGGCCCGTAGATTTTAATGGCGATATTGGCGGCGGTGCCCGACATCATGTGATCGATCCGGTGGCTGATGGGCTGGCCGAAGGAGACAATCGTGCCGGGAATCCCACCGGTCAGGTGGCGCAACTCGCCGATGACCTCTTCCAGCGTGCGCCCTTTCAGGTCCAGTTGGGCCTCGATCTCCGAGGCGTTGGGGGGCTTGCCGTGCTCGTCCAGGTCTCCCCGGCCGGTGCGGCGGGCCGTGAGGGTCACGTTGGGGTGTCCCTTCACCAGCGTTTCCACCCGGGCGGCGATGTCCACCGACTGCTCCAGGGACGTGCCAGGGGGAGTGGCAAGCGTGATGGTGAGCGACCCTTCGTTGAAGGGGGGCAGGAATGAGCGGCCAGCCATGGCCAGGGGGATGAGGGAGAGGATGAAGGCCGCTGCCGCGAGCCCCATGACCAGGTTCTGCCGGGTGAGCGCAAGGTTGAGGACCGGCCCGTAGGCGTTTTGGAGCCAGGTGAAGACCCGGCCCTCGTCATGACGATCGAGAAAGCGCGCCCGGGGAAGGAGGTAGGAGCAGAGGGCCGGGGTGACGGTGAGGGCCACCAGGAGCGAGGCGCCGATGGAAACCATGTAGGAGATCCCCAGGGGCTTCAGGAGCCGGCCCTCCACGCCGGAGAGAAAGAAGAGGGGGAGGAATACCAGGACAATGATGAGGGTGGCGTTGACGATGGATGAGCGAATCTCCCTGGAGGCATCGAAGATCACCTTGCCGGCGGGTTCCCGCCGGGCCTCGGGCTTGGCGCTGTTCTCCCGCAGCCGTCGGTAGACGTTCTCCACGTCGATGATGGCATCGTCCACGATGACGCCGATGGCGATGGCCATTCCCCCCAGGGTCATGGTGTTGATGGAGATGTCGAAGAGCCGCAGGGTGAAGATGGCGAAGATGAGCGACAGGGGCATGGCCACGATGGAGATGAAGGTGGTGCGCATGCTTCCCAGGAAGAGGAAGATGATGGCCACCACCAGCACCGCCCCCTCCACCAGGACCTTGCGGATGTTGTCCATGGCCCGCTGGATGAAGTCGGACTGGCGGAAGATGTCGCCCCGCAGCTCCATGCCGGCGGGGAGCCCTTTGCGGATCTCGGTCAGCTTGCCGTCGAGCAGGGCCGTGAGGGTCAGGGTGTTGGTCTCCGGGTGCTTGGCCACGGAGATGAGAATCCCCGGCTTGGTATCGACGCTGGCATCTCCCACCTTCAGGGCCGAGCCCACGGCCACGCGGGCAACATCCCGCACAAGGACCGGGATGCCGTTCCAGGCCGAGACAACTACCCGCCCCAGGTCGTCGGCGGTCTGGTAGCGTCCCACGCCGCGGATCAGGTAGTCCTGGCCGCCGCTCTTCATGATGCCGGCGGCAAAGTTCTCGTTGTTCCCCCGGACCGCTTCCAGAACCTCGCCCACCGAAACCCCGAATGAGGCGAGCCCAAGCGGGTCCAGTTCCACCTGGTACTGCCGCTTTTCGCCTCCCAGGACCACCACCTGGGAGACGCCGGGAACAGCCAGAAGCCGGCGCCGGACAACGAAATCGGCCGCCTCCTTCAGTTCCATGGGGGTGTGGCGGTCGCTGGTGAGGCCGATGTACATCACCTCCCCCATGATGGAGGAGATGGGGGTGAGGGTCGGCATCACCCCGGCCGGGAGCGATGCGGTCAGCCCCTGCATTTTTTCGTTCACCACCTGGCGGGCCCGGTAGATGTCGGTGCCCCAGGTGAATTCCACCCAGACGGTGGAGAGGCCGGCAACCGTGTAGGAGCGGACCCGGCGTACCCCGGTGGCGCCGTTCACGGCGCTTTCGACCGGCATGGTCACCAGGGTTTCCAGCTCCTCGGGGGCCATGCCCTGGGCCTCGGTCATGATGGTGACGGTCGGAGCCGTCAGGTCGGGCAGGACATCCACCGGCATCCTGAGGGCCACCACGGTCCCCACCACCAGGATGAGGGCCGACAGGACCACCACGATGAGGCGGTTTT
The DNA here is from genome assembly GCA_001628815.1 of Geobacter anodireducens. Taxonomy (NCBI): domain Bacteria; kingdom Pseudomonadati; phylum Thermodesulfobacteriota; class Desulfuromonadia; order Geobacterales; family Geobacteraceae; genus Geobacter; species Geobacter anodireducens. Next base: position 64,441 of record CP014963.1, read on the forward strand.
CTATGGATAAGCGGATTATGCGATCAAGCATGGCGGCGCCCCCTTAGTGGCCGTGGCCGGCGTGGGGGTCGGCGGTGGCCCCGCCCTGGGAAGCGAGCTTCACGTAGTAGCCCCCCTTCACCACCAGCCGGTCGTGCTCGTCGAGCCCCGATACGATCTGGACCATCCCCCGGTCTTCGGTTCCGATCTGCACCTCCCGGCGGTCAAAGGTGATCCCCGATATCTGGACGAAGGCGAACCAGCGACCTTCGTCCTCGAAGAGGGCCTCTTTAGGCACGGCCAGGACACCTTTGGCCGTGCCGGTCCGGATGGTGACCCGGGCGAACATCCCAGGCTTGAGGTTGCCGCTGCGATTCTCCACGGTAAAGATCACCGGGAGGGTTCGGGTCTGGGGATCCACCACCGTCCCGTCGGAGACGAGGCCGCTGGTGTGGAATTCTCCCGGGAGTCCCGTCACGGTGAAGACAGTTCCGGCGGCAGCGGGGCGTCCGACCTTGCCCAGGTCCGTTGCCGGCAGGTTCACCCGGAGCCAGAGCCGGCCGGTATCCACGATGCGGACCAGGGTCTGGCCGGGGGCTACCCCGCTGCCGTTCACGGCAGAGATCTCCACCACGGTGCCCGAGACCGGCGCGCGCACGGTGATCCGTCCGCCGCTCCCGCCCTGGACGCTCTTCATGGCAGCCTCAAGGGGGGCTGCGACGGCGCTGGCCGCCTCCAGGGCCGCCTCTGCCTCCTCCAGCCGCTTGCGGGCGGCTATCTTCCCCTGCACCAGCCGCTTGGCCCGGTCGTACTCGGCCTGGGCCAGGGTGAGGCGGCTCACGGCCTGGGCGTGGTCGGCTGCCAATTGGGTCATGCCGCCGCCAAGGCTTGCCGGAGGATCGATCACCGCGATCACCTCGCCCTTTGCCACCCGCTTGCCGGGGAAGGGGAGGGGGCGGGTCGGGGAGACGACCCCTGCCAGGGGAGCGGCCACCACTGCCTCGGCCGTGGCCACCGGGACCAGTTCGCCGACCGCCGCGAGACCGCTGGCCATATCCATCCGCCTCGGCTCGGCCACGCCAAAGGCCACGGCCCACTGCTGCTCCTTGGTCAGGGTGATGGCGCCGACAGCTCCCGATGCGGCGTGTGCGTGGGCTGTGCCGGTTTCGCCGTGCGCCTGCTCTCCTCCATGGTCGCCATGCTCGTCGTGGCTGTCATGCTCTGCATGTTCATCATGGACGTCATGGTCAGCATGGGCGGGCGCTTTTCCTCCGCCCTGCTTCGCCTCCGCGGCGTGATCCCCGTGGCCGTCGCGGTCGTGGGGAGTTCCCTCCTTCCGGTCGCTCGCGGCCGTCTCCTTGTGCCCGTCCTCGCCGTGGTCATGTCCTTCCCCGACCCGGAGAGAGGGGAGTTCGATCTGTTCCCCCCGGGAGCCGCCGATCACCACCGTCACCCGGTAGGCGCCTTTGGCGGGGAAGGTTGCTTCGGCCCGGTAGAGTCCCGGCTTGGTCCCTGTGGCGGCTACTGTGAGGGGGGCTCCCGCGGGCGGGGTTATGACCAGGTGCACCTCCGGTGACGCCAGGGGCTGCCAGTCGGCCGTGCGGGTCAGATAGATGAGGAGCGTCGCCCCCTTGCCCGGTTCAAGCTCGGGATGCTCCAGGAAAACCTCGGTCCGGTCCGACCAGGCGGTCACCTGCACCGGCCCGTGGCCGGCCTCGTTGCCGGCTTCCCGGGTGCCGCTTCCCTTGCTGCAGGCGGCCAGCAGCGTCAGGGCCAGCAGCATCAGGATTCCGTATGTTATCGTGCGTATCACGCTCACTGGGTACCTCCTGTTGTCAGTTCGTCCAGGGATGCGCCCAGGGCCGCCTCCAGGCGGGCACGGGCCGTCTGCCGGGCATGGACGGCCGCCAGGTATGCCCCGTGGACCTCCACGTACTTTTTTTGTTCCTCGATGACCGCGAGGATGCCTGCCTCCCCCAGCCCGTAGGCCTCCTGGACCAGGGCGAGGTTCTCCTTGAGCCGTGGAAGGATATCCTTCGCGTAGAGGCAGAGCACTTCCTCCGCTGCGGCCATCCGGGCATGCTCCGCCTCCACATCCCGTTCCAGCGCGGTGCGGGCTGCGCCGAACCGGGCCTCGGCTCCTCCCCGGCGGGCACCGGCCTCGCGGATGCCGGCCTGGTTGCGGTCAAAGAGAGGGAGCGGCAGGGAGAGCCTTACCCCCATGATGGTGTCGCGGGTTTTTTCCTCGCCGGTGCCGATGGCATCGGTGCTCCGCTCATGGGCCACGAAGAGTCCCACCGTCAGGTTCGGTACCCCCTCGGACCGGGCAAGACTCACCTCTGCCTCTCCCTTGGCCTGCTCGGCGGCCAGGGCCTTGAGGTCGGGGCGGTGTTCCCGGGCCCTGGTCACCAGGCCGGCGACACCGGCGGTAAAGGGTTTTTCGTCGGGCGGCGCGACAACGGCCGCTTCATGGCCGGGCTCAAGGCCCATGAGGGTTGAGAGGCGGGAACGGACCGGCACGATCTCCCGTTCCGCTGCCACCCGCTCGCTGTCGCTGCGCGCCGCCTCGACCCGGGCCAGGTTGACTTCAAGTTCGGGAATGTCGCCCGCGGCGAAACGCTCCCGCGTCAGGGCCAGCAGGCGGCTGCCCAGTTCCGCGGCCTGCTTTGCCAGATCAAGCCGTTGCTGGGCCAGCAGAAGATCGGCATACGCCGTTTTCACTTCCAGGGCAGTGAGGCGCTCCCGATCCGCCAGCCACCACCGGACTGCCTCGACTTCCCGCTCAGCGGCTGCCAGCCGTTTGGTCCGCTTGCCACCGAGCAGCACTTCCTGGGAAATCGCCAGTTCCATGCTGCTTTCGTTGCTGCTGCCGGTGAGGGCGCCGGTGGCCCCTTCCAGCTCCAGGACCGGATTGGGATAAAGCCCGGCCCGGACAGTGCCGGCTTGGGCGGCCTCATGCCCGCTCCGGGCCGCCTTGAGCTCGCCGTTGTGGGCAAGGGCGTGCTCTACGGCCTCGGTAAGGGTGAAGGTTCTTGTTTCGGCAAGGGCATTGCCCGCCGACGCACCGGTGACGGCAAGAAGCAGCAGGACCGCCACCGGCAGGGAAACTGCTCGACTCACGGCAGTACCTCCTCGTGGTGTATCTGAAATGGATAGTCTGCGAGATATGATGGACGGCCCGGAACCGCCGCCGGCGGAGCGTACGTCTCCCGCTACGGCCGGTCGGTTGGTGTCGTCACGGGGTCAGGCGGGATTCTGCAGGGGGTACGAACTTGGACAGATAGACGTCGGGGGGAGGGACGCGGCGTTCGGAAAAAGAAAGGACGTGGATGGACGGGGCATAGCTCAGGCACAGCTCGTCGCCGGCAAGGGGCGCTTGGCAGGGGCAGGAAAGGCAGTTCAGGCAGTGACCTCCGTTGCCGTGCCCGTCATCGGGGCAGCACGGGGCCTCACCGCCGGCATGGGATGCTACGGTGTCCGCCGCGGCAGGGGCGGGGTGGTGGTCCGCGCCAAGACAGATGGCCCCCCCCAGCGTGATGGACGTCATCAGCAGGAGGAGAAGCAGGGCGAGACCTTTTCTCTGGAGCGGGAAACCCATTAAGAACTCTTTCCTCATATAACTGTGGCTAGAACTATAGAAAAATGGAGGGACAACTGTCAACAGCCCTGTGCGAAGTCCCGCCATCAGGAGATGTGGCGCTCCTCCATCCGCATGTTGAAGCGCCGCACATGCTCCCTGGCCAACTCTTCGGCCCGCTTCCCGTCCCGGGCGGCAACGGCCGTAAACAGGGCCTCCAGGTCCTGGTAGTTCTGGCGCAGCACCGTTTCCTCCATGGGGAGGTAGCGCTCGTAGTAGGTGTGGATGTTGTGGTAGACGGTTTCGAGCACCGTGATGAAGAGGGGGTTGTCGGTCATCTCGGCCAGGGTCAGGTGAAACTCCTCGTCGGTCCGGACGAAGGAGTCCCAGTGGGGTTCCCCCTGCTCAAGGTACTTGCCGGCCGTGTTCAGCAGGTCTCTCAGCCGGCCTGTCTGCTCGGGAGTCGCCCGGTTGGCGGCCAGGGCGGCCACGATTCCCTCGACCCCCTCGCGGAATTCGGCCAGCTTCGCCAGAGGCACCTTCTGGTAGCGGATGAGCAGCGCCAGGCTCTCGCTCACCTGCTCGGTGGATACCCCCTTGATCACCGATCCCCCGGCCACGCCGGTCCGGATCTCGATGAGCCCCTTCTGCTCCAGGACGCGGAGTGCCTCCCGGAGGGTGCCCCTGCTTACATTGAACTCTTCCTGGAGTTTCCGCTCCGCCGGGAGCTGGTCCCCCTCCTTGAGCCTCCCCTCCACGATCGCTTCCTGTATCTGATCCACCACATCCTGAAAGATCCGGTTTTGTTTGGCCTTGCGAAACATCTGGGTTGCTCCTTCCGTTGCATCGTAGCAATGCAGGATTACAATGGTTGTACCCATGCCGGCCAGTCGAACAGCCGGCGCGGTCTGCGTCGCCGGCCCAGCTTTCCCGGCATGTTCAGACTGCCAGTTATAGCACCCTGTCATGCTTTTTCAAAGAATAGCATAGCGTGGAGGATAATACTAATGGTTTAACCATTGACACGAAGATGATGGCAGTGGTACTGTTTGATGCAGGTAACTCGACACCATGGGCTATCCGCCTCATATGAACCAACCAAGGAGCGAGCCATGCTAAACAGTGAGTTGAACACGAAGATCGTCAACCGCGGCAGGGAGTTTTTCGGCAGCATTTCCGGCGAGAAGCCCTCCCTTTTCAACAAAGGGGCCTGGATGGGCAAGGCCATGGACTGGAGCATGCAGAACGAGCAGTTCAAGATCCAGATGTTCCGGTTCGTGGACGTGTTTCCCTCGCTGACCACCAGCAAGCTCCTGACGGAGCACATCCGGGAATATTTCGGCAATGAGCAGGAAATGCCCGCGTTCATGTCCACGGGGGCCAAGGTGGCGGGGATGCTCGGGTCCTTCGGCGGGGCCGTGCTGAACAAGGTGCTCACCTCCAATATCGAGGAGATGGCCCGCCAGTTCATCGTGGGCGAGACCACCAAGGAGGCGGTGAAGAACCTGGAGAAACTCCGCAAGGACGGTTTTGCCGCCGTGGTGGACGTGCTCGGCGAGGCGACCCTTTCCGAAGAGGAAGCCGAAGTTTACACGAACACCTACCTGGAGTTGCTTGACGCCCTGAAGGAAGAGCAGGGGAGCTGGAAAGGCCTGCCCGGCAGAGGGGGCGATCCCAACCTGGACTGGGGGCATGCCCCAAGGTGAACATTGCGGTGAAGCCCACGGCCCTCTTCTGCCTGGCCAATCCCCAGGACTTCGAGGGCTCGGTGGTGGCCATCCTTGACCGGATGCGCCGCATCTTCAAGAAGGTAATGGAGCTGAACGGCTTCCTCTGCATCGATATGGAATCCTACCGCCACAAGGAGATCATCCTGGAGGTCTTCCGGCGCCTGAAACTGGAGTACCGCGACTATCCCCACCTGGGAATCGTGCTCCAGGCTTACCTGAAGGATAACGACAAGGACCTGGATGACCTCCTGGCCTGGGCGAAGGAGCACAAGGTCCAGATATCCGTCCGTCTCGTGAAGGGTGCCTACTGGGACTACGAAACGGTCAAGGCGAAGCAGAACGATTGGGAAGTCCCGGTCTGGACCATCAAGGCGGAGAGCGACGCGGCCTACGAGCGCCAGGCGCGGAAGATCCTGGAAAACCACCAGATCTGCCACTTTGCCTGCGCCTCCCACAATATTCGGACCATATCGGCGGTCATGGAGATGGCGCGGGAACTGAACGTGCCGGAGGATCGTTACGAATTCCAGGTTCTCTACGGCATGGCCGAACCGGTGCGCAAGGGGATCCTGAAGGTGGCGGGGCGCATCCGCCTCTATGCCCCCTACGGCAACATGGTTCCGGGGATGGGGTACCTGGTGCGCCGGCTCCTGGAGAACACCGCCAACGAGTCGTTCCTGCGCCAGAGCTTTGCCGAGGACGCCCAGATCGAGCGTCTGCTGGAAGACCCGGCCGTCACGGTCGAGCGGGAACGGGCCGCCCGCGCCGCAAAGCCGAAAAAGGAGCGGAAGGGCCCCGGCGGGCTCACCCCGTTCAACAACGAGGCCATGGTGGACTTTACCCGGGCCGACCACCGGGCTGCTTTCCCGAGTTCAATCGCCCAGGTGCGGACCCGGTTGGGCAAGACCTATCCCCTGTTCATCAACGGGAAAGAGGTCCGGACCAACGACTTCATCCCCACCGTGAACCCCAACAAGCCCTCCGAGGTCCTGGGCCAGATCTGCCAGGCCGGCACCACGGAGGTGGGCGCCGCCATCGCCGCCGCCAAGGCAGCCTTCCCGGCATGGCGCGATACCGATCCCCGGACCAGGGCCGAATATCTGCTTAAAGCGGCCCAAGCAGCCCGTAAGCGGCTCTTCGAGCTCTCGGCCTGGCAGGTCCTGGAGATCGGCAAGCAGTGGGATCAGGCCTATGCCGACGTGACCGAGGCCATCGACTTCCTGGAATACTATGCCCGTGAGATGATCCGGCTGGGCCAGCCCCAGCGGGTGGGCCACGCCCCGGGCGAGCTGAACCATTACTTCTACGAGCCAAAGGGGTAGCCGCGGTCATCGCCCCCTGGAACTTCCCCCTGGCCATCAGCATGGGCATGGCGTCGGCAGCCATCGTCACCGGCAACTGCGTGGTCTTCAAGCCGTCGGGGATCACCTCGATCATCGGCTGGCACCTGGTGGAACTGTTCCGCGAGGCGGGCCTCCCCGAAGGGGTCTTCAACTTCACGCCGGGCCGCGGCTCGGTCATGGGCGACTACCTGGTGGATCACCCGGACATCAGCCTGATCGCCTTCACCGGCTCCATGGAGACCGGCCTGCGGATCATCGAGCGCGCCGCCAAGGTCTATCCGGGCCAGGCCAACGTGAAGAAGATCATCTCCGAGATGGGGGGCAAGAACGCCATCATCATCGACGACGACGCCGACCTGGACGAGGCGGTGCCCCATGTCCTCTACTCGGCCTTCGGCTTCCAGGGGCAGAAGTGCTCCGCCTGCTCCCGGGTCATCGTGCTGGACGCGGTCTACGACAAATTCATCGAGCGGCTCGTGTCCATGGCCAAGGCCACCAGGGTGGGCCCCTCCGAGGACCCGGCCAACTACATGGGTGCCGTGGCCGACGACAAGGCCATGAAGAGCATCAAGGAATACGCGGAGATCGGCAAGCGCGAGGGGCATGTTCTCTACGAGAGCCCGGTGCCAACGGGTGAGGGGTATTATGTCCCCATGACCATCATTGGCGGCATCAAGCCTGAGCACCGCATCGCCCAGGAGGAAATCTTCGGGCCGGTCCTGGCGGTCATGCGGGCCAAGGACTTCGACCAGGCCATCGAATGGGCCAACTCCACCCAGTTCGCCCTCACCGGCGGTATCTTCAGCCGCAGCCCCGAGCACCTGGCCAAGGCCCGCCGGGAGTTCCGGGTGGGGAACCTCTACATCAACCGGAACAACACCGGCGCCCTGGTGGAGCGGCAGCCCTTCGGCGGCGCCCGCATGTCCGGGGTCGGCACCAAGGCCGGCGGTCCCGACTACCTCCTCCACTTCATGGACCCGCGGGTGGTCACCGAGAACACCATGCGGCGCGGTTTCGCTCCCATCGAGGAGGACGACGACTGGGTCGACTAGCAGGCGATGTAACAACCCGTGCGGGCCGGTCTGTGTTGCTGCCGCTCGCACGGAAGCTCAGCGTGCCAGCGGGGGCGGGAGAAGTCCCGTCCCCGTTTTTGTGAAACCATACTAACTTTTCAGAATATCAACAAAAACCCCATCGAAAAGCTTGCACAATCTTTAGTCACTGTGGTATACAGGTCGAACCTGTCGACGGTTTTGCCGTTCAAGGGAATCCCCCGCACTCGCAGTTCGTTGCACCAATCCCAATAACACGTCATAGCCACACCCCGGCGCAGAGAGGAACCGCATGCTCCTGCAGCAGCTCATCAACGGGATCGCCCTCGGCAGCACCTATGCGCTCATCGCCCTGGGCTACACCATGGTCTACGGCATCATCGCCCTCATCAACTTCGCCCATGGAGAAATATTCATGGCGGGCGCATTCGTGGGTCTGCTCATGGTCGCCCTGTTCAAGATGAACATCTTCGTGGCCATGATCCTTGCCATGGTAACCTGCATGGTCATGGGGGTGGTCATCGAGTTGATCGCCTACCGCCCCCTCAGGAAGTCGTCGCGGCTGTCGGCGCTCATCTCGGCCATCGGCGTCTCCATCTTCCTCTCGACACTGGCGCTCATGATCTTCGGCGCCGATGCCAAGGGCTTTCCCGACACCGCCTTTCCGGTCCACCAGGTGAAGATCCTGGGCGCCGAGATCTCGACCCTCCAGCTCCTCATCATCGGCGTTTCGGCCATTCTCATGCTCGGCCTCGAGTTCATCGTCCAGAAGACCAAGATCGGCAAGGCCATGCGCGCCACCTCCGAGGATTACAGCACAGCGGCCCTCATGGGGATCAACGTGAACCGCGTGATCTCCTTCACCTTCGCCCTCGGCTCATCCCTGGCGGCTGCCGGCGGGGTGCTGGTGGGGCTCCTGTTCAACGCGGTCAGCTTCAACATGGGGCTCATGGCAGGGCTCAAGGCCTTCTCGGCCGCGGTTCTCGGCGGGATCGGCTCCATCCCCGGCGCCATGCTCGGGGGGATGCTCCTGGGCGTGGCAGAGGTCATGGGGGTTGCGGCCGGGTACTCGTCCTACCGCGATGCCATCGCTTTTGCAATACTCGTCCTGGTTCTCCTGGTAAAGCCCACGGGCCTGCTGGGGCAGAAAATTCAGAAAAAGGTGTAACGAGCGTATGGGAGAGTCCCTGCAGAGCATCCTCAACCTGGTTGACCCGTATACCCTCCAGATCCTGGTGAACATCGGGATCGCCATCGTCCTGGCCCTGGGGCTCAACGTCATTACCGGCATCACCGGACAGCTCTCGCTGGGGCACGCGGCGTTCATGAGCATCGGAGCCTTCACCAGTGCCGTGATAACCCTGCGCACGGGGCTTCCCTTCAGCGCCAACCTCCTTCTCTCCGGACTGGCAACAGCCTTTGTCGGCGCTGCCATCGGCTATCCCATCCTCCGGCTCACCGGCGACTATCTGGCCATCTGCACCCTCGGTTTCGCCGAGATCGTCAAGGTTGTCTTTCTCAACCTCGACATCACCAACAAGGCCCTGGGATTGTCGGTTCCACCGGCCCGATCGCCGATCCCGATGCCGATCATTGTCTGGGTGGTGGCTATCCTTGCAATCATTTTCGTCAGCTTCATGAAAGAGTCGCGCTTCGGCCGGGCCCTTAAGGCGATCCGCGACGACGAGATCGCCGCCGAGGCCATGGGCATCAACATCGCCCGCTACAAGGTCCAGTCCTTTGCCGTCGGTTCCTTCCTGGCCGGGGTGGGGGGATGCCTGTACGCCCATTTTCTCAGTTACATCAACCCGTCTGATTTCGGCTTCCTCAAGTCGGTCGACATCCTGAGCATGGTCGTGCTCGGGGGGCTCGGCAGCATCGCCGGCACCGTGTTCGGGGCATCCATCCTGGCGGCGGCACCGGAGTTCCTCCGCTTCATGTCCCAGTACCGGATGCTCGTCTACGGCGGATTGCTCGTCTTTCTCATGGTCTTCCGTCCCAACGGCCTGCTCGGCGGGATCAACTTCACCGACCTGGTGCTGCGGGCCATCGGCCGCAAGCCTGCCACGGCGGAAGTCAACGAACGGCATAGAAAATAAACGGATTGGCGAGGTTCCATGTCGCTTTTGAAACTCGATAACGTGACCATCCGCTTCGGCGGGCTGGTGGCCGTCGACAGCGTCAACCTGACGGTGGAGCAGGGAGAGATCCTGGCACTCATCGGTCCCAACGGTGCCGGCAAGAGCACCCTGTTCAACCTCATTACCGGTATCTATTCGCCGACAGCGGGGAGCATCTCTTTCAAGGGTGCTACCATCAGCGGCCAGAAGACCCACCGGATCGCCGCCGCCGGCATTGGCCGCACCTTTCAGAACATCCGGCTGTTCCCCGGACTGTCGGTTCTGGAGAACGTCCTGATCGGCTCCCACACCCGCGGGAAATGGGATCTGGCCGGTTCCATCCTGAAGCTGGCGCCCTGGGTGCGGCGCGAAGAGGGGGAGCTTGTCGAATGGGCCATTGAATGCCTCAAGCAGGTCGATCTGGCGCATCGGGCCTATGAACCGTCCACGAGCCTTCCCTATGGCGAGCAGCGCCGCCTGGAGATTGCCCGTGCCCTGGCGATAAAGCCCGACCTGATCCTGCTGGACGAGCCGGCCGCCGGCATGAACCCCCAGGAAAAGCAGGTCCTGCTGGAGATGGTGCGGAAGATCCGCGCCGCAGGCATCACGGTCTTCCTTGTGGAGCACGACATGAAGTTCGTCATGGGGCTGTCCGACCGGATCGCCGTGCTCGATTACGGGGTCAAGATCGCCGAGGGAAAACCTGAAGCGGTCCGGGCCAACCCGCAGGTCATCGAGGCGTACCTCGGCAAGGCGGCCGTCCACTAGCCCCGCCGCGCCTGAAGCACACTAACCGCGACAAGGATGGCGTATGCTCGTCGTTGAAAACCTTTCCGTCAACTATGGGGCCATCAAGGCCCTCGTTAATGTTTCCTGCCGGGTCGACCAGGGTGAGATCGTTGCCCTCATCGGCGCCAACGGCGCTGGCAAGACTACCATTCTGAACACCATCTCCAGTGTCGTGCCGGCGGCTGCCGGCCGGGTCCTGTTCGAGGGTGAAGACATCACCAGAACCGCCCCCCACGAGATCGTCAAGAAGGGGGTGTGCCAGGTACCCGAGGGGCGCCGCGTCTTCGCCAAGATGAGTGTGCTGGAAAACCTGGAGATGGGTGCCTACATCCGGTCCGACAAGAAGGGCATCGCCCAGGAGATGGAGCGGATATTTCACCTTTTCCCCCGCTTGGCCGAGCGGAAGAAGCAGCTCGCCAAGACCCTTTCCGGCGGGGAGCAGCAGATGCTCGCCATGGGGCGGGCCCTCATGTCCCGGCCCCGGCTCCTGCTCCTGGACGAACCCTCCATGGGGCTCGCGCCGATGCTTGTGGAAAAGATCTTCGAGATCATCGGCGAGATCAACGGGACCGGCACCACCATCATGCTCGTGGAGCAGAACGCCCACATGGCCCTTTCCATCGCCCACCGCGCCTATGTGCTGGAGACCGGCCACATCGTCCTCGAAGGGCCGGCCGGGGAACTGGCGGAAAACCCCGAGGTGAGAAAGGCATACCTGGGAGAATAGGGCTTTCGTGTGACAACGGCACCCCACAGCAAACCGATCGTAAACCCCTACCTGGCAGTCCTGGTGGGGGTTTTTGCCGTTTCGTTCTCCGCGCTCTTCGTGCGGCTCTCCACGGCTCCTCCCCTCATCATCGCCACCTACCGGCTCCTGTTTACCTTCCTGCTGCTGGCGCCGGCCACGGCAGCTTCCCGCTTCAGCGGAGCGCGCTCCATGTCGCGCCGGGAGATCGCTCTCGCGGCGGCCAGCGGCCTGTTTCTCGCCCTCCATTTCGTCACCTGGTTCACCTCGCTCTTCTACACCAGCGTGGCCAGTTCGGTGGTCATCGTCACCATGCAGCCGGTTTTCGTGGTGATCGGCGCGTGGCTCTTCTTCCGCGAGAAAGTCCCCCGGCTGGCCCTGCTGGGAGGAGTGGTGGCACTGTGCGGCAGCATCGTCATCGGCGCAGGTGACTTTCAACTGGGGATGCGCGCCTTTGTGGGAGATCTTCTCGCACTGGCCGCCGCGATCTTTGTCTCGGGCTATCTCCTCATCGGCAGGAAGCTCCGGGGGAGCGTAGAGCTGTCGGGCTATACCTTTGTCACCTATGGCGCCTCCGCCCTTGTTCTCGTCGCCACCAGTCTTCTTACCCGCACGCCGTTCCATCCCTATCCGGCCCTTGACTGGCTGCTGTTTTTCGCCCTTGCAGCAGTCTGCACCGTGCTCGGGCACACGGTCTTCAACTGGGTCCTGCGTTACGTGCAGGCATCGGTGGTGTCCGTGAGCATCCTTGGCGAGCCCATCGGCGCCATCGTCTGGGCCTCCCTGTTCCTCGGCGAAACTCCCACGCCCCGGCAGCTTGCCGGCGGCTTCCTGATCTTTGCGGGGCTCTACATCTTCACGCGGGTTTCGGCCCGGCACAAGGGGTGACGCCGCCTGCAGCCGGCGACATCGCGTATCCCGGAAGCATCCATGAAGCTGGCCGGTTTTCTGTGCGCCGCTGCGAGCATCCTGTTTTCTCCCTCTCTGCCGGGAGGCCGACGGCCAGGGAGAGGCGGGCAGTCCTACGACGGCTCCGGTTCCCGGGCCTGTTTCTGAACAGGGGAACCACCGCCGTTTCCCAGTTGCCTCAGCCAGCCATGGCCGGAGACGAGAACGATGCCGGTAAGGACGAGCAGCGCGCCGGCGAGAAACCCGCGCTCCAGCGGTTCGTTCAGGAGCCAGGCCCCCAGCGCAACCCCGAAGAGCGGGGTCATGAACGAGAGAACCCCGAGCCGCGACGCGACGTAGTGGCGCAGCAGCCAGAACCAGACCAGGAAACTGGCGAATGATACGATCAGGGCCTGGAAGATGAGGCACGCCCAGCCGAGGCGGGTGGGGTTGAAATATGTCTGGCCAAGGCCTGCCGCGGCCGGCAACAGCAGGATGAAGGCCCCCAGGAGCTGGAACAGGAGCGTCTGCGTCGCAGAGCAGGCGGACAGGCGCGAGGTGCGGATCACGACCGTTGTCATGCCCCAGGCCATTCCTGCGGCAAGCCCCAGGAAGTCTCCCCAGATGATGCCCGCCACCGACAGTGCGGCCGTGTGGCCGCCCCGGCCGCAAAAGCTCACCACGATGCCGCCGAACGCCAACGCGATCCCGAACCACTGGACCGGTTTCAGCCGTTCGGAATTAAGTTTCAGGTGGAGCCCAATGGCGGCGAATACGGGTGCGGTGTACAGGAAAATCACCATGTGGGACGCCGTCGTATGCCGCAGGCCCTCTCCGACCAGCAGATATTCCAGGGCGAACAGGAACCCGACCGCGAGCCCGGGCCGCCACATCCCCCCTGCCAGCGACAACCGCTCCCCCCGGACAGCCATCATGATGCCGACCAGCAGCGCCGATATTCCGGAACGGATGGCTATCTGCAGCAGGGGCGCTATTTCGGCGGCCGTCGCCTTCAACGCTACCTGCTGAAGCCCCCAGGTCAGACCGAGAATGATCATCAGGCTGACGGCCAACCCGTCCAGTGCTTTGCGTGAGTCCATGCAGTTCCTCTTGGTAGTGAATCCGGCACAGGAGTATATCCTTTGGCTGAAGCTATGAATATAGTGAAATTGTGACAACTGCTGGCATGTACCTGCCACTGGCCATTCGAAACAGCGGCGGAATGCCGAAAGGGCGGGAGAGGGGAGACGGATCGACTCCGTCGAGAAGGCGCGTTGTTGCGCTGGCCTGCCCCGCCGTGGAGGCGGTGCCGGGCGAAGGGCAATACAGAGGACGTCAAGGCGGCCGACAGCCTGCCGCGGAGGAGTTTCTCTTCATAAACGCAAAAGAAAATGGCCGATCATCTCGTTGATGATCGGCCATGGTTAGTATGGCTCCCCAACCCGGACTCGAACCAGGGACATGGTGGTTAACAGCCACCCGCTCTACCGACTGAGCTATTGGGGAATGTATGGGCCCCGTGACCGTGTGTTCACGAGTTCTTTTCACCTCTTCACGTCGGGCTCGAAGATGAAAAGCGAAGGCTTTTGTACCATACGCCCGACGAGGATGTCAATAAAAATGACATGCTCACTTTTCAGGGGGCAGTTCCACATGGGTGCGGGGATGGGACGGCCTCGGCATGTCTGGCCGGGCAAGCGGCAGCAATTAGGATATGGGCTTCGATAATTCCATTCCCAACCAGTCATCAATAGTGGTATATAGATGCATAGTTTGTGAGCCACAGAAGCCACCTTCTGTGGCTTTTATTTGCTACGTCCATGGAGCTTTGCGTGAAATTTTCTGATTCGTTCGTCCCTTTCCGCGGTTTTTCCCCCCAGGTGTGCTGTGTCGCTATGGCCGTTCTTCTCGGGCTTGCAGGCTGCGCAGATACTGACAAGTCGGTGCCCCAGACGTCTTCCCCGAAGGAAGCCGCCATTAAGACCGAAACTTACAGCAGTGCCGTCCCTCCTGCTCCTGCGCCGGTGTTCGCCCCGGCGAGCAGTGCCCGGCCTACGACGCCCGCCGTCAAGTATGCGGCCGGCGAAGATCCCGATTACGCACGACAGTGCGGGTGGCCGGTACTCTGTCCGCCGACCCCGCCCGGCGCCATCCTGCCGTCAAAGCGGATTGTGGCCTACTACGGCAACCCGCTCTCCAAGCGGATGGGGGCCCTGGGGGCTTATCCCAAGGATGAGATGCTCCAGCGGCTCAAGTCCGAGGTGGCGGCATGGCAGAAAGCGGATCCGTCGCTGCCGGTGCAGCCGGCTCTCCACCTGATCGCCGTCGTGGCGCAAGGGGAGCCGGGCAAGGACGGCAAATACCGGATGGTCATGCCGGATGCTATCGTCAACCAGGTGTACGGTTGGGCGAGGGAGGCAAATGCCATTCTGTTCATCGACATCCAGACCGGCCACGACGACATCCGGGCGGTCCTGCCGCGTTTCGAGTGGATTTTGAAGAATCCGGACGTTCACCTGGGAATCGACCCGGAATTCAACCTGATCTCCAGCAGGGCCAAGCCCGGCAAGAAGATCGGAACTTATGACGCGGCCGATATCAACTATGTGTCCGGCTATCTCAAAGACTTGGTGACCAGGTACAATCTGCCTCCCAAGATTCTGACGGTCCATCGGTTCACGCGCAACGGGGTTACCAACTCCAAGAAGATCGTCCTGCGCCCCGAGGTGCAGATCGTGATGCACATGGACGGGTGGGGGGCTCCCTGGCTCAAGCGCGATTCCTACAAGGATTACATCGTTGCCGAGCCGGTCCAGTACACCGGCTTCAAGCTGTTCTATCACAACGACACCAAGAAGGGGCATCCCCTGCTCACCCCCCGGGAGGTGCTCAGGCTGCACCCGAAGCCGATCTACATTCAGTACCAGTAGTACTCGCATCTTGTGGGCGGAAAGCGTGCGTGCAGGGGGGATTCTCTCTCGCATCAGCCGTTCAGCCGCCGTCGCTGGCCGACTGTAGGCGGCAAGACGAAAAAAGGAGGAGCCGGATGATCCCGGCTCCTCCTTTTGGTATGCACCTGAGTGCGGCGCGGTGCCGCTACTCGTTCCATCCTTCCGGATGAACGTCGCCGATCTGTTCCCAGTGCTCGGGCGAGCGCCAGAGGCTGGAGAGGATCAGCTCGCGCATGTGGAGGAACTCCTTGGGGAGGCGGTCGAAGAGCTTGACGAACAGTTCTTCGTGGGAGATAAGCTCGTTCTGCCAGACGGCGCGGTCCACGGAGGTCAGCTCGTTGAACTTTTCCCGGGTCATATCCAGCCCGTCCCAGTCCATGTCCTCGTAGCGGGGCATCCAGCCCAAGGGCGATTCGACGGCGCCGGCTTTGCCCTGGACCCTCTCGACAATCCACTTGAGGACCCGCATGTTGTCGCCGTAGCCGGGCCAGATGAACTTGCCGTTGGCGTCCTTGCGGAACCAGTTGACGCTGAAGATCCGGGGCGGCTTGGCGATGGAGCGGCCAAACTGCAGCCAGTGGCCGAAGTAGTCGGCCATATGGTAGCCGCAGAACGGCAGCATGGCAAAGGGATCGCGGCGAACGTTTCCGATGGCGCCCACGGCAGCGGCGGTGGTTTCAGAGCCGAGCGTCGCGGCCAGGTAGACGCCGTTGCTCCAGTTGAAGGCCTGATAGACCAGCGGTACGGTGTCCTTGCGGCGCCCGCCGAAGATGAAGGCACTCATGGGCACCCCTTTGGGGTTCTCCCAGTCCGGGTCGATGGAGGGGCACTGACTGGCCGGCGAGGTGAAGCGGGCATTGGGGTGCGCTGCCGGCCGACCGCAGCCGGGTGTCCAGGGGTTCCCCTGCCAGTCGGTGAGCTGGGAGGGGGGCTCGTCGGTCATTCCCTCCCACCAGACATCGCCGTCGGGGGTGAGGGCCACGTTGGTAAAGATGGTGTTGGCGGCGCAGGAGGCCATGGCGTTGGGGTTGGTCTTGGCGTTGGTGCCGGGGGCCACGCCGAAGTAACCGTACTCGGGGTTGATGGCGTACACTTGGCCGTCGGGGCCCGGCTTGATCCAGGCGATGTCGTCGCCGATGGTGGTTACCTTCCACCCCTTATCCTGCAGCGGTTTGGGCGGAATCAGCATGGCAAAGTTGGTCTTGCCGCAGGCGCTGGGGAAGGCCGCTCCCACGTAAGTCTTTTCACCGGTGGGGGACTCGACCCCCAGAATCAGCATGTGCTCGGCCAGCCATCCCTCGTCCTTGCCCTGCTTGGAGGCGATCCGCAGGGCGAGGCACTTCTTGCCGAGAAGGGCGTTGCCGCCGTAGCCGCTGCCAAAGGACCAGATGGAGCGCTCCTCAGGGAAATGGACGATGTACTTTTCCTTGTTGCAGGGCCAGGGGACATCCTGCTGGCTAGGCTCCAGGGGGGCGCCCACCGAGTGGAGGCACGGCACGAACTCGCCCTGTTCGCCGAGGATGTCCAGAACCTTTTTACCCATTCTGGTCATGATCTGCATGTTGACCACCACATAGGGGGAGTCGGATATCTCGACACCGATCTTGGCGATGGGGGAGCCGAGGGGGCCCATGCTGAAGGGGATCACGTACATGGTCCGGCCACGCATGCACCCCTTGAAGAGTTTGTGCAGGTTATCCTTCATCTCCTTCGGATTCACCCAGTTGTTCGTGGGGCCTGCGTCCTGTTTTGAGAGACTGCAGATAAACGTGCGGTCCTCGACCCGTGCCACGTCGATGGGATCGGACCACGCCAGGTAGCTGTTGGGACGCTTTTCCGGGTTAAGCTTCCTGAAGGTGCCGTTTTGCACCAGCAGTTCGCAGAGCTCGTCGTACTCCTCCTGGGAGCCGTCGCACCAGTGGATGCGGTCCGGTTCGCAGAGGGCAGCCACCTCTTCGACCCACCTCAGAAGCCGTTCGTTGTTCGGAAGTTCATAACTCATTCCTCTTCCCTCCCTGTGTAAATGTGTACTTAGTCCCACGAACGCCTTTGTTCGTTATTCGTGAATAAACCAACGAGAACGGCGTCCTTCCCCGCCCGGAAGCGGCAGGTAAGCTCCAATTTTACTGGTAGCGAAAAAACCATACGTTATTATTGGCAGAATAAAATAACAGTTTAGAGCAAAAATGTAACCCCTTAATATCCATAATTACCATTTTTGTCATCGCCGTTGGCCAGGGACATCGCTCAATGTCCTTATCCACGGGCGCTTCGGACGTTTGGGCGGGACGTTGTCCCACTATTGACACCCGCTAATTCCCTGGTTAAGTAGAAAGGAAAACCCTGTGGCCGCATGGGGGCATGGGGGGGAGGGTGCCGTGAAACGATTCAGGCGCATCATTTGTGGAATGCTGGCATCTGCCGTCCTCCTGACCGGGTGCGGGTCGGGCCCGGATTCGTCGGCGCCCCAGCAGGGCAGCGCCGTGACCCTTGATCCGCTGGTTCTGCTTGCCGACATCAGTTCCAGCCTCCAGGGGCCCCTTGTCAGGTCTCTCGGCGGATGGGAGTGGGTCCGCTTCGTTTCTTCCTTTGGCACGGCATTGACCGCACGGAAATATGAGCTGGTTCTGCAAAAGGTCAGCTACGCTTCGATCGGTGCCGACGGCCAACCCCGCACGCTGAGCGGTCTGCTGATACTGCCGCGCTCCGGTAGTGTCAGGCCGTCTGTCCCTATTCTGCTGTACCAGCATGGCACCGAACCCTATCGTCCCTATTCCCCCTCCCGCTACCTGGAGAACCGTCTCCGGCCCATCGATTACCCTGAGGTCATGGTGGCAGCGGCCATAGCCTCCACCGGTTACGCCGTTGCCATGGCCGATTATGAGGGGCTTGGGGACAGCACAGGCACTCAGCCATACGTCCATGGCGCGTCGCTCGCCCGCCAGGTCGTCGACATGCTGCGGGCGAGCCGTTCCATCATTGCCGCCAGTGCATCTCCGTGCACCTGGAATGGCCAACTCTTTCTCATGGGGTATTCCGAGGGGGGATACGCCACCATGGTGACAACGCGCGAACTCCAGGTAAACCACGCGGCTGAATTCACCGTCACCGCCTCGGCTCCCCTTGCCGGCCCCCACGATCTGTCCGGTGTCATGCGCGGGGTCATGCTGTCGGACTCCCCGTCCAAGGCCCCCTATTTCCTCCCCTTTGTACTTAATTCATATAACTATGTCTACGGTGGGCGGACGACACTGTTCAGCCCCGACTCGACCCTGTTGCCTGCCTACGCCGGCGTGCTCCCTCCGCTGTTCGACGGTAATACCCCTGCGGACAGGATCAGCGAGGCGATGGGAATGTCTTTCAGCCCGCCGCAACTCATCTTGCCCAAGAGTACGCTCACGGACTCGTTCATTGGCCAGTTGGCGCTCGACACGAGCTCGGCAGTGGCCTTCCTGAGGGAAAACGACTCTTATCGCGGATGGGTTCCGTCCGTGCCGATACGCATGGTTCACCACGGCGATGACGAGCTGGTCCCCTTCGCCAACTCACAGGTTGCGTTCGCGGCCTTCAGCACGGCCGGCGCCAAGCGGTGGGTAGCGCTCGCGAGGGAAACGCTCGCCATTCCCGTCACAGCCGACCCCGTCATGACGACCCACGTCTCCGCCGCCTTCCCGATTCTATTCAATGGCTGGTCGTGGTTGGATACCTTCAAGCGGTAAGTTCATGCCACCCTGTCCGCGGTCGGCCGCCCGGCCGCGGATCACCCCGGCGCACGCGGCAGGCTGACCTGTGCCCCCGGGGAGTGCCCGTCGCCCCTCTCTGCCTTGTCATTTCCCCCCATTCGTGCTACAAAATACCGCTCACCCCCCATGTTTTTCCCCAAGGGAGACCACCCATGAAAATCACGCGATCCGATGTCGAGCATGTGGCAACGCTTGCCCGTCTCGAACTTGCCGAGGACGAGAAGGACAGATTCACCGGCCAGCTCGACGCCATTCTCGCCTACGTGGAAAAGCTCAATGAGCTGAACACCGACGGCATCGTCCCCACATCCCATGCCGTTCCGGTCGAAAACGCCTTCCGGGAGGATGAGGTCCGTCCTTCCATCGGCGTGGAAAACGCGCTGGCCAACGCGCCCGACAGGGTGGAGGGTTTCTTCCGTGTGCCCCGAGTCATCGAATAAGAATCCCACGAGTGAAGAGCTGGAGGTCGCCATCGAAGAGGTGCGGCGCCGTTTTGCCGAACTTCCCGACGGAACCTGCAAGAAGCGGATTTTCTACAATCGCCTGAAGAACCTGGGCCGCTTCGATGCCGAGCCGGTCGACTACCAGAATCCGGAGGAGGTCGCGCTGCCGCGCGAGATCGAGGTGGGCTTCGCCGTCTGCCATCCCGAGTGCGGCAACCAGGCGCTCCTTGTGGTGGAGGGCGGCCCCCAGGCCTGCGACTGTTGCGGCGCCACCATGTACCCCATTGAAGTGGCCCCGTACCGGCTGAAGAAGAAATGACCCGGCCCGGCCACTGCCAGGCCCACTGACTGGAGACAGAGCGACATGGAGCTGTTTGAGCTGACCCTGTACGAACTGCATGAGAAATTGGCGAAACGGGAGGTTTCCTCCGTGGAGGCGACCCGGGCGCTGCTCGCCCGCATCGAGGCCACCGACTCCCGGGTGAACGCCTATATTACCGTTACTCCCGACGAGGCCCTCGCGGCCGCCGAAGCGGCGGACCGGCGCATTGCCGCCGGCGCCATGACCCCCCTCACCGGCGTCCCGGTTGCACTCAAGGACATCTTCGTCACCCGCGGGATTCGCACCACCTGCGGCTCGAAGATCCTCGGGAAGTTCATCCCCCCCTATGATGGGACGGTCGTGGCGAAGCTCCGGGAGGCGGGGGCGGTCATTGTGGGCAAACTCAACCAGGACGAGTTCGCCATGGGCTCCTCCGGTGAATCCAGCGCCTTCGGCGCCACCAACAACCCCTGGAACCTGGCGTGCACCCCCGGCGGTTCGTCCAGCGGCTCGGCCGCGGCCATCGCGGCCCGCTCGGCCACGGCCACGCTCGGCACCGACACCGGCGGCTCCATCCGGCAGCCCGCCTCCCACTGCGGCTGCGTGGGGCTGCGCCCCACCTACGGCCGGGTCTCCCGCTACGGGGTCATCGCCTATGCCTCGTCCCTGGACCAGGTGGGGCCCGTGACCCGCGACGTGACCGACTGCGCCCTTATGCTGGGGGCCGTGGCCGGTCACGACCCCCTCGACTCCACCAGCATCGATCTGCCGGTGCCCGATTACGCCGCAGCCCTCACCGGCCGGGTGAAGGGGCTCAGGCTGGGCCTGCCGAAGGAGTACTATCGCGAGGGGCTCGACCCGGACGTGAAGCGGGCACTGGATGCCGCCATCGAAACCTACCGGGGGCTCGGCGCCGAGTTCGTGGAGGTTTCGCTCCCTCACACCGACTATGCCGTGGCCACCTACTACCTCATCGCCACCGCCGAGGCCAGCTCCAACCTGGCCCGCTACGACGGGGTCCGCTTCGGGCACCGGGCGGACGGGGCCGCGAACCTGATCGACATGTTCCGCCGCAGCCGCGCCGAGGGATTCGGCGCCGAGGTGAAGCGCCGGATCATGATCGGCACCTACGCCCTTTCCTCGGGATATTACGACGCCTACTACCTGAAGGCCCAGAAAGTCCGTACCCTGATCATGCAGGACTTCATGAAGGCCTTCGAGCAGGTGGACGCCCTGCTCACGCCGGTGGCTCCGACACCGGCCTTCAAGATCGGCGAAAAGGTGGATGATCCGCTCCAGATGTACCTGTCGGATATCTTCACCATCCCCGTGAACCTTGCCGGCACCTGCGCCATCTCCGTGCCGGCCGGCATGAGCGCCGCCGGTCTTCCCATCGGCCTGCAGCTCATCGGCCGGCCCTTTGGGGAGGAAACCATCCTGCGTGCCGCCCACGCCTTCGAGCAGGCAACGGAATGGCACCGGCGCACAGCCCAACTCTAAGCTCCACGGAGATTTCGATGAACTACCAGGCCGTCATCGGTTTAGAAGTCCACGTCCAACTGAAGACCGACACCAAGATCTTCTGCGGATGCTCCACGAAGTTCGGCGCCGCCCCCAACTCCCAGACCTGCCCGGTCTGCCTCGGCATGCCGGGGGTGCTGCCGGTGCTCAACAAGAAAGTGGTGGAGTTCGCCATCAGGGCCGGCCTCGCCACCAACTGCCGGATCGCGCCCCGCTCGGTCTTTGCCCGGAAGAACTATTTCTACCCGGACCTGCCCAAGGGCTACCAGATCAGCCAGTACGAACTTCCCATCTGCCAGAACGGACATCTGGACATCGAGGTGGACGGCCAGGTCAAGCGGATCGGCATCACCCGCATCCACATGGAGGAGGATGCCGGCAAGCTGGTGCACGCCGACATCCCCGGCCTGGGGAGCGGGTCCGGCGTGGACCTGAACCGTGCCTGCACGCCGCTGCTGGAAATCGTCTCGGAACCGGACATCCGCAGCGCCGACGAGGCGGTGGCCTATCTCAGGAAGCTCCACCAGATCGTGGTCTATCTGGGCATCTGCGACGGCAACATGGAGGAGGGGAGCTTCCGCTGCGACGCCAACGTGTCGGTCATGCCCGTGGGGTCCACGACCTTCGGCACCCGTACCGAGACCAAGAACGTCAACTCGTTCCGCTTCGTGAAGCAGGCCATCGAGCACGAGATCGAGCGGCAGATCGAGCTGATCGAGGAGGGAGGGAAGGTGGTGCAGGAGACCCGCCTCTTCGATCCGAATACCGGTGAAACACGCTCCATGCGCGGCAAGGAGGAGGCCCACGACTACCGCTACTTCCCCGACCCCGACCTGGTGCCGCTGGTCATCTCCAACGACTGGGTCGAGGACGCGCGGCTTTCCCTTCCGGAACTCCCCGATGCGCGGCGGAGCCGCTACCGCTCCGAGCTGGGGCTTTCCGACTATGACGCAGAGGTCCTCACCGCCACCCGGGAGATGGCCGAGTACTTCGAGGCCTGCCTTGCCGCGGGCGCCCCGGCCAAGGGGGCGGCCAACTGGGTCATGGGCGAGGTGACCCGCGCCCTGAACGAGGCGGGCACGGGCATCGCCGAATGCCCGGTTACGCCGGCCCGTCTCACGGCCCTGCTGCAACTGATCGAGAAGGGCACCATCTCCGGCAAGATCGCCAAGACCGTCTTCGACGAGATGTGGCAAAGCGACAAGGCACCTGAGGCCATCGTGGAGGAGAAGGGGCTCGTCCAGGTCTCCGACACCGGCGAAATCGAGAAGATCATCGACGAGATCATGGCCGCCAACATGGGCCAGGTGGAGGAGTTCCGCGGCGGCAAGGAGAAGGTCTTCGGCTTCTTCGTGGGCCAGGTGATGCGGGCCTCCAAAGGCAAGGCCAACCCGGCGGTGGTGAACGAACTGCTGATGAAGAAGCTGAAAGGCTAAACACGACGAGGTTCCCATGTCCTTCAGAACCATAGAGTGGCGCGACGACAAGGTTGTCATGATCGACCAGACCCGCCTGCCCGGCGAGGAGGTCTACTGCGAGTACGCCGACTACAAGAGCGTGGCCGAGGCGATCCGGGGGATGGTCATCCGGGGGGCTCCGGCCATCGGAGTGGCGGCGGCCATGGGAGTGGCCCTGGGCGCCCGGGAGATCATCGCCGACACCTATGAATCGTTTTTCCGGCAGATGGAGAATGTCTGCGAGGTCATGGCCCGCACCCGCCCCACGGCGGTGAACCTCTTCTGGGCCATCGAGCGGATGAAGCGGGTGGCCAGTGAACATCACGACAGGCCCCTGGACGAGTTGCGCGAGATCCTCAAGGCTGAGGCGATCCGGATCGAGCAGGAAGACCTTGAGCTCTGCAAGGCCATTGGTCGGCACGGGTCGGCGCTGATTCCCGAGGGGGCCACGGTCCTGACCCACTGCAATGCCGGCGGGCTCGCCACGGCGGGCTACGGCACGGCCCTCGGGGTCATCAGAGCGGCCCACGAGGCAGGGAAAAAGATCCAGGTGTTCGCCGACGAGACTCGCCCGTGGCTCCAGGGGGCGCGGCTTACCGCCTGGGAGCTCATGAAGGACGGCATTCCGGTGACCCTCATCTCCGACAACATGGCCGGCTTCTTCATGAAGCGGGGCGAGATCACCTGCTGCGTCGTGGGGGCCGACCGGATCGCCGCCAACGGCGACACGGCCAACAAGATCGGCACTTACAGCGTGGCAGTCCTGGCCAGGGAGAACAACATCCCCTTCTACGTGGCGGCACCCACCACCACCCTCGATCTCTCTCTGGAGAACGGGGACCAGATCCCCATCGAGGAGCGCCACTCCCGTGAGGTGACCCATCTGAACGGATTCCCGGTGGCACCCGAGGGAATCCGGGTACGCAACCCGGCGTTCGATGTGACGCCCGCCCGCTACATATCCGCCATCATCACCGAGCAGGGGGTGGTGAGCGGTGATTACGCCACCGGCCTTCGGGGCCTCGTGGCGCCATGAGCCGCAGTAGCGAGTTCGTTCGACGAATCGAAGAGGCCCTGGCCGCCGCTGGGGACAGCGGCGGCGATCAACCCCTAACGGAGTTGCTGGAAAAGGAGGGGTTCGTCTACCCGGCCCGTTCGGCCGCCAACCTGCGCCTGCTCCAGGGAACGCTGCCCGATCGGATGGTGGCTGAGCTGGCCGCCGCCTCCCTTGCAGCTCCCCTGCCCGACATGGCCCTGAATGGCCTCGAACGGGTCGGGGGCGTGGCAGACCGGCAGGAACTCATCGACGTCTGCAGCCGCAAGGAGCGCCGTGCGCAGTTGCTCGTGCTGTGCGGTTCGTCCCCCTTCCTCGTCAACATCCTCTGCCGCGATCCCGCCTTCTTCCACCAGTTGTTCGTCACCAGAGCCATCGATATCAGGCGCAGTGAGCAGGAGATGCTGGCGACGCTCCGCTCCCAGGCCAAGGGGGTCGACCATGCCGACCTCTTTCCGGTCCTGCGTCGGTTCAAGTTTCAGGAGGTTCTCCGCATCGCCGCCCGGGACCTGAACGGTCTCGCTTCCCTGGAGGAGGTGACGGCCGAGCTTTCCGCCCTGGCGGCGGCTACTCTCCAGGTGGCCTGCGATGCCGCGCGGCGCAAGCTCGTAAAGGATCACGGCCACCCCCTCATGGTGACCGCCGACGGCTCCCGGGAGGCGGAGTTCACGGTCATGGGGATGGGCAAGTTCGGCGGCCGCGAGCTCAACTTTTCCTCGGATATCGATCTGATCTATTTTTACTCCTCGGATAAGGGCGAAACCGAGGGGATCGACGACGGCCGGGGGGGCAAGCGGGGCAAGATATCCCTCCACTCCTTTTTTGTGAAGATGGGAGAGATGGTCACCAAGGCCATCTCCCAGGTGACGGCCGACGGGTTCGTGTTCCGGGTGGACATGGGGCTGCGCCCCGAGGGGAAGAGCGGCGATCTGGCCTGCTCCCTCCACTCGGCCGCCACATACTACGAGTACTGGGGCCAGTCCTGGGAGCGGGCGGCCATGCTGAAGGCGCGCCCAGTGGCGGGCTCCATCGAGCTGGGGAACCAGGTGCTCCGGGCCATCGAGCCGTTTGTCCATCGCAAATACCTTGATTACAACCTGATCGAGGACATGATGGTCATGAAGAAGAAGATCGACGCCTCCATCGCCCGGCAGCAGGAGAGCGAGTGCAACATCAAGCTGGGCCGCGGCGGAATCCGTGAGATCGAATTCTTCATCCAGGCTCTGCAACTGGTGTATGCCGGCAAGAATCCCCATCTGCGCGAGCGCAATTCCCTCAAGGCCCTGGCCTCGCTGAGGGATGCCAGGCTCATCGGCGAGGACGATGCGGGAGCGCTCACCGAGGCCTACCGCTTCCTCCGGACCGTTGAGCACCGCATTCAGGTGGTCCAGGAGCGGCAGACCCACTCCCTGCCGAAAAAGGACGATGAAATGCTCGCCCTTGCCCGGCGCTGCGGCTTTCTCCGCAAGAACGGCCTGGAAAAGTTCCGGGAGACCCTTGAGCATCACCGGAGCCGGGTGTCGGCCGTTTACGGCGGTCTGTTCCTCTCCCGTGACGAGCGCCTGAGGGAAGAGGTCCGGCCCGAAACCTACAGTTTTTTCGATCGCGCCGCCGATCCCGACCTGGTCAAGGATATGCTGGCGGAGCGGGGCTTCAGGAACGTGGATACTGCCTACGAAAACCTGCTGCTCCTGCGCGACGGTCCGCCGCGGGCCCACCTGACCGAACGGGGCCGGCGGCTGCTGGAGAAAATTTCCCCGCTCCTGCTCCAGGAGATCTTCGGCTCGCCCGACCCGGACCTGACCCTCAACAACCTGGAGCGCTTCCTGGGAGCGGTGGGCTCCCGCTCGTCCGTCTATGCCCTTCTGGCCGAAAACAGGGAAACCATCAAGCTCCTGATTTCCCTGTTCGGGACATCCGAATTCCTGTCCAAGATATTTATCGGCCATCCCGAACTTCTGGACAGCCTCGTGTCCCGGGCCGGCGCCACCTACATGAAGAGCCGAAGCGTCATGGAGGCCGAATTGCAGGGGATGCTCGACGCGGCAGACGATTACGAGGAACGCCTCGACATCCTCCGCCGTTACCGCCACGAGGAGTTTCTCCGGATCGGCATGAACGACATCTACGGCAAGTTGGGACAGTCGGAGCTCACCTTCCAGTTGACCGGGCTGGCCGAGGTCTGTCTCGCCGCGGCCTGCCGCATGGCCAAGAAGGAACTCGCCCGGTTCGGTCGGCCCATGTACCGGGATGCCGACGGCGATCTGCGCCAGGCCCATTTCGCCGTGGTGGCCATGGGCAAGATGGGGGGCAACGAGCTCAACTACCACTCGGACCTGGATATCATCTACATCTACGACCAGCAGGGGACGACCGAAGGAGGGGCGCGCCAGGTATCCAACCACGAGTATTTCGCCAAGCTGGGCCAGAAGATCATCTCCATCCTCACCACCCAGACCAGGGAAGGGTACGTCTACAAGCTCGACACGCGGCTGCGGCCGTCGGGCAATGCGGGGCCCCTGGTCACCTCCATTGGTTCGTTCCGGGAATACCACCGCACCGAGGCCCAGATCTGGGAGCGCCAGGCCCTGACCAAGGCACGGGTGGTCTTTGCCGATGAGCGGCTGCGGAAAGAGATCGAGGAGGTCGTCCAGAGCACGGTGTACGGTAGCGGGGCCGGCGAAGAGGAGCGCAAGGAGATCCACCGGCTGCGGACTCGCATGGAAGTAGAGCTGGCCAGGGAGAAGGCGGGAAGCTTCAACATCAAGACCGGCCGGGGCGGGATCGTCGACATCGAGTTTCTGGTCCAGTACCTCCAACTGCGCGAGGGACATGCCCACCCGGAAATCCGCAGCACCAATACGCTCCTGGCGCTCAAGGCCATGCACCTGTTCGGCATCCTCGCCGAGGACGACATCGTCACCCTCCAGGCGGGCTACAAGTTCCTCCGTCGCCTGGAAAACCGGCTGCGGCTCATCCACGACTACTCCATCAACGATCTGGGAGGAGACCAGAACTATCTTGACGCACTGGCCCGCCGTCTGGGGTATGACCCGAAGCTGCGGCACCCGGGCAACGCTCTCATGAAGGAGTATGAAGAGGTTACCGAGGCGGTCCGGCAGGTGTACGAGCGGATTCTCGGCGACATCCGCGGGTGGGCCTGAGGGGGTGCGCGACCGGCTCATGGCGGTCTACGACCAGCTCTTCGCGGCCTACGGACCCCGCCACTGGTGGCCCGCCGACACCCCCTTCGAGGTCTGCGTCGGTGCGATCCTGACCCAGAATACCAACTGGGGCAACGTGGAAAAGGCCATTGCCCGGCTCAAGGCAGCAGGGCTCCTCTCCCCGGAAGGGCTGCGCGATGTACCTGTGGCCGCACTGGCGGAGACGATCCGGCCGGCCGGTTACTATAACGTCAAAAGCGTGCGGCTCAAGGATTTTGTCGGTTTTCTCTTCGAACGCTTCGACGGGAAGCTGGAGCGGATGTTCGCGGGGGAGTGGCGGGAGCTTCGACGGGAACTGCTCGGGGTGCGGGGGATCGGTCGGGAAACCGCCGACTCGATCCTGCTCTATGCGGGAGAAAAGCCCACCTTCGTGGTTGATGCCTATACGAAACGTCTTTTTTCCGCCCTGGGTCTCGTGGAGCCGACGGCCGACTATGAGTCCGTCCGTGCGCTCTTCATGGGCAACCTTCCCGACGATACGGCGCTGTTCAACGAATATCACGCCCTCGTCGTGGAGCACTGCAAGCGGCACTGCACCACCCGCCCCCGTTGCGGCGGGTGCGGGCTCCACCTGCTATGTCGAGCCTGACATGAGCTCCACCCGGTTGCGACCGTTCTGCTTGGCCCGGTAGAGGGCCTCGTCGGCCTGCCTGAAGAGGGAGTCGGTCCCCTCCACGCGGGGCGACGGATAGGTGGACACGCCAAGACTGATGGTGATGACCTGCCCGTGGAGGCTGCCGTCGAAGACATGGTCCTGCACCTCCAGCCGGAGCCGTTCGGCAATGGCCTGGGCCTCCTGCAAAGGGGTTTCCGGCAGCAGCAGGACAAACTCTTCGCCCCCGTAGCGGGCAGCCACATCGTAGCTGCGAAGCCGTTGGCAGACTATCCCGGCAAGGGTCACCAGGACCTTGTCCCCCTCCTGATGACCATAGGTGTCGTTGATCTTCTTGAAATAGTCGATATCAAGAATAACCAGGGAAAGGGCGCCACCCTTGCGGGAGGCCCGCTGGAACTCCTTGTCCACCATTTCCATCAGATGGCGACGGTTATGCAAGTGGGTGAGGGGATCGGTGATTGACAGTTTGCGCAGCAATTCGTTGGAACGCTTCAACTCGTCCTGGAGCCCCTTCACTTTCAACTGGACCCGGACCCGGGCAACCAGCTCTCCCGAGTCGAAGGGCTTGGTGACGTAGTCGGATGCCCCCTGCTCAAGCCCGCGGATTTTCGTGTCCCGGTCTTCCCGGCTGGTCAGCAGGATGATCGGAAGATCCTGGAGCTCACCCCGGGACCGGGTCATGGAAAGGAAGCGGAACCCGTCCATCCTCGGCATTTCCAGGTCGCAGAGCACCAGGTCCACCTTGTTGTTGAGGAGGATCTTGAACCCTTCGAGGCCGTCCCGGGCTTCCAGGTAGGTCTCGAACAGCCGGGCTTCCTTGAGGGTGCGCACTATTTCCTCGCGCAGGACTTCCGAATCGTCGATTATGAGGGCTGTCATCGCCATGGTTTCATGCTTCTCCGCGCGATGGAGAATCCGTGGGATCGTCCCGCCCCGGTCTCATGACCGGGGGAATACCGTGTTGAGAAACTGCGAGAGTATGGCGGCCGTGAGCCCCCATATTTCGTCGTCCAGGTACCGGTAGAAGTGGACGGGATGGGTCCGTCCCCGCCACGTCCAGTCTTCGGTTCTGAAGACTTCGGGCAGCAGCAGGTGCTTCAGCGGTACGACAATGATCCGTTCGATCTCGTCGGGGTTCACGGTCAGGGAGCGATCCCCCCGGATGATTCCCACGCAGGGGGTCACCAGGTAGTCGTGGATGGAATAGAAATCATCCAGTGTGCCGAGGATGTCCACGTCGCCGGGCGGAACGCCCACCTCTTCCCAGGTTTCCCGCAGGGCCGTATCGCAGGGCGAGGCATCATCGGGATGGCGCACCCCGCCGGGAAACGAGATTTCTCCCCGATGGTGGTTCAGATGTTCCGTCCGCTTGGTGAAAAGGACCCGGACCTCGCCGTCCCTCTCGAAGAGGGGAAGCAGCACCGCGGCCGGACCGGTCCCGGCGCCATCGGCACCCTTGTCCGCCCGGCCAGGGTCGTGCGGATCCGCACGGCAAGTTCGGTCAATCCCGGCACATCCATTTCTGTCGCTTTCGGATACCAAATAGCGGCCAATGGCCGCGTAGTTACAGTATCGGCTCTTTTGCCCGACGCTTTAGCTCTTTTATGGTCGCTTCATAGTCGGGGCTGCCGAAAACGGCGCTGCCGGCCACGAAAACGTCGGCGCCGGCATGGGCGATGCGGGCGATGTTGTCGATTTTCACCCCGCCGTCCACCTCAAGCTCTGCCTCGCAGCCGCGGCGGTCGAGCATGGCCCGCAGCGCCTGGATCTTGGGAATGCAGGCCTCGATGAACGACTGGCCGCCGAATCCCGGATTGACGGTCATGAGCAGCACCAGGTCCAGGTCTTCGAGGACATAGTCGAGGCAGTTGAGGGGAGTGGCCGGATTAAGGGATACCCCTGCCTTCTTGCCCAGGGACTTGATGAGCTGGATCGTGCGGTGGAGGTGAATGGACGCCTCCGCATGAACCACGATGATGTCCGACCCAGCCGCGGCGAAGTCGGGGATGTAGCGGTCGGGGTGCTCGATCATCAGATGGACGTCCAGGGGAAGCTCGGTGACCCTGCGCACCGCCTCCACCACCAGGGGGCCGATGGTTATGTTGGGCACGAAATGTCCGTCCATGACGTCCACGTGGATATAATCGGCCCCGGCCGCCGCCACGGCACGCACCTCGTCGCCCAGGCGGGAAAAATCGGCGGACAGGATCGATGGGGCAATTTTTTTCATGGGAACCTCCGGTAACTGCTCGATGCGGTGCCGCATCAGGCCCGGCGAAGGCGGGCGGCAAAAAAGCCGTCCATGCCGTGGCAGTGGGGCCAACTGCGGAACATGCCCCGGCCGGTGATGAGTTCCGACAGGCAGGGGAAATGATAATTCAAGTCTTCTAACATGAAATCGGCGTGGTGCGAAAGAAAATCCTCGATAATTGACTCATTTTCATCCGTTGTGGTGGAACAGGTGGAGTAGAGGAGCGTGCCCCCCGGCTTCAGCAGGGAAGCGGCTCCCGCCAGTATCCGGCGTTGGCTCTGGGCCAGCCGGGCCACGTCGTCGGGGGTCTTCCACCACTTCCCCTCGGGGGTGCGGCGCAGCACCCCCAGGGCTGAGCAGGGGGCATCCACCAGAATCCGGTCGAAGGGGGCGACGGTCTGCTCCGGATTCCGGGCATCGGCCACGGCGGGCCGGATGATGCCGATGCCCAGACGGCGGGCATTGTCGGTGATCGGAACGAGCTTTTTCTCCGCCACGTCCCAGGCAATGACCTCGCCCCGGTCGCTCATGATCTGGGCAAGGTGGGTCGCCTTGCCGCCGGGGGACGCACAGGCATCGAGGACCCGCTCGCCGGGCCGGGGCTCCAGGAGGAGCGAGGCCAGTTGGGACGATTCGTCCTGCACGATGGCGAGCCCCTCACCGAAGCCCGGCAGCGCCGCCACCGCTGTCCGCGAGAGAATACGGATGCCGTGGGGAGAATGGCGCGTGGGCTCCGCTTCCGTACCCGCTTCCTTCAGAAGGTCGAGGTACGCCTCGCGTGACGTCCGCAGCGTGTTGACCCGCACGGTGAGGGGAGGGGGCGTCGCCATGACGGCGGCAAGCGCTTCCGCATCTTCGAATCCCAATTGGGCGATCCACCCCTCCACGATCCAGCGGGGATGGGAGTGGCGGAGGGAGAGGTAGCCGGCCGGGTCCAGCTCCCGATCGGGCCAGGAGACCAATGACCGTTCCCGGTCGGACCGGCGGAGGACCGCATTAACGAGGCCGCTGGCCCGTGGCGCCTTCTCCCGGGCCAGCGTCACCGTTTCGTTGACTGCGGCGGACACCGGAATCCGGTCAAGGAAGAAGATCTGGTAGAGCCCCAGGCGGAGCAGGATCAGGACCGCTCGCTCCAGCTTGGCGGCCCGCGTGGCGCAGAAAAGGTCCACCAGGTAGTCGAGGGTTGCCGTCCGGCGCAGCACCCCATAGACGAGCTCGGTCAGGAGCCCCCGGTCGGGGCCCCTCAGAATGCCGCCGGACAATTCCCGGTCGATGAGCGGTTCGGCAAAGGTCCGCTCCCGTTCGACGCGGACGAGGATATCATAGGCCGAACGGCGTGGGTCGGCGGTGGACTGGTTCACGGATGCTCCCGGTGTCGGAACTGGATGGCGCGACGGTATGCCGCAGGATGCAGACGAGATTTCATTATAGTTCAGGTAGCGGTCCATCCGCAAGAAAACCGGCGGCAGAGGGCTACCGGCGGGGCTCTGTTGCTAGCGGGCTGTTTTTACGGTACAAAATAAGGGGTCCGCAGCCATGCCGCAATGGGGCGGCTGTACACTGCCGGACCGGAGTCCGCGTGCGACGAGGTTCTCGCACCGCAGCCGAGGGATGGGGTGTGATTTCGTACTTGAATGACGCAGTCCTTTTTGTGTGCGCGGGAATCGCTGCGGCCCTTTCGGTGGGCTCGGCGGGTCACGCCCTTGTCATGAAGCGAGACCCCCGGTCGGCCCTCGGCTGGATCGTTGTCTGCCTCACGGTTCCGCTGTTCGGACCTTTCTTTTACTGGAGCATGGGTGTGAACCGCATCTTTCGCCGGGCCCGCAAGTGGCAGGAAACGGGGCGGCGCCTGGCAGGGGGGGAGCATTTCCGTTCAGCCCACGAGCATGGAAGTGCGCCGGTCTCCCCGGCAGGGACCGAATACCTCTCCGAACTACGTCATCTGGCCGACCGGGTGGTGGGCGCTCCCCTGATCCAGGGAAACCGCATCGTCCCCCTTGAGGGTGGCGAAGAGGCGTACCCCGCCATGCTGGAAGCCATTGCCCGGGCCCGATCCTCGATCCATCTTTCCACCTATATTTTCGATGCCGACAGCACCGGGCGCCGGTTCGCCACTGCCCTGGCCGAAGCCGCAGCACGCGGTGTCACCGTGCGGGTGGTCATCGACGGCGTCGGCGAAAAGTATTCATGGCCCCGCGCCAGGACCCTCATGGCTGGGACGGGGATCAGGGTCGAGCGATTCCTGCCGTTGCGCCAGGGGATCTACATGAACCTGCGCAACCACCGCAAAGTCTTGGTGGTGGACGGCCATCTGGCATACACGGGGGGGATGAACATCGGGGGCCGGCATGTGGCTGAACAGGCGGGAGACGCCGTGTCGCGGGATGTTCACTTCTCGGTGGCGGGGCCGGTGGTGGCGGGGCTCCAGCAGGTCTTCCTGGAGGATTGGTACTTCGTCACCGGCGAACTTCTGGATGATGTCCGGTATTTCCCCCAGATCCCGCCGGCCGGCCACGCGCTGGCCCGTCCCATCGGCGACGGCCCCGACAAGGAGTACCATACGCTCCACTGGATCATCATGGGGGCCCTGTCGTGCGCCACGCGGACGGTCCAGATCATGACGCCGTACTTCATCCCCGATCGTTCCCTGGTCTCGGCCCTGGTCACTACGGCTCTGCGGGGGGTGGAGGTCACCCTCGTGCTGCCGGCGAAGAACAACCTTCCCTTTGTCCACTGGGCCACCCGGGCCTACCTCTGGGAACTCCTGCAACAGGGCATCCGGGTGTTTTACCAGCCGCCCCCCTTTGCCCACACCAAGCTCTTCATCGTTGACGGTCTCTGGAGCATGATCGGCTCGGCCAACCTGGACCCCCGCAGTCTGCGGCTCAATTTCGAGCTCAATCTGGAGGTCTATGATCGGGAGCTGGCAGGAACCCTTTCCCGCCACTTTGCCGCTACCGTTGCCACCTCGCGGCAGGTGAGCCTGGCCGAGATGGACGGCCGCCCGCTCCCTGAAAAAGTGCGGGACGCCACGGCCAAGCTCTTTTCTCCCTACCTGTAGCCTTGATCTATAACGGCCCGCCGCGGCGGGCCGTTGTCATTTCCGGTATCGCTCGATGGCAACGAGCGCCCTGTCCAGGGTTGCCGGGCAGTGGGCCTCGATGGTCCAGACGGCCTGGGGGGCGTGCCGGGCCATGAGGGAAAAGAAGATGTCGAAGTCGATGGTCCCTTCACCCAGCGGCAGATGGTCATCGCGGGTGCCGAAATTGTCGTGGATGTGCGCCTCCGCCACGAAGCGCCCCATGGCATCGAACCATTCCTCCATCCCCACCGTGTGAAAGAGATTCCAGTGTCCCACGTCGAAACAGTGGCGGAAGCGGGGATGGTCGATCTCTTCCAGCAGGGCCTTCAGGGTTGAGGGCTCCTCCTCGAAAATGTTCTCCACCGCCACGGTGCAGCCGATGGGTTCGGTCCGCTCCAGCACCCACCCCCACGTCTCAATGCTGTGGGCGAGCCAGATATCCTGGCTCTCGCCGTAGCGCCAGCGGTCGTACCCCGGGTGGAAGACGATCACGTCGGGCGTGAGGATCGCCGCGGCATCGATCACCTGGTTGAGCCGGTGGCGGGTAGCCTCGCGGATGAGGCGTTCGGCCGAGCCGGGGTTCAGGTCCACGAACGGCGCATGAATGGTGGAACGCAATCCTGTGGTGTTCAGGGTATTGGCAACGGCTATCAGCTTTTCAGGGACAAGGGAGTCCAGGGCCTCACCCGAAAAATGGACTTCGGGATTGACCCCACGGGCGGTGACGGCCGCGAGATTGTCGGCCAGCATCGGGTAGGGGACATGGGCATGGATACGATCGGACATGGTCGGGGTGCTCTTTCTTGTGTTGTTATGATGGCGTCGGCACAGGAGTGGCAGGCTGCCAGTTGCTCCAGCGTGGCAAAGGTACGGTTTCCCCGGACGATGACGGTGAGGTAGCGGTTCTGCCGCGCCCAAGGATACTATCCGGCACCGTAAATGGCAAGGGCGTAAGGGTGCTTCGTAACAGACCTTTCTTTTTTAAAACATGCTAACTCCTGCTTGACAATCCCTGTATACTGTATACAATAAGTCAGCCCCCGCCGGAGTGGAGTTTTATGAAAAAACCGATGGAGAAGCACCTCACCCTCAGGGAAAAGATCCTCGAAACCATTCGCGATGCCATCATGACCGGCGCCCTCAAGCCGGGCGAAAAGGTAGCAGAGCCCGACCTCGCCGAACGATTCGGCATCAGCCGCACACCGATCCGGGAGGCGTTCCGCCAGTTGGAATCGGAGGGATATCTGACCGTGATTCCGCGCAAGGGCGCGGTTGTCACGTTCTTCTCTCCCCGGGACGTGGAGGAGTTTTACGCCATCAAGAGTATTCTTGAGGGGTACGCTGCCCGGCGCGCCTGCGAAAAACTCACGGACAAGGAAATCGAAAAACTCCGGACCATCAACGAAAGGCTGCGTCACCTGGCGAATGAGGGTGACGTGCGGCACTTTTTCCGGATTCACAACGATTTTCACGAGTTGTTCCTCCGGGCCGCCGACAACGAGAAACTCTCGGAGCTCGTCACCAACCTTGTCCGGAAGTTCCAGCGGCTCCGCTATGCCTCCCTCAGCCTGCCCGGCCGAATGCATATTTCCGTGAAGGAGCACGAACGGATCATTGAGGCATTCCAGTTCCGCAATGCCGACATGGCCGAAACCCTTGTCCGCAAGAACGCAGAGTACGGCGGCCGGGTCCTCATGCAGGAAACCGATGGCGCGCCTCCCCTCAAGCCCGCCGAACAGGCCGCAGCCCTGCAACTCGATATCTAGCCCGGGGTACGATTCCGCTTCCCACGCGCCCCCGCCCCTCTTCATCTTGTCCCTTGCCCGCCTTGACAGTCCGGAGCCAATCTGGTACTGAGGTCTAAGCTGGCCTTGCGCCGCCATTTTTGTGCCCGGGGAGACGAGCGTGACCCTCTTTAGCCGCATTCCCAAGGTTGACCGCATCCTTGAGCAGGACGAAGTCAAGCGATTGCTGGCAGGCCATCCCCGCCCCACGGTTCTCGCCGCCATCCGCATGGTGCTCGATGCCCTGCGCGCCGAGGCCCGCGCAGGATCCTTGCGGGAGGAAGACCTGGAAGACGGTCCGGTTGCGGCCCGGGTCGGCCGGGAAGTGGCCCGCAGCACGGCATGCAGCCTTCGCCGGGTGGTGAATGGCACCGGCGTCGTCATTCACACGAACCTGGGGCGTTCTCCCCTGGCGGAGCGGGTGCGGCAGCGTGTCGACGACACCGCCTACGGCTACTCCAACCTGGAATTCGATCTGGAGCGGGGCGAGAGGGGGAGCCGCTACTCCCATGTGGAGAAGCTTCTTTGTGAACTGACCGGCGCAGAGGCCGCGCTCGTGGTCAACAACAACGCAGCGGCGGTTCTGCTGGCCCTGTCCGCCCTGGCCGGCGGAAAAGAGGTCATTGTCTCCCGGGGAGAACTGGTGGAGATCGGCGGGTCGTTCCGCATCCCGGACGTCATGCAGCAGGGCGGGGCCGTTCTCCGCGAGGTGGGAACCACCAACCGGACCCATCCCCGCGATTACCGCCAAGCGGTGACATCCGAAACGGGGCTTTTGCTCAAGGTTCACTCCAGCAATTTCGCGGTGGTCGGCTTTACCGCAGAGGTGACGGCCCCGGAGATGGTCGCCATCGGCCGCGAATTGGGCCTGCCGGTCATGGCCGACATCGGCAGCGGTTGTCTCATCGATCTCTCCCGCTTCGGCATCCGGGGGGAGCCCACGGTGCAGGAATTCGTCTCCGCCGGGGTGGATGTGGTCACCTTCAGCGGCGACAAACTCCTGGGCGGGCCCCAGGCGGGAATCATCGTGGGGCGCAAGGCGCATGTGGATCCCTTGAAAAAGCATCCCCTGCTCCGGGCTATCCGTATCGACAAGCTGACCCTGGCGGCCCTCGAGGGAACCCTGCGCCTCTACCGGGATGAACGCCAGGCCCTGGCGGAGATTCCAACCCTGCGGATGTTGACCGCCTCGGCCGAGGAACTACGGCTGCGTGCCCGGCAATTCATGCGTCGTTTGCGCCGCGGCATTCCCTCTTCCGTACGGCTTGCTTCCCTTGACGGTGTTTCCCAGGTGGGAGGTGGTGCCTATCCCCTGCTGGAGTTGCCCACGACACTCATCGCCGTTGACGTGGACGGGGTGTCTCCCCAGGAGATGGAGGCGCGGCTCCGGCGCATGGCCGTGCCGGTGATCGGACGCATCAACCGGGGACGCTTCCTGCTCGATGCGCGGACCCTCCTGGACGACGATGCCCCGGCGGTTGTCTCCGCCCTGCGGGAGCTGGCCGGCTGACGCGGCCGGGGGCACTCCTTCGCACTACTTTTGGCTGGTCTTTTAGCGATCCTTCGGTATAATCAGCTCATTCCGGCCCGACCGGCGCCGTTTTCCGCGCAGGCCGGGCCGTATTTGTGGCGCCGCCCAGCACGGCGCCAGGGGAAGAAACCATGGCCGTTTTCGCCCTGGTCCCGGCCGCCGGCATGGGTAAGCGGATGGGGGCCTCCATCAACAAGCAGTACCTCCTCCTTGCGGGGAAGCCGATTCTCGCCCATACCCTGAGCGTTTTCGAGGGGACGTCCTTTGTTGACGGCATATTTGTCATCACTCCCGAGGACGAGATTCCCTTCTGCCGTGAACAGGTAGTCGAACGCTACGGTTTCGCCAAGGTTCGCGGCATTGTTGCCGGCGGTGCGGAGCGCCAGCACTCGGTCCTGAACGGGCTGCGGGCCATGGAGGGGGTTGCGGCGGATGACGACGTGGTCCTTATCCATGATGGGGTCCGCCCCTTTGTCAGTGCGGACGTGCTGGCCCGGGCCGCCGCCGTGGCCCGGGAGGACGACGGAGCCCTCGTGGCCGTGCCGGCCAAGGACACGGTGAAGACGGTCGAAGACGGTATCATCACCGGCACCCCCCCCCGGGAGACCCTTTGGCTCGCCCAGACGCCCCAGGCGTTCCGCTACGCCGTCATCCGCGCGGCTCACGAAATTGCCGATGCGGAACGCTTTCTCGGCACCGACGATGCCATGCTCGTGGAGCGCCTGGGCCGTAGCGTGAGGATCGTCGTGGGAGATTACCGCAATATCAAGATCACGACGCCCGAGGACATGGTCCTGGCCGAGGCGTTTCTGAAGGAGATCGCGGCGTGAGTGGGCGACCGGCTCCGCGCGTTGCGAAAGAAAGGTGCATACCATGAGGATCGGCCACGGCTATGACGTTCACCGCCTGGTGATGGGACGAAAACTGATCGTCGGCGGCGTCGACATTCCCTACGACCTGGGCCTGCTGGGGCATTCGGATGCCGATGTGTTGCTCCACGCCATCTCAGACGCCATTCTCGGTGCCCTGGCCCTGGGAGATATCGGCAAGCATTTTCCCGACACCGATCCCCGGTACAAGGGCGCCGACAGCCGGGCACTGCTCCGCCACGTCATGGAACTGGCGGACCGGCACGGATTCCGCCTCGGCAACCTGGATGCCACCATCGTGGCCCAGCGCCCCAAGATGGCGTCCCATATCCCTCTCATGCGTGAACATATCGCCGCCGACCTGATGGCGGACCCCGATCGGGTGAACGTCAAGGCGACCACCACCGAAGAGCTTGGGTTCGCGGGGCGTGGCGAGGGGATCGCCGCCTACGCGGTGGTGCTCATGGAAGAGAAATAGCAGCCCATAGAATTGCGCGAGGACAGCCCAATGTCGACCACTGAACCAGCCCACGTCACCAACTTCCTGCGAACCATCGTCGAGGATGATCTCAAGAGCGGCAAGCACCGGACCATTGTCACCCGTTTCCCCCCCGAGCCCAATGGCTATCTCCACATCGGCCACGCCAAATCAATCTGCCTCAACTTCG
This sequence comes from Geobacter anodireducens, assembly GCA_001628815.1. Taxonomy (NCBI): domain Bacteria; kingdom Pseudomonadati; phylum Thermodesulfobacteriota; class Desulfuromonadia; order Geobacterales; family Geobacteraceae; genus Geobacter; species Geobacter anodireducens. The sequence continues at coordinate 102,180 of CP014963.1, forward strand.
GGCTGGCGCGGGATTTCGGGGGACGCTGCCATCTCCGCTTCGACGACACCAACCCGGTGAAAGAGGAGACCGAGTACATCGAGTCGATCAAGGAGAGCGTCCGGTGGCTCGGCTTCGAGTGGGGGGAGCACTGCTATTACGCCTCCGACTACTTCGAGCAACTCTACCAGTGGGCCGAATACCTCATCATGCAGGGCAAGGCCTACGTGGACGACTTGACGGCCGATGAGATCCGCTCCTACCGCGGCACCCTCACCGAGCCGGGCAAGGAGAGTCCCTACCGCAGCCGCACTGCGGAGGAAAACCTGGATCTGTTCCGCCGGATGCGGGCCGGGGAGTTTCCCGATGGAGCAAAGGTGCTGCGGGCCAGGATCGACATGGCCTCGCCCAACATCAACCTGCGGGATCCGGTCATGTACCGGATTCTCCATGCCCCGCACCCCCATGCCGGCGACAAGTGGTGTATCTACCCCATGTATGACTACGCCCATGGCCAGTCGGACGCCATCGAAGGGATCACCCACTCCGTCTGCACCCTGGAGTTCGAAGATCATAAGCCGCTTTACGAGTGGTTTCTGGATAACCTGCCGGTACCGACCCGGCCGCGTCAGTACGAGTTCGCCCGCCTGAACCTCACCTATGCGGTCATGAGCAAGCGCAAGCTGCTCCAGTTGGTGAAGGACGGCGACGTGACCGGCTGGGACGACCCACGCATGCCGACCATCATGGGCATCCGCCGCCGGGGCTTCACCCCCGGGGCGATCCGGAATTTCTGCGACACCATCGGCGTGGGACGCAGCGATAGCTGGATCGACATGAGCATTCTGGAAGAGAGCGTGCGCCAGGATCTGAACGAACGCGCCCCCCGGGTCATGGCGGTCTTGCGGCCCCTTCGGCTGGTGATCGAAAACTATCCCGAGGGGGCGGCGGAGGATCTCACCATTGCCTATCACCCCCAGCGTCCCGACCTGGGCGGCCGGCCGGTCCCCTTTGGACGGGAGCTTTTCATCGAGCGCGACGATTTCATGGAGGTCCCTCCCAAGGGGTTCAAGCGTCTTTCGCCGGGCGAAGAAATCCGCCTGCGGGGCGCGTACATCGTGAAATGCACCGGGGTGGAGCGTGATGGCGAGGGGAACGTGACCACGGTACGCTGCACCTATGATCCGGAGACCCGCAGCGGCCTTCCCGGTTCGGAGCGCAAGGTCAAGGGGGTCATTCACTGGGTCTCGGCGACCCATGCCGTGACTGCCGAGGTCAGGCTTTACGATCGGCTCTTCACCGTTCCCAACCCCTCGGGCGACGACTGGAAGGAGCTTCTCAATCCCCTGTCGGTGGAAATCGTTCGGGATTGCCGGCTGGAGCCCTCCCTGGCTCTGGCCCGGCCCGAGGATCGCTTCCAGTTCGAGCGTCAGGGATACTTCTGCGCTGACCGCGTCGATTCGCAGCCCGGCGCGCCGGTCTTCAACCGGACCGTGACGCTGCGGGATTCGTGGGCCAAGAAGTAATACGTAGAATTAAGAATCTGAAAGGGCTTTCCATGGCATTGCGCGTCTACAACACGCTTTCGGGCACAAAGGAAGATTTCGTCACGCTTGAGCCGGGCCGGGTGAAGATGTACGTCTGCGGCGTCACGGTCTATGACCACTGCCACATCGGTCACGCCCGGGCCAACGTGGTCTTCGACATGATCTACCGCTACCTCCGCCACGCAGGCTACGAGGTGACCTATGTCCGCAACTATACCGACGTGGACGACAAGATCATCAATCGGGCCAACAAGGAGGGGGTGCCGTTCAACGTCATCTCCGAGCGTTTCATTGCCGAGTTCGACCGGGATATGGCGGCTCTGGGGCTCGATCTGCCGACCTATCAGCCCAAGGCCACCGAGCACATCGCCGAGATGATCCAGGTCATCGAGCGTTTGGTGGCAAAGGGTTTTGCCTATGCCGCCGACGGAGACGTCTACTTCAGCGTTGAGGCCTTTGACCAGTACCTGAAGCTCTCCAAGCGCAACCTTGAGGAAATGCAGGCCGGCGCACGCATCGAGGTGGGAGAGAAAAAACGCCATCCCATGGACTTTGCCCTCTGGAAAGGGTCAAAGCCGGGCGAGCCCTGCTGGGATTCCCCCTGGGGCCAGGGGCGTCCCGGCTGGCACATCGAGTGCTCCGCCATGAGCATGAAATATCTGGGCGAAACCTTCGATATTCACGGCGGCGGCAAGGATCTGGTATTTCCCCACCACGAAAACGAGATTGCCCAGTCCGAGGCGGCCAATGGCAAGCCCTTTGCCCGCTACTGGATCCATAACGGCTTCGTGAACATCAATGCCGAGAAGATGAGCAAGTCCCTCGGCAATTTCTTCACCATCAAGGAGGTGCTGGAGAGCTATGACCCCGAGGTGCTCCGGTTCTTCCTCCTGTCGGCCCACTACCGTTCCCCCATTGATTTTTCGGATCAGAACCTGAAGGAGGCCGCGGCGGGGCTGGAGCGGATCTACAATGCCCTGGCCGGCATCGACGAGGCCGTGGCCGCGGGCGGCACGGGCACGGGCCGGATCGACGAGGAACTGGCCGAAAAGACGGCCGGGCTTCCGGCCCGCTTCCGTGAGGCAATGGACGACGATTTCAATACGGCCCAGGCGTTGGGCTATGTCTTTGATCTGGTGCGGACGGTCAACCGGGTGCTTGCAGAGGGTGAGAGCGGCCGGGTCGCACTGGCCGGCGCGCGGGAGGCAATCGATCGGGTGGGGGCGGTGCTTGGCCTGTTCTCGTCGGAGCCGGGCGCATTCGTGGAGCGGCTCAAAAGTCGCAAGGCAGCGGCTCTGCCCATCGAGGCCGCCGAGATCGAGCGTCTGATCGATGAGCGGAACGCGGCCCGCAAGGCCCGGGATTTCCGCCGTGCCGACGAGATTCGCGATACCCTGGCGGACCAGGGGATTCTGCTTCTGGACTCGGCCCAGGGAACAACCTGGAAGGTGAAATAGGCGCTCTGAAACGAAAAAAACGAGCCACTGCGGATCAGTTCCGCCCGGTTCGCTTCATCTGACGACGATGTGCGGGGCATCCCATGCCAGGGATGCCCCGTTTTTTTGTGAAGATCAGGCGGCCTTCTGGTCTGTAGATTGAGATTGCTCGAGCTGGACAGAGAAGAGCTCCATGGCTTCCCTCATGATGTCCGATACGCTCTTGTGGGTGGCTTCCATGATCGCCTGCAGACGATCACGCTCTTCGTCGCTGATCCTCATGGAGATAACGTTGTACCGCGGATTTTCTCTCATTTTTCCCATGTCTGGTATCCTCCGTCCATTGATTGGCATCGTTGATATCGAATTTAGGGTGTAATATGCCATATGCATGCCAAGTTTGGAGGTTAAAGAGGAGAGTTGTAACACGTTGAAATCGTTGTTAAGTTGAATATAAAAATAATCTAATAAAAATCTCTGTATACATGTCTGTGTCATGGATGGCACAGGTTTGGCCAAAAATGCACACTATGGTCTGTCTTCCCGTGGCATATCCCGCACGTCCTTTTCCTTGAGGCGATACTTGTCGAGCAGTCGGTAAAAAGTGCGACGGGGGATGTTGGCGAGCCGCGCCGCGCGGCTCACGTTGCCGTTGGCTTCGGCCAGGTAGCGTTGGATCAGCTTCTTCTCGAGTTTGACCACATGTCTTTCGCGCTCGGCCCGGAAGGAGGACCGCATGTCCAGGTCGGCGGTCGGGCTTCCTTCCAGGTTTTCCGAAAGGGCCAGAGGGAGGTTCTCCAAGTGGATGACATCGTCGTGGGCAAGGACCGCGGCCCGCTCGATGACGTTCTGCATCTCGCGGATGTTGCCGGGCCAGGGGTACGTGGTGAGGGCGATCACGGCCCGCTCTTCGATGGCGGAGAGCCGCTTGTTCAGTTTGGTGCTGGCCTTTTCCATGAAGTGGTGCGCCAGGATCGGAATCGACTCCACCCGGTTGCGCAGGGGCGGCATGGTGATGGTAAAGACGTTGAGGCGATAATACAGATCCTCGCGGAACCAGCCCTCGCGCACTCCTTCTTCGAGGTTGCGATTGGTTGCGGCGATGAGGCGTACGTCCACCTTGCGTGCGGCCGTGCCCCCCACGGGGCGGACCTCGCCCGTATCGAGGACCCGCAGCAGCTCCGCCTGTAGCTTCGGCGTAATATCGCCGATTTCGTCCAGGAAGATGGTGCCGCCGTCGGCTGCCTCGAACAGCCCCTTTTTCTCGGCGATGGCGCCGGTGAAGGCCCCCCGTTTGTGTCCGAAGAGCTCGCTCTCCAGAAGGGAGTCGGTGATGGTGGTGCAGTTCAGGGTCACCAACGGCTTGTCGTTGCGCTTGCTGAAACGATGAATGGCCCGGGCGGTGAGTTCCTTGCCGGTCCCCGACTCGCCCCGGATCAGAACCGTTGTCGGCGTCGGCCCCACCTGCTTGATGAGGTCGAGGACTTCCAGGGTCTTGCGGTCGTTGCCGACGATGAATTCGTCGGTGTACTCGCGGTCGAGCTCCCGGCGGGCGAGCTCGTACTTCTGGATCAGGCGCCCCCGGTCTTCTTCCAGTTGCTGGAGGTTGTAGGGAAGGCACATCTCGATCTCGGCCAGACCCTGGTAGACCGCCGCGGCGTACTCGCGGCAGGTGCGGTAGCCGCAGGCGCGGCAATTGAGTTCGTCCTTGACCGAATACTTGCTGGTGGCCTGGAGAATCTTGCGGACGTCGTTCCCCTTCGGCGACTCCAGGCGCGCGTGCTTGCTGGCAAACGTGCGGGTCAGGCCGGCCTGCTCGCGGGGGGAGAGGTGGTGGGGGGCTGTCTCGTGGGGGATATCCTGCTTGTAGTGGTTGATGATCAGGTTGCGGCGGTAGAACTCGGTCAGATCGCTGTTGCGGCCGGGGCCGCCGATGCACCCGTCATAGCAGAAGCGCAGGTCGGCAAAGCGGGGGGCGATCCTGCCGGCAGCCATGTCCTTGATGATGCCCATGACGTTCACCTCGCCACAGGCGGAAACTACCTCGGTGTCCAGGGGGTTCGACGGCATGGAGAACGACCGGAACGTCCCCCCGTTGATGGGGAAAAGCCTGCCCACCGTAGGTGTGAGCCCGTCAAAGGGAAGCGCCTCAAGGGTCGGGAGGGAAATCTGCCGGCTGCGGAAAATGCCCTCCAGCTCGCGATAGGTGAGCACAATGTCTATGGCTCCCCGCGTTTCCGTCATCTGGGTTTCAAACTTTGCGGCAATGCAGGAACTGATATAGACCACCTTGGCCTTGGGGCCAAGAACTCCCTTGAGATAGCGCCCCATGGCAATCATGGGCGAAACGACGGGCACCAGGTTCCTGAGCAGTTTCGGGTAGTGTCGTTCGATCAGGTCGACGATGGCCGGGCAGTGGGACGAAATGTGGGTCCGGTCGTTGTCGCCGGTGATGCGGGCATAGTCCCCGGCAATCAGTTCAGCGCCGTAGGCCCCTTCGTGGACTTGGCGGAAGCCGATCCGCTTGAGGCCGGCCACCAGTTTGCCAGGTGCAACGTTGTGAAAAAAGGCCGGAAATGATGAGCCGAGCACGGCTATCACCTCGTCTTCCGAGGTGAGGAGGCTCTCGGTGACGCCCACCTTGTCGGCCACCATCTTTGCGCGTTGGGGGCAGTTGCTCAGGCAGTTGCCGCAACCGATGCAGCGGTCGAAGATGATCTCGGTGTAGCGCTTTTCAACCTTGATCGCCTTGACCGGGCAGCTCCTGACGCAGCAGTAGCACTTGCGGCACTTTTCCTTGTCGGTAATGATCGGCTCCATGGCACCTCCTGTACACATGCACCATACACCATGGAAAGGCGGTGTGCAATAAGTGACACACAAAGTATACACTGTGCCAAGTGTGGCGCAGTGGGCTGGTGGCAAAAAAACACCCTAGCGACTAGGAGGGAAAGTCGGCTAGGGCATAATGAGGATCTCTCGACCCTCGCAACTCTTTTTCTATCTAAACTATAACGCGATCATTCTGGCTCCGCAAGTAAATAGGACAAGATAATTTGTTGTATTTAAAGAGTTTTTCATGTGAACGCTCTCGTGGCCCGCATGTCGTTGTCGATCGGCCCGGCCCGATTGCGCGCGCCCCTGCGATTGTGGTATAACCTCCACAACCCCCGCAGAGGGGATTCTCATCCCCAAAGGAGAATCGACCATGGACCTGAGCATGGACGAGCATAAACTCATCATCGAATTCAGGCGCCTGTCGGACAGCGGCAGAAAGAGCCTGCTTGATCGTGCCGCCGTGCTTGTGCGGCAGGAACTGGACAGGGGCGAGCCGGACAGCCCCGCCCCAGAGAACCGCTGCTCCGTACCCCAGAGCGAGAAGCGCCCTGAAACGGCAAAGGAGCCGATTTTCACGGAATAGATGTCCGCCATGGCGCGGCCGTCCGACGCAAGTCGGACATCGCGCCGTTTTCAGCGCCGTTTCGAGCCCAGCACGCCATGCATATGCCCCGTACCCTTGTCAGGATCATAGTCGTTTTTCTTGTCACGTTCCTTCTCCAGTCCACTGCCCGGGCCGGGGATTCCCGGCTGTCCGCGCCACTCCTGGCGAAGCCGCCCGGGGGCGAGCGGTGGTTCGGCATCTTCATGGGCGGTGAGCGGACCGGCTTCGGCCGGCAGGTGATAACCGCGGTGGACGACGGCTACGAGATGACGGTGGAGGGGAGCGTCAGGATGGTTGTCCTCGGCTTTTCGCGCGAGGCGGCTTCCCGCGAGGTCTATCGGGTGGGGCGTGACCTTGCCCTCCGCTCCTTCCGGGTGGAGCAGGTGCTCGACGGTACTCCCCAGCGGCTGGAAGGCGAAACGACGCCGTCGGGCGTGAAGGTATGGCTCGAACGGGGAGGCAGCCGGAGGGAGAAGCTCCTCAAGACCAAGGGGGCAGTATACCCGCCGCCGGCCCTGAACCTCTATCCGCTCATGAAAGGGGCCGTTGCGGGAAGGCGCTACAAGGTAACCATGCTCGATGTGGAAGGTGTTTCCCTGAAAAGCGTCGCCATCACCGTGCAGGGGGCGGATACTGCGGCAGGCGGGATACAGGCCGTCCACATGGTGAACGACCTCTACCCCATGGTCGACAATGAAGTCTGGGTGGACCGGGATGGGAACACCCTCCGCGAGTCGGTGCGTGACGGCCTGGTGGAGACCGTGGCCGAGGACGGCGACGCAGGGCGGCGATTCCTGGCCGAAGCCACCCTGTCCCGGCGTGACATGATCCTCGACTTCAGCCTCGTGCGGCTGAATCCTCCCCTCGAGCGGGTCCGGGCGCTCAAGAGTCTCGTGATCAATCTTGAGGGAATCCCCCGGGAGATGTCGCTGCCCGATGGGGGAGGGCAGAGCGTGCGGCGTCTGGGCGACGGACGCGTGCAGGTCACGGTGGAGCCGGTGGTGCCGTCCGCTACGGCGGGTGGAGACAGCGCACCTGCGGTTGATGCTGCTGCCCTGGCTCCCTGGCTGGCCCCTACCGATCTCCTGCCGGCGGATCATCCCGAGATCGTGGCCACGGCCCGGCGGGTGATCGGGGATGAGGCCTCCGCCCGAGGCCGGCTGGCAAAGCTGGTGACCTGGGTGAGCAGCTACGTGAAAGACAGTGTCACCGATGCCCCGTCTCCCCTCGACACGCTTGCCTCACGCACGGGCAACTGCCAGTCGCATGCCCGCCTTTTCGTCTCCCTGGCCCGTGCTGCGGGCATTCCGGCGCGGTTCGTGTCAGGACTCGTCGCCCTGGACGGAAAGGGCCTGCTCTATCACAGTTGGGCCGAGGTCCTTGTGGATGGCGCCTGGCAACAGGTGGACCCTACCTTTGACCAGGTGCCTGCCGATGCCTCCCATGTGAAGTTGGTGGAGGGGGAAAGCCCCGACCGGCTGGCGGTCATTGCCGCCGTGGTCGGCAGGATCAGGGCCCGGGTGGTTGAAATGAAGTAGGAAATTCCTTGGCGTAGCGTCGCAGCACCTGCTCCACCCGCCGCTTTGCAGCAGCGGTGACCGGCCCGACGGCCACGAGGTTGAGGGCGGCCGGGGCAAAGAGCCGCCATGCGACCGCCTGGAGGGTGGCCTCGTCCACGGCCCCCATCTCGGCCCGCTCCTCGTCGATTCCCTTGACCATTCCCATCAGCTCGCCCCACCCGTAGCGCGCCTGCATCTCGAAGGTTGAGTCTTCGCTATAGGCGAGGTCAAAGAAATATCCCTGCCGAACCCGGCGGAGTTCCTCCGCGCCAACCGGCTCCGTAGCCAGTTTCCGGGTTTCCTCAAGGACCTCCTCCACGGCAGTGAGCAGATTTTCCGGTGCAGTGGACAGCTCGATGGAAAAGCAGCCGGTCTCGTCGTAGGCGGCAACCTGGGCGTCAACGGAGTAGACGATGCCGAGCCGCTCCCGCAGGTTCAGGTGGAGGCGCGAGCAGCCACCTCCCGCCAGAACGCGCCGCAGGAGACGGGTTGCCGCCAACTGCGGGTCGGGGCGGGAGAATCCGCGAAAGGTTATCTGCAGATTCACCTGGCTGTCTGCGTCCTTCACGAAGAGGTTGCGGGGTTCGTCCTGGTCCGACGGGGGCGGCAGCCGGCCGGGTGCCGCCGGTCCCGCCCAGGTGCCGAAGGCATCGGCGACGGCTCCGAAGACATCGTCGGCCTTGACCCGTCCGGCTGCTACGACCACCGCGTTGGTGGGCACGTAGTAGCGGGCCATGTGCCCCCTCAGGTCGGCCTCGGTGATGGCCGAGATGGTGTCCAGGTAGCCGATGGTCGGCATGCCGAGGGGGTGGCCGGGCCAGAGCATGCTGCTGGAGAGGTTGTCGGGGTTGATGTCGTCACCGTGGTCGTTGATGTCTTCCAGGGCTTCCTCGGTGATGATCCGCTTTTCGATATCAATGCCCGGAAAGGTCGGCGTGAGGATCATGGCTGCCAACAGGCGCAGCCCTTCGGCCACATGATCGGGGTGGACGCGGGAATAGTAGCTGGTGGATTCGGCGTCGGTCGCGGCATTGACGCAGCCGCCGATAGCCTCGAAGGCGGCCTCCAGCTCCAGGTTGGTGGGGTGCTCGGCGGTGCCCCGGAAGAGCATGTGCTCCAGGAAATGGGCGAGACCGGCCGTGGCACGGCTGTCGTCGCGTCCGCCGACGCGTACGTAGACCGCGATCTCGGTGCTGTGAAGGTGGGGCATTTCCACCGCCACCACGCGCAGGCCGTTGGGGAGGGTTTTCCGGTGGGCGGCTGCTGTCATCGGGCCTCGGCGCTGATGGCCCGGATGGCGTCGAATACGACCCCGTCGTACTTGTCGCGGGAGAGGGCCAGGGCCACGGGGGGGATGCGCAGCAACGACTTGACGAGGCCGAAGCGCATGTCGCGGGGAAGGATGTCGATGTAGCGGACGAGGTTTTCCTCCTGATCCGGCGCCAGTGCCCCGTTGCCCGTGAGGGTGGTGACGATGTCGCTCATGGTGACCGCCTGCTGGTCGTCCCGCTGGGCCCTGAGCTTTTCCGCCACGCTGTCCCAGTGATTGAGCACTTCGGCGGCGGTTACGGGCCGGGCCGCATGGTCGGCGCACCAGCGCAGGAAGGCGATGGCAGCCTCCTTGCCGATGATGCCGGCGTAGATCTCCATCTCCAGTTCCCGGGGGAAACGGCACTGCCGGCGCAGGATACTCACCATTTCCCAGCCCCGCTCGGTGGGTTCGGCGTCCATCTCCAGGGGGCTTCCCTGGCTGGCCAGGAGCGAGGTGTTGGCCGCCAGGAACCGGCGCACCCCCTGGTCCAGGTCCCTGGCCGCGGCGTAGCGGGCCCAGCACTGGTAGTCGGTTTCCACGTAGAGCATCACCATCCGGTCGATGAGGGCCCGGTCAAGGGTCGCCACCTGGTAGGTGCCGTCAGGCGGGTTGATGGTCACCACCACCTTGTGCCGGGGGTGGAGGGTGTGAGTGTGGAGCGCACGGCGGTTTCCCTCGGAAGGGGGCTCCACGAACTGGAAGATGGCCTGGAGGGTGTCCTCCTGCTGGGCACGGTTCAGCTCATCGCAGTGGATGAGCGTGTCCGGGGCGCCGTCGTCTGGCCACCAGCAGGGACGCGACCAGTACATGACGTCCTTTTCGCGATAGGGGATGCCCACCAGATCCCCCACCTCCATCTGGCCGAGGCGAACGGCTGGTAGCGGCGGCCGGTCTCCCGGCAGAGCTGTACGATGCCGGCGGTTTTGCCGACCCCCCGGTGGCCGACGATGCACGGCGTCAGGTCGGTCCTGGCGAGGATCTCCCGCAGGACCACCTTCATTTGTTCGACATTCATTGCGTTGTCCGACCTCGTTGCGAATATGTTTCAACCATAGCATGTTTTCAACGGGCAGGTCCATACTTCCGCCGGCACGTTCGGGGGAACGCCCTTGACTCGGTCCGGGCGAAGTGCTATAACCCCTCCCTTTGCAGGCGTCGGCAGACGGATTAACGGCCATTGGCCACGAGGGTACCAATGATGAGCGGCAGACCGATTTCAGCGGGAGATATCATAGAGGCGCGCTGTACCAAGTGCAGGGCGGTGTTCAATCACACCATCGTGGCCATGGTGGGGACGCGGGTAGTGCGGGTCCAGTGCAACACCTGCGGCGGCCAGCACAACTACCACTCGCCCCAGGAAGAGAAGAAAACGGCGACGCGCCGTCCGGCCGGGGAGAAGCCGCGCCGGGCTTCGGCCGCGGCGGGCCCTTCGGAATGGGAGCACGCCATGGAGGGGCGCGATCCGGCCTCAGCGGCCTCCTATGCCATGGACGCCTCCTTCCGGGTCGATGCGCTGGTGAACCATCCGACGTTCGGCATCGGCATCGTGACGGCGGTCATCAAGCCGAATAAGGTCGAAATCCTGTTTCGGGACGGGAAGAAACTGTTGCGCTGCAGTCTCTGACTCACGTCCCCTCGGGCGGAGGCGGGCTCGCGTCTCTGCCCGGAGGGCACTGTTCCGGAGGCAGCGTGAAAAAGAACGCCGCCCCCCGGTCCGGTTCCGCATCGGCCCAGATGTCCCCCCCGTGACGGTGGATGATCCGCTGCACGGTGGCGAGCCCGATGCCGGTTCCCTCGAACTCAACCGGTGAATGGAGTCGCTGGAAGGCGCCGAAGAGCTTATCGGCGAAGGCCATGTCGAACCCTACGCCGTTGTCGCGCACCAGAAACGCGTCGCGTCCGTTGCGCCGCTCCACAGCCACCTCGATGACCGCACGTTCCCGTTTCGAGCTGTACTTCCAGGCATTGCCGATGAGATTTTGGAGCACGAGCAGGAGCAGCCGGCGGTCACCCCAGGCGGTCATTCCCTCCGTGATCCGCACATCGATGTTCCGGCCGTCATCCCCTTCGCGCAGATCCTCGATCACACCCCTGGCCAACTCCGTCAGATCAACCCGTTCGCACTCCATCTCCGCCCGGGACACCCGCGACAGCTCCAGCAGGTCGTCGATGAGTTGCCCCATGCGGTGGCTTGCCGCCTGAAGGCGTTGCAGGAAATGCTGCCCCTGCTCGTCCAACAGGTGCAGATAGTCCTCCAGAAGAATCCGGCTGTAGCTGTTGATGTGCCGCAGGGGTGCCCGCAGATCGTGGGAGACCGAGTAGCAGAACGACTCCAGTTCCCGGTTGGAGCTCTCCAACTGGGCGGTCCGCTCCCGGACCCGCTCCTCCAGGGCGACGTTGAGCCTGAGGATTTCTTCCTGCACCTCCTTCAGGTGGGTGATGTCGTTGCCGATGCTCAGGATCTCCCGCAGGTTGCCCCGCTCGTCCGTCAGGGGCTTGTTGGCCCAACTGATCCAGACCCGTTCGCCGTTGCGCAGGATGTTCTCGTTGACGTTGTGGGTGTATCTGTCCGGGTTACCACAGACTTCCCCGACCATGACCGCCAGATCCCTGCCCGTCGATTCCCGTTCCGGGGTGATGGTACCCACGACGTTTTTGCCCACGAGCTCTGTGGCCGGGTACCCGAAAAAGCCCTCGGCGAACTCGTTCGCGTAGGTTATGTTCCCGCCCGTATCGAAGCGCAGGATGATGCTGTTGGCGTTCTGCACCAACTGACGGTACTCCTGCTCGGAGGTGCGGAGCCTGCGCTCAAGCAGGGTGCGCTGGCGCAGCATGGCGACGAGCAGGGCAATGATGCCGCACAGCACCAGGAAGGCCGCCGCGGCAATGGCCAGTTCGCGGCGGTAGGTATGCAGGGGGCGGTTCGGCTCGTTGACGATTTCGCTCCCGGCCGGCAGGCTGTCGCGGTTGATGCCGAAGCGCTCCAGCTCGCGGTAGTCGAAGCGGAGGACCGGCGGGACCGCGCGATCTATCCCGATGGTTTCGGGCCGTTCGCCCCTGAGGATGCGCAACGCCATCCGTCCGGCGGCTTCTCCCTGCTGCCGGCCGGACAGCAGGCTGCCGCCGACGATGCCCTTGCCCAGTTGGAAGGTCCAGAGGCCGTAAATGGGGACGTTGGTCCGGTCATGCACGAACCTCAGGACCTCTTCATAGGTGAAGGACCGTCCCTGACGGTCCCGGTTGAAGGCGCCAAGGACGATCAGGCTGTCGTTGCCCAGGCGTTCAACGGCCGTGGCCAGCTCCGTCATGGTCACATTCTGGATTATTTCGATGCTGGCCCGGGCGCGGTAATGACCCATGGCCTGCCGGACGCCGTCGGCGATGACCCGGCCGGTTTCGGTCGTATCGCTGATGACAACCACCCGGCGGCGGTCGGGATGGAGGGAGAGGGCGAGAGTGATGGTCCTGAGTGGATCGGCTTCCTCCACGACGCCGGTGATGTTGGTCCGTCCGGCCAGGGTGCTGTCGGAAAATCCGTTCAGGCCGCAGAACACGATGGCCGCTTGGGGAAAGATCTCGGCCCGGTGGTTGGCGGCAAAGTCGAAGGCGGCATTGTCGGTGGCGACGACCACCTGGAGGTCGGTGCCGGCATACTTGTGGCGGAAGAGGTCCGTAAGGAGCCGTTCGTAGGCCGGTCCGCCGTAACGCTTGGCATCCAGGTATTCCACAAACGGGTCCGCATCCGGATCGGCCTTCCTGAAGGCTGCCATGATGCCGGCCGTCTCTTCGCTGGTCCAGGTGAAGCCGGGATGGTACGAGTGCAGCACAAGGATCCTGCCGAGGAGGGAGCCGGGAGCGGATGCGTGGGCCGTCTGGGCGGGAGAAAGGGCGAGAAGGAGGGCCAGGACCGCAAGGACTGGCGCGGATGGGCGCCGCAGGCTCGCCCACGACCGTTCGAGGTATGCCCGGAGTGAACGCAACCCGGGGAAGCGGTTGGCTGCCGTGAGAATCATCCTGTGTTCTCCGGGTAAGGCCGTAGCCGTACCCTGTTCCAGAGGATGCGGCGTCTGCGGTCAGAAGGCCGGAGGGGCTGCATCCCGGGAAGCGGAACTGCTTCCAATTACCTTCGATGCCTTGCGGCGCGCCTTGTCGGCGTACATGCGCTGGTCCGCCAGGCGCCAGGTTTGGTCGAGGGTGAGTGGCGCCGTGGCCGTTGCCGTGCCCAGGGAAAGGCTGAGCTCGGGAGAATCTCCATCGGAGTTGAGCAGGGCTACGGTTTCCCGGACCCGCTCCAGTGCCTCCAGCGCCGTTTCGTGGTCGGAGCCCTCCATGATGACGGCAAATTCGTCGCCACCGACCCGCGCCACCACGTCTTCGGACCGGAATGCCGCCCGCAGGGCCTGGGCCGCCTTGACGATGAGGGTGTCGCCCGCAGTGTGGCCGAAGGTGTCGTTCGCCGCCTTGAGATTGTCCACGTCGACCATCACCATGCTCACGGGGAAGTGCCGCCCCCGGTCGATCCGCTGCATCTCCGCCTCGAAAAAGAGCCGGTTGTAGAGGCCGGTCAGGGAGTCGTGGTTGGAGAGATGGACGAGCCGGTCTTCCTTTTCGATGAGCCGGTTAACGAGGCCGTTGAATGCCTCGGCCACCCGTTCGATCTCATCACCCGAACGGATCAGTACGTTGCGGTGGGCGCCGCTGTCCTCGGCTCCCCGGATCTGGCGCTCCAGCGCGAGGATCGGCAGTGTCAGGCGGCGCATGAGGAGCCAGATGGCGGCCGCGCTCAGGAGTCCCCAGGGGATGACAGCCATCCATGCCGAACGCTCCGCCATGCGGAGCGGCGCATAGGCCTCGTCCTCCGGCAGGTCGGCCGCAAGGGTCCACGTGGTCTGGCGCAGCTTTTTCAGGGTGCTCAGCATGGCAGTGTCGCTGGCAACGGTTTCGACCGAGATGACGTCTCCCTTGGGCAGGGAGGATGCCAGGTGCAGGATTTCCGGCTTGACACTCTGCTGCAGGATGCTTTCCCGTTGGGGATGCATGATCAGGGCGCCGTCATCGGCAAACAGGTAAAAGATACCTTCCTTGCCGATGCGGGTAGAGGCCAGGGAGCCGATGAAATTCCCTTTGAGCAGGTCCATGCTCCCCCCGAGTATGGCGACGAGGGTTCCGTTCGGCGTAAAGACCGGGGCAGTGAACATGACGGTGGGATGGTGGTGGGGCTGGCTCGACACGAAGGGCCGCGAGATGTAGGGGCGCTCCGAGACCCTGGTCTGCCGGATGTACTCGCGGGCGGAGAAGTCGAGGCCGGTGCGCTGCAGCCCCTGATTGGTCTCGGCCAGCAGGATTCCGTCGGGCGTGAACACGAACGCTCCGTTATCGAAGAACGCGGCCAGCAGGGGATAGCGCTGGAGAAAGCGCCGGGCGTTCCCGGGGGACGTCACGTCGTCGGCGGTGGCCAGGCGAGCGATACTTATGAGGGCATCGTGGCTGCCCTGGAGCTTTTCGTCTATCTCTGCGCCGACCCGGGACAGCAGGGTCGCCTGGTGGGTATTCACCACATCCCGCAGCGACTTGCCGAAGAACTCGAGCGTCAGGTAGATCGCCGCGGGTGTCGTGGTAAAGAAGACGAAAAGCACGAAGAGGGCTGTCTTGGTTTTAAGGCTTGCTCGTCTCATTGGCGCCGCCGTAGGAAAAGGATGGTACCCGGTAGTATACCATTTCGTCACCATAGTTTCATTGCTTGAGCTTTTTTGCATCCGAAGTGACACTAGCTTGTGCTGTCCGGCAATAAAACCGCTTTTCCCCTGCCGGTGAAGGTGGTACTCTCCTCCCATTTCGCGGAGGATGGAGTGCATGGATACCCGCAACAGGATGATTCTTTTCAACGGTCTCGTGGTGAATGTGGAGCAGATGGAAGTCCGGATCGGCACCAAAGGGTGGCACACCTTTCAGGTGGTGCGGCATCCGGGCGGGGTGGGAGTCCTGCCGCTCCACGGGGACGGAACGGTCACCCTGATCCGTCAGCTCCGGCCGGCCGTGGACGACGTGCTGCTGGAGATCCCGGCGGGCCGGCTCGATCCGGGGGAGGAGCCTTCCGCCTGCGGCCGGCGTGAGCTGACCGAAGAGACGGGGCTTACGGCTGAACGGCTCGAATCCCTCGGCACGATCCTGACCTCGCCGGGAGTCTTCGACGAACGGATCCACCTGTTCCTCGCCGTCGGTCTTACCCAGGGTGAGGCGACCCCCGAGCAGTACGAGGAAATCGAAACCGTGCGCCTTCCCCTGGCCGAGGCCCTGGCCCTGGCCGCCGAGGGCGGAATCCGGGACGGCAAGACCATTGCGGCCCTTCTGCGGGCTCGGTGCGGCAGTCATGATCCTGACGGCGCGGGTGGGGGCCGACCAGGCCGGCGTGCGGCTCGACGAGGGGGCGGCGCGGCTCTTTCCCCAGCTCTCCAAAACCCGGATCCGCACCATCATCGACTGGGGAGGATGCGCTGTGGGGGGGACCATGGCGCGGGTGGCGTCCCGCCGTCTTCAGGCCGGTGACGAAATCGTCCTCGGAGTAATGGAGCCGGAGCGTTACCGGGAGATTGCCCTGGCGCCCGAAGATATCCTGTTCGAAGACGCCGGCTATCTGGCCGTGAACAAGGCCTCCGGCTCAACTGCCAGCGGACTCCCTACCAGCTCAAGGGGACCGTTGAGTATGCCGTGACCCTCCACTTCCGGGCCCGCGGCAGCGCCGAGCCTGCACGGGTGATCCACCGCCTCGACCGGGGAACCTCCGGGGTGATGATCTTTCCCGCCTCCCGCCGGTCGGCGGCCCATATCTCGCGGGAACTGAAAGAAGGGAGGGTGGAAAAGGTCTACTGGGCGCTGGTGACGGGCATGCCGCCGGCCGATTCCTGGCAGGTCGACGCGCCCGTGGCCAAGGTGGGCACATCCCGCTACGGGGTGGCGCCGGTCGGCAAGGCCGCCCTGACCGAGTTCCGGGTCGTGGCCCGGGGGAACGGCGCGACACTGGTGGAGGCCCGCCCCCGCACCGGCCGCACCCACCAGATCCGCGTCCATCTGGCCCATGGGGGGCTTCCGATCATAGGGGATACGACTTACGGCGGCATCGCCGCGCCGCGGATGATGCTCCACTGCCGGACCATGGCCTTCCGGGCTGAAGACGGCCGGCCGGTGAGCGCCACGGCACCCCCTGACCGGGAGTTCACTGCCGCTTGCGAACGGCATGGAATCCAGTCCGGCGGGGCATGATGTATTGCCTTGATTTTTCCTTTACATCCAGGGATAAAGAGAACGAAATCACGTAACGGAGGGGTTCATGCTACGAAACATTTTTGTCACGATTGCTGCTGTTATGGTTATCAGCGTTGGCGCAGTCCCACTCGGGGCAGTGGAGAAGGTCTTGACCGATACGGCTGGGGCGGCACAGAACAAGGCGGGCCGCGGCTGCTGCATGAAAGGGGCTCGGGATGGGCAGGGGTGCTGCTGTTGCTGCTGCGATTGCGACGCCCCGGCGGATGGCTCCTGCTGCAAAAAAGGTGGCAAAGGCCGCGGCACGAAGCGTGGCTGCGCCAAGCAAGGCATGGGACCGAAGGACTGCCCTGCCGCGTCCGGCCAGAAGAATGACGCCCCGGCCGACCGCTGAACGGCAGGCCGTTCTGACTGATTGAACGAACAAGGAAACCCGGCGGGGGGATGACGGCATGTCATCCCCCCGTTGTCGCTTAACGGAACCAGCTTACCCGGACAAAACTCTCCCCGTGGCTCCACCGGTAGTGGAGCTCTCCCCGGTGGGCCTTGAAGATCTCGCGGCCCAGCTTTTGGGCCAGTTTGTCCTCGGTGGTGGCGATTGTGAGGACGTTTTTGTCCTGGCTGATCTCCATGATGCGGCCCAGGGGGTTCTTTGCCCGGGACTTGGCCTCGATGTTTTTGATGGAATTCAGGATGGCGTCCTCGTGCGCCAAGAGGTAGTCGCCGGCAAAGGTGACGATGCCGCCGGGGTTGTTATCGGCCATCCGCTGACAGGCGGGGCAGACCACCTTGGCAAGGTTGCCGGCTCCCGCCTCCTCCCCTGCAACGGTCCAGCGCTTGTTGCGGTAGAGCGCGCCGCATTTCTTGCACAGGGCAGCTTCATGTCCCACCTTCGGCAGGTAGCGTCGGTGCTGCGCGCGGTCCGCTGTCCCTGCTCCTCGACCACTGATTTGTGAGTAACCCGTGACATGTGCTCCATCTCCTTTCCCTGAGAGGATGCGGGAGTCCGGTAGTTCCTCGTTCTCCTTGACGTTCAGTATATCACCCGGTCCCCCGGTCTCAATCGGCTCCGTCCGCAACTGCGGCAACCACCCGGTTTCGGCCCCCTTCCTTGGCCCGGTAGAGGGCCCGGTCGGCGGCCTCGACCAGTTCCCGCCCCTCCTCGGCGTCGTCGGGGAAGGTGGCGATGCCGATACTGATTGTGAGAGCGCCGCCGGGCTGGGTCTCCCGGAGCGGGAAGGGGTGCTCTTCCACGGCCCGGCGCAGCTTCTCGCCGGCCAGCAGGGCCAGTTCCCTGGTGGTTTCGGGCATGATGACGACGAACTCTTCCCCCCCGTAGCGGGCCGCGATGTCAGAGGTCCGGATGCAGCCGCGGAACACGGCGGCAGCCTCCCTGAGGACCTCGTCGCCCCGGAGGTGGCCATGGCAGTCGTTGTAGTGCTTGAACCAGTCGATGTCGATCATGGCCAGCGAGCAGTTGCGGCGGTAGCGGCGGGCGCGCTTCAGCTCGTGGTCGAGGCTGAGCCAGAACTGCCGGAGGTTGAAGAGCCCCGTGAGAGGGTCGGTGAAGGCCTCGCTGGCGGCAATTTCATAGTTGCGCTTCAGGAAATCGTAGCTGAGTTTCCGGGCAATGAGCCCCCGTGCCGCCATCAGAAGGTCGCCCACTTCGGCGGGAAGGGCGAAGAATCCGTCGGCCCCGGCCTGGGCGCACCGGGCCCGCACCGATGCATCCCGGTGGGGCGCGGTGATGATCACCGGAATCTGGGAGCTCTGTTCATGGGCCTTGAGGCGGGAGCAGACGTCGATCCCGTCGATTCCCGGCAGGTCGAGGGCGAGGATGCAGAGTGCAGGTGACTGGGCCATCCCCTTGTCGAGGGCGTCCCGCCCGTCCACGGCGGTGATGATGTCGCACCGCTCCTGCCGCAGTGCATCGGCCAGCTCCCGGAGCCGTTCAGGGTCCTGGTCGGCCAGGATCACCCGGGGCGGTGGGCCGACCCGCTCAGCGGGGCCTTGCCGGGGGAGCACGACCGTGAAGGTGCTCCCGATGCCGGGACTGCTCTCCACGGTTATGGTGCCGCCATGCAGCTCTACGAACCGTTTGACCAGGGTGAGCCCGATGCCGAGGCTGCCCGGTTCCGCCCGGCCCCGTTTTCCCATCTCGAAGCTCCGGAAGATCTGCTCCAGCTCTTTGCTGCCGATACCCCTTCCCTGGTCCGAAACCCTGATCCGCAGCTCTTCGCCCCTCCCGCGCCGTTTTACGGCGTCGATGGCAACGTCCACCCGTCCCCCCTGGTCCGAGAACTTGAGGGCGTTGGTTGCCAGCTCTTCGATGATGAAGGTGAATTTCCCCTTGTCGGCGGTGATGGTGCATCCGTCATCGCCGCAGCCGGCATGGAGCTCCACCCCCCGCTTCCCGGCCGCAGCCCCCAGGCTGTCCATGACGTGGTCCAGCACTTCGCGCACCGGGAACTTCCGGGGCAGGAACAGGGCCATCCCCAGCTCGTCGTTGCAGAGGGAGAGGACCCTTTCCAGCAGGCGCTGAAGCCTCTTGCCCCGGGCGATGATCGTGTCGAGGCAGATGCGCTGCTCGCGGGTGACCGGCCCCATGGCCTCTTCCCGCAGGCACTGGGCGAAATCCACGATATGGTTGAGGGGCCGCTGGAATTCCCGCGACATGTGGGACAGAAAGTCGGTCTTTACCTGGTCGGCGAGGAAGAGGCGCTCGTTGACGCGCTCCAGCTCCTCGGTCCGCTCCATGAGCAGGCGGCGCAGGAGGTCGAGCTCCCGCGAACTGACAATCGTGCGCCGGCGCGTCACAGTCAATGCCTCAGGAAAGGGGCCAGCGGGTGGTGTGGGGGTCGAAGGAGGATTCCCCGGCCGGTACCCGCGCGACGGAACGAAGGAGTGCGCGGGCCGGTGCGCCGTCTCCGCCGGCTATCTTGAGGGGAAGGCAGAGGAGTTCGTAGTGCCCCGGCTCGACGCCGGCGAGATTCAGCCCCTCCAGGATGAGGATGCCGGCGTCCAGAAGGATCCGGTGGACCTCGGCCTCGCTGCCGAAGGGGCCGATGGAGAGGTAATCGATCCCCACCAGGCGCGTGCCCGCCTCGGCCAGATAGCGGGCACCGTCGGGAGTAAGCGAGGCGTAGCTGTCGCGGAAGCCGGCGTGGCCCCAGAGGAGGGAGTTGGCGGTCTTGAGGATGATCCGCTCTTCTCCCTTTACCGGCAGATGGGCCAGTTCCCGGCGCCCGATGGCGGTCACGTCGCGCAGTTCGAGCACCCGGGCCTTGCCCGTCAGCAGGTCAAGGGGCACCTGGTCCACGGAGGCGCCGTCATCGCGCAGATGCCGGGGAACGTCGATGTGGGTGCCGGCGTGGGTCCCAAGGGTGATGCGCGAGACGTTGGCGCCGTCGCCCCGGGCCACGCGGGCCACCGGTTCGAGCGAGAAGGGCGGGTCTCCCGGGTAGACGGGGAGATCCGGGGAGAGAGGGACGGTGATGTCGATGATCTTCATGGGGACCTCCGCTGCGGTGGGGGGTGGTGAGTCCGCGAGGCCGGCCTGCGCCGCGCGGACCCACGATACAGAGTATACCGCCGGCGGAGGAATTTTCGAGAGGGTCAGGCGGCGGTGAGGGAGTCCCTGAGCCGTTCCAGCTCTTCCCGTGTGAAATTATAGTGCTCGCCGCAGAATTCGCACCCGACAGAGGCCTTGCCCTGGTCGTGGATCAGGGAGGAGAGTTCGTCGCTCCCAAGGGAAAGGAGCACCCGTTCGATCCGTTCGCGGCTGCATGAGCAGACGAGTGCTGCGGTCCGTTTTTCCAGAATGTCGAAGGGGATGTCCTCGAAGAGGTACTCCAGAAGTCCTTCGGGGGTTGCCCCGGTCCGGAGCATTTCCGTTACCGGCGGCATGGAACCGATACGCTCCATGAGCCGGTCGATGAGCTGGTCATCGCCGGGGGGGAGCGCCTGGATCAGAAAGCCGCCGGCAGCGGCAACCGATCCGTCCTGCTCCACGTACACGCCGAGCCCTACGGCCGAGGGAATCTGCTCCGACTCAGCCAGGTACCAGGCCAGGTCCTCGGCGATCTCGCTGGTATGGAGCATGACCGTGCCGGTGTAGGGCTCCTTGAGGCCAAGATCCCGGCTGACGGTCAGAAATCCGGCCTTCCCCAGGGCTCCGGCCACGTCGAGTTTGCCGTCGTCCCGCAAAAGGTTCACTGCCGGATTCCTGACAAGCCCGCGCACGGCGCCGTTGGCGTCCGCCTCGACAATGATCTTGTGCAGGGGGCCGTTCCCCTCGAAGGTGAGGGCGATCCGTTGACCGGTCTTGAGGAGGGCTCCCATGAGCACGCCGCCGGTCAGGGCCCGCCCCAGGGCGGCCGAGGCCGTGGGCAGGGTGCCGTGGCGGCGGCATGCGTCGCCCACCAGGTGGGTGGTGACGCAGGCCAGGGCCCGGATGTTGCCTTCCCGGGTGACGATGCGGATGAGATAGTCGGTGATGGCCGAGTCAGTGCTGGTTCCCATTGTTCTATCCTTGCAGCCCCGTTTTCCAAAAAATGGTTAGTTAACCACAGGGGACCCGGAGGAAAATCTCTTTGGTTCCCCCTGTGATTTTCTCCGTGTCCTTGTGGTGAATGTGTTTGTGCCTGGCCTCACACGAGGCCCATCACGAAGTTGAAGGGGCTGGTCCCCGGCAGCTCGCCGCCCCGGGCAAAGGTGTCGAGGATTGGCCGCCACCGCTCCCGGGGCGCCTGGGACAGGTCCACGATGAAGGTGCCGCAGCCCGCCTCCTGGAGCTGCCCCCGGAAGTGGGTGATGGAGAAGCGGGTGGCTGGGGTAATCGTGGTGAGGTCTCCCCGGATCGTCACGTCGTACTCGTCGCCCCGGTCCGAGACGAGGGGGGCATCGTTCTTCACCCCGCGGATGGCGACGCGGGTGGTCATGGCCGGCACGCCGGCGTAGACCAGCACCCGCCGCTTTACCGGCACGGCGGCCCCCAGGAGCCGCGCCATGTTCTCGGCGTCGTCCTCGATGTAGAGCGTGGCGGTTGTGACCCCCAGTTCGTGCCAGGCAAGGATAGCCTGAGTGTTCAGCGAGAACAGGCGATAGTCGGTGGCACGCTCGGCGTCGCGCCCTTTAAGCAGGGCCGCGTGGGAGAGGTTGGACAGTTCGAAGCGCCGGAATCCGTGGGCCAGGATGACGTCCACCGCCTCCCGGTAGAAGGGGAGGTCGTCGTCGAACATGATGAACGGCAGGTG
The DNA here is from genome assembly GCA_001628815.1 of Geobacter anodireducens. NCBI lineage: Bacteria > Pseudomonadati > Thermodesulfobacteriota > Desulfuromonadia > Geobacterales > Geobacteraceae > Geobacter > Geobacter anodireducens. The sequence goes on from CP014963.1 coordinate 123,970, forward strand.
CCAGGTGATCCGCTCAGCGTCCCCCCGCAGCTTGCGGGCCGCGAGGGGCAGTTGGTGGATGTTGGCCCGGGAGACCGGAAGGATGATGCCGTCGACCCCCGGCTGCCGCAGGAGAGAGGCATCCCGCAGGTGCTCGATCCGCACGATGACCTCCGTCCTCGACTCCCGCCGCGGCTGTGCCGCCGGAACCAGGGCCGCCAGAGCCCGGCGCCGGGCCTCCGCCTGGCGGGTCCGGGCACCGGCCACGGCCTCCTCGGCCAGGAGCCGGTAGAATTCCCGGCGGATATCCTTGAGCCGGGCCGGCGGGATGAGGACGCGGGGGAAGCCGGGCGCGTCGAGGTTCCTCAGCTCGAAGGGGGTGTCGCCGGTGCGGGAGAACTGGGCCCGGAGCACGCCGGTCATGTCTTCGGTTCGGGCAGGTTCCAGGGCGCCCACGGGGAAGGCGGCCTCAATCCGACCCCCGGCGGCCTGGCCGGTCACCCGCAGGGTCTCCCCGTCCAGGGCGAGGGCCACATCGCAGGGAATAGCGCAGGGCTTCACCGAGGCCAGGCGCTTGAGGCAGGCATTTTCGCTCATGGTGAACGCGGTTTCGGACGAGACCTTGAAGACCGCATCCCCCACCTTGAACGGGAAGGGCGAGATCACGGAAACAATGCTTTTTCCCCGGACCGATTTCACTTTGCCCTGGCCGGCAAAAAGTTCTTTCACCGTGAAGGCGCGGCCGGCCATGTCGCTTTTCGGCTGCACCCTGATCCGATCCCCCACGAAGAGGGGATCCTTGGTCTCAAAGGTGATTCTGTTGCCCTTTACCCCGGTGATCTCTCCCAGGAACCGGCCCGTGGCCCCGCGCAGGGTGGGGATGGCGATGTCGGAGGGGGAGCGGGAGCCCATGAAGCCCTTGGTCGGCACCCGGCCGAAGGAGAGCTTCAGAAGCTCCTTGGCGCGGCCGGTCACCTCGGCCCGTTTCCGCACCGGCGCGTCCAGCACCATTCGGTAGGCCTCCACCACGCTCGCCACGTACTCGGCCGACTTCATCCGTCCCTCGATCTTGAGCGACGCCACGCCGGCGGCGGCCAGGTCCGGGATCAGATCCACCGTGGAGAGGTCATTGGTGGAGAAGTAGTACCCATCCTTGGCCCGATAGCGATAGTGGCGGCGGCAGGGCTGGGCGCAGCGCCCCCGGTTGCCGCTGTGCCCTCCGAGGAAGGACGAGAAGTAGCACTGCCCCGAGATGGCGAAGCAGAGCGCCCCATGGATGAAGCATTCGATTTCCACCGGCGTCGACCCGCAGATGCGGCGGATATCGTCCAGGTGGAGCTCACGGGCGAGCACGACCCGCTCGAAGCCCATCTCGCCCAGCACCTGGACCCCGGCCAAGTTGTGGATCGTCATCTGGGTGGAGGCGTGGCGGGGAATGCCGGGAAAGTGGTCGCGGATCAGCCGCGCCACCCCCAGGTCCTGGAGGATGACCCCGTCGGTGCCCATGGCCTCCAGGGCGGCGAGGGTCTCCACGAGTTGCGGCAACTCCGCCTCTTTCACAAGGGTGTTGAGGGTGACGTAGACCTTGCGGCCCAGGCTGTGGGCATAGGTGGTCATCCGCTCCATCTGGGAGATGCTGAAGTTCTTGGCCTTGGCCCGGGCGGAGAAATCGCGCAGGCCGCCATAGACTGCGTCGGCCCCCTTTTCCATGGCGGCGAAGAATGCCTCAAGGGAGCCGGCAGGGGCGAGAAGTTCGGGTTTTTTCATCGATTCGCGGGAGTTGAGCATTGGTTCAGACTACCCGATGGAAGGTTGCCGGGTCAAGGGCGAAGCTCCCCTCACCGGGCCTGGAATTATGTTGAGTTGGCCGGAGCGAAGTGATATAAGGTGCCGGTTGTGGCGCGCAGTCTCCGCCGCGGGCCACAAGGGATATGCGATCAGTTTGTTTTCTCGGCAGTTCTTGCCGCGGGATGATATGGAACATCACAAGCACGATACATCCTTGGGGGGCATCGTCAAGGCCCTGGGGCTCGTCTTCGGCGACATCGGCACGAGCCCCATCTACACCCTGACCGTCATCTTCACCCTCACCCAGCCTACGGTCGGAAACGTCTACGGCATCCTCTCCCTGGTCTTCTGGACCATGACGATCCTGGTCACCGCCGAGTACGCCTGGCTCGCCATGAGCCTGGGGCGCAAGGGGCAGGGGGGGGAAATCGTCCTGCGGGAGATCATCATGAAGCTGGTCAAGGCCGGCCGACTGGTGGCCTTTGCCGGCTTTCTCTCCTTTGTGGGGGTGTCGCTGCTGCTGGGTGACGCGGTCATCACTCCGGCCATCAGTATTCTCTCCGCCGTGGAGGGTTTGCTCCTCATCCCCGGTCTGGAAGGGCTTTCCACGGGTGTCCTGGTTGCCATTGCCGCGGCCATCGCCATCGGCCTCTTCTCGGTCCAGCACAAGGGGACCGACCGGGTGGCCAGCGCGTTCGGGCCGATCATGGCCCTCTGGTTCGGAACCCTCGCCGTCACCGGCGCGGTCTCCGCCCTTTCCATGCCGCAGATCGTGGAGGCGATCAACCCCTGGCACGCCTTCTCCTTCTTCCGGGAGAACGGCCTGGCCGGCTACTTTGTCCTCTCCGAGGTGATACTCTGCTCCACCGGCGGCGAGGCCCTCTACGCAGACATGGGGCACTTGGGAAAGAAGCCGATCGTCCGGGCGTGGCATTTCGTGTTCGTGGCCCTCTACCTCAACTACCTGGGCCAGGGGGTGTTCGCCATTGCCAATCCGGAGGCGAAAAACCTCCTCTTCGGCATGGTGCGGAGCCAGGCGCCAGCCCTCTACATCCCCTTCCTCATCCTTGCCATCATGGCCACCATCATCGCGTCCCAGGCCATCATCAGCGGGGTCTTCTCCATCGTCTACCAGGGGATCACCACGCGGCTCCTCCCCCTGATGCGGGTCGACTACACCTCACGGCAGATCAAGTCCCAGATCTATCTGGGCGCGGTCAACTGGTCGCTCATGGTGGCGGTCATCTTCATCATGCTGGTCTTCCGCAAGTCCGAGAACCTGGCCGCAGCCTACGGCATGGCGGTGACGGGCTCCATGACCATCACCGGCATCATGATGATCATCGTTTTCTCCCACACCACAAAAAAGTGGCGGGCCCTGGTGGCCCTGGCGGTGACTCTCATCGCCGCCGCCTACCACGTGTCCACCTTCTCCAAGCTGCCCCACGGCGCCTACTGGTCCATCATTCTGGCGTCGATCCCCTTTGTGACCATCATCATCTGGACCCGGGGCCAGCGCTCTCTCTACCACGCCCTGAAGCCCCTTGACCTGGAAACCTTCCTCCTCTCCTACGAGCAGATCTACGCCAAGGGGCCCATCCGCGGGACCGGGCTCTTCTTCACCCGGGAGACCGACGTGGTCCCCCCCTATGTGGTCCACTGCATCATCCGGAGCAACATCATCTATGAGCGCAACGTGTTCATTTCCCTGATGATCAGCGACGAGCCCCTGGGCGTGGACACGGAACTGATCAGGGGGATCGGGCCGGGGCTCGACGCCTTCCGGATCCAGGCGGGATACATGGAAGTGGTGGATATCGAAGGGCTGCTCAAGGCCAACGGCATCCAGGAGAAGGTCATCTTCTATGGGGTCGAGGACATCAGCACCCGCAATCCGGCCTGGCGGGTCTTCTCGGTCTTCAAGAAGCTCACCCCCAACTTCGTCCAGTTCCACAAGCTGCCGGCCAGCCGGCTCCAGGGGGTGGTGACGCGGGTGGAGATGTAGCCCCCCTATCTCACGCACCGCTCCCGCGCCGCCTTCACCATCTCCAGCACCCGCTCGTCAGCTCCTTCTTTCGGTGCTGACACCATGCGGACATAGGCCATGAAGTCGACCCCCATCGGCAGGTTTTCAGCCAGGCAGGAGCAGACCTCCCGCGCGCCCACGGCGGCAATGCAGGGTTCCTGGATTTCGCGGACCCGCGCGTCCTTCTGCTGTTGCTTCTCGCGCAATTCCTTCAGGTCGCGAATCTGCTTTTCAAGCTGCTCGATGCGGTTCTGGAGTTCCCCCCGGTTGTCGGCGGCAGGCTCGGCCGCGAGTACGCCGGGGGCTGCCAGGCAGGCGAGGATCAGGGCGAGGGGCAGGATACGCAGGGTCATTGGGGATGTTCCTCCTGAGGGTGCGGGTTGGGTCAGGCGCGGCCGTAGGTCTTGGCCAGATCGTTGTCGATGACGTAGATGCAGACTTCCTTGGCGCCGTTCCGGGTGTAGCGGTACTTGGTACCCAGGTTGCCGATGAGGAAGGTGACGTCGTCCCGGATCCGCTTGTCATAGGTCTTGAACTCCTCCCGGCCGAAGTCCTTGATGGCACGGCGGAAGTTCTCGTTCTTCAGGAACGGATCCAGGGCTTTTTCCTTGAGGTTGAAGACGTAGCGCTCGAAAAGGTCATGGTAGAGGGCGGTCTCTGAGATCGCTTTTCCTTCGAACAGGATTTCCTGGGCCAGGGTGCGGGAGGCGTATTCCTTCTGGGCTCCCGCCCGGAAGGCGAGCCGTTTTTCCTCCTCGACGCCTGCTCCCAGAAGCCGGTTTTCGATGGCTTCCAGATAGGTTTCGGTGATGTGGAGCTTGTCTCCGGTCCAGGTGCAGGTCTCGTCCACCACCGGCTCGAAGTTGATGGCGAAGAGGTAGTTCTGCACGTCCCGTGAAATCTGTTCTTCGTTGAAGTAGTAGAGCGATTCCTTCACCTCCTGCAGGATGGTGAAGTTGTAGAGGCGCATGAGAGATTCCGGGAAGCCGGAGGGAAGCTGCTTCCCCAGTTCCGGCCGCACCTTGGTGAAGTAGGAGGTGAGGGTGGTCATGGTGATGAGCTTGTCCTTGCGGGCATAGGTGGAGTAGAAGTCGCCGAAGATCTTGATGGCGTCCCGGCCGGACAGGCCCCGGTCGCCCTCCTGCTCGCTTTCGGCGATGATCATGCGCCGGCGCTTGGCCGTGAGCTTCTTGCGGTCTTCCTCCGTGAGCCACGCGGGGATGTGCCCCGTGTAGATCTCCATCCTGAGGAGCTGGAGGTTGAAGTCGCAGTACATGCCGTAGCGGTGGGGCTCCGGGATCCAGTCGTTCATGGCGTAGGAGCGCTCGTTCATGCGCGACGAGATGATGATCCGGGCGAAGTTGTGGAGCACCCGCGGCAGGAAGCTGTGGTCGATCTGCTTGCCGAAGATGTTGCGGTAGATCTCCACCTCGGTGTTCAGGTCGAGCACGTAGGGTATCTTGATGTACTGGATCCGGTCGAGGAACGACTGGTAGCTCTCGATGTTGCTTTTGTCCTCCGGGTTCATGAGGGCCAGGAAGAGGGAGTCGACGTTCTCCTCCAGGTCGTCCACCTTGTGGACCCCCTCGCTCACGATGTTGTGGAGCTCGATGAGCCGGTCGGTATTGTGCCCCTTGATGTCCATGAGGGCATAGATGCCGTTGTTGGTCTTGGCGTACTGGGAGAAGAGATACTTCACCTGGTTGCTGTCCCGCAGCACGGCGTTGATGCGGCTCTGGAGCATCTCGTTGGTGAAGACGTTCTGGCGCACCGGCTTGTCGCCGGGGTTGAAGACGCTGATCCCCTCACCCATGCGGCGGTTGACGTGATAGGGGCGGGCGTGGAGCATCCGGAGCACTGCCGCCGGACTCTTGAGCCGGGCCAGCAGCGCCTGGTAGATGGAGCTGCAGATGGTGCAGCAGGTGCCGCGGAAGACCCAGTCGAACTCCTTTTCGGTGAAGAGGCGCCACTTCATCTCGTCGTTTTTGAACAGGTCGTCGAAGAACTGGCGCCGCAGTTGCTTGGGAATGACGAGGACCGGGTTGTCGTGGGAGGGACAGGGGATCTCCACGAAGTCGTCCCCGGCGGGCATGGCCCCTTCGGCCTCGAAGAGCTCTTCCTGGTTGAACTCGTACTCCTCCAGGAGTTTTGAAAGCTTGTCCAGAAAGACCGCGGTCTCGTGGTGCGTGAATCCGCCCAGGGCCTGCCGGTCCAGGCGCCAGACCGCCTCGTGGCGGGCACCCTCCGCCGTGTTGGCGTAGGTTTCGAATTTCATGAGCAGGTTGTTGAGGAAGGTGCTCTTGCCGCTGCCGGGCGGCCCCTCGAAGACATAGATCTTGTTCTGCTGGGCCCCCCGCTTCCAGGTCTCCACCAGGGTCACGAGGCGGTTGGCGAAGAGCCGGTCGGCGAAGAACGGGGTGTCGGATCCCTCCACGAAGAGCTTGCGGCAGTCGTAGGAGACGTAGTGGATCGATTCGGGGTCGTCCGGGGTTTCGTCGATGCCGATGCCGATGTGGCTCGTGACCATGTCGTGAAAGACCTGGAAGACGTTGCGGAGCACCAGTGCCGGGTTGGCCACGAGAATCCGCAGGAATTCCTCGAAGGGGACGGAACCCCGGTGGTCCCAGGCGTTGACGCTCCGGTCCATGTGCTGGAGTGCGCGGGATATGGTGTCCATGGATTTCGTCATGGGGGCTGGTCCTTACAGGAGCGTCCGCGAGAGCTTCCGGTCCTCCATGGTGTAGACGTAGCGTCGCCAGTGGATCTTTTGCTGCCGCTCAGGGGGATTCACGGCTTCGTCGGGCGGCGGCAGCCCCACTTCGCTCGTTTCGAGCTTTACCGGACCGCCCCAGAGGTACTCGATTCCCATCAGGGTGTTCCCGATGAAGTCCTTGACCAGCGGCTTCCCCTCGAACCGGTGGTCAAGGTAGAGATACTTCCCCTCTCCCTTTGCCTCGTCCACCACTATGACGGGGGGGTGATAAAGGGAATCCGTGAGCATGGCCCGGTAGGCCTCGGCCGTGCGGCTCTTCACGTAATACTGCCAGGTCATCCGTTCCCTATTGAGCCGCCTCCCCACTACGAAGAGCTTGTGCCGGTTCACGAAATCCTGGTCCACGAAGGTGTTGATGAACGAGAAGTCGCACAGGTTTTCGCGGATGGCGAAGATGAAGGCCGTTCCGCCCCTGGTGCCGCGGTCGAACTCCTGCCGGGCATGGCTGTCGGCCAGTTGCTGGAACTCCAGGGAGATGCGCCCCTTGTCGGCCTGCTCCTCGATGTGCTGGAAGAGCCGCATGCCGATGGCGTAGGGGTTGAGTCCCACCCGGTGCAGGCAGGTGACCCCCGAGTGAACCCGGGCAAAGTCCACCTCGCGCCCCCTGATCCGGTCATCGGTGAGAAAGAGCTTCTCATGCCAGTAGCTGGCCCACCCCTCGTTCATGATCTTCGTCCGCATCTGGGGCTGGAAGTAGACCGATGTGGAGCGGATCACCTCAAGGACGCTCTTCATCCAGCGGTTTTCCTCCCGGTTGAGGAAGGGGGAGTGCTCCATGATGAACTGCATCAGGTCGGGCCGCCCGCGTCTTTCCTCCGACCGGCTCTTCAGGTAGAGAGCCTCGAACTCGGGGTGCCTGGCCATGACCTCGGCGAAGAAGGTTTCCTCGCCCAGATCGCCGAAGTCGCGCATGCAGCGGTTGTACCGTTCGATTTCCTGCACGTACCCGGCGGTTTTGACCTTTTTCACCCTCTGGAGGAACACGTCGAAGTAGTAGTCGAGCCGGAGCGGCAGCGGCGGGGTTTCTTCCCGGAACAGGGTGGAAAGTTCGCCGTAGTAGCCCACCAGATTGTCGATGGAGCGGGCGAACTCGATCACATAGTCGAGCCGGCGGCCGTGCTCGGACCGTAGCCGGGCGATGAGCCTCTTGTCGGCCAGGGCCTTGCCGGTCAGGTCATAGTCCCAGGTGTGGCGGTAGTAGAGGTTGTTCTGGAAGAAATCGATATGGGCAAGCACGTGGTAGAAGATCATCACGTTGAGCCAGTCCGGGTTGTTGTCGTTGTAGAACGAGATGGGCGGCCGGGTGTTGATGACCGTCTCGTAGGGGTTGTGGGGATAGAGCTCGTACTTCCCCTTCTCCTTCAGCACCTCCACGTCATGGACCCAGTAATCGTACAGGGTGGGGATCATCACCTTGGGGTGGAGTTCCAGCATGTCCCGGTTGGTGACGATGTATTCGAGGGTTTCGTCGGAAAAGCGCAGCCCCGCCTCGCGCGCCCGCTCCTTGCACCCCTCCATGATCTTTTTCGTGTGCTGGTCGATGAGTTGCATAACCCTGCCCGAAACGCGCCTTGTCGGTTATCCCCGGACGCCTTGACCGTGCCCGGGCATCACGCTTCCTGAAAAGTCCCTTCTGTCACGAAATCAGTCTTCTGATCCCCTCGATGACCCTGGTCTCTTCGGCGTCTTCGCCCATGACGTCCATGCGGAGGAGTTCCGGCTTTTCCTCCAGCAGGCCCGAGCGCTTCAGGTACCGCTCCACCTCGGTGTTGCCGCTCGAGCCGTAGGTGTGCTCGGCAATGGTGACGCCGACCCGGTTGGCGTAGGCGAGCATTCGCCGGAGCTCCGGGATGGTCTCCTCGCCGTTGGTGTCCCAGTCGTCGCCGTCGGTGCCGTGGAACACGTAGATGTTGTAGTCCCGGGCCAGGCTTTCCTTTTCCACGATCTCGCTCACCATCCGGTACGCCGCGGCCACCCGCGTTCCTCCCGCCACCCGCAGGTTGTAGTAGGTGTAGAAGTCCGGCACCTCCCGGGCGTCGTTGTCGTGGAGGATGAACCGGGTCTCCACCTGCCGGGCGAACTGGTAGAGGAGCCAGCTATAGATGAGCACGTGCTGGGAGCAGATCACCTCGGTGGCCTTTCCCTCCATGGAGCCCGAGTAATCGCGGATGAAAAAGACCAGGGCCTGGGATTCGTACTCCAGCTCACGGGAGAGGATGCGGTAGACGCGGTCCCGGGGGGAGATGACGAGCCGGGTGGGATCGATTTCGGCCATATCGGTCACGGTGCCCAGGGCGATGTTCGTTTCGAGAATCCGCCGCAGGGTCTGTTTTTTCTCCAGGATCTGGCCGAAGCCCCGGTTCCGGTCGGTCAGGTCGTAGCTGTAGTGGGAGAGCGAGCTTTTCTTGCCCTTCTCCTTCAGGTTGGGCAGGTCGAACCGCTCGGTCAGGATTCTCCCCAGATCGTAGGCCGTGGACTCCAGTTCATGTCCCTCGCCCTCCCCGTGGCCGGCGGTGCCGCTTTCTCCTCCCTGCTGGGGCCGGACCGGCTGCTCGCCGATGATTTCCCCCTCGTCACCGTCGCCGGTGCCCCCCATGGATTCGTCTTCCTCGGTCTCTTCGGGCGCCCGGTCGTGGATCAGCTTCTCCTCCACCGTGGTGGGCACCACCACGATCTTTTCCTTGCCCCCCGCACCCGGCTTGATGAGTTTGCCGATCCGGATCTTGCGCGGGAAACCGTCCTCCTCACGCAGCCGGTCCCGCTCCAGGAGTTCGTCCAGGGAGCGGATGCGTGTCGTGTGGCTCGCCTGGGGTTGGGCCATGGCCTGGAGCTCCATCAGGTCGTGGGCATCGTAGATGCCGGCACGGGCGGGCCGGACGGGGTCGGCTCCGGGAGTTCGTGCGTACGGGCATCGTTCAGTTCCCGCAGGAGCAGTTTCTCACGCTCGGGGGGAAAGCCGGCAGCCCTGAGTTTCTCCATGTGTCTTTGCAGGTCGGGTTTCATGGTGTCCTGCCGGAAGGCTAGATCTCGTCTTCCTGGGTGCAGAAGTACTCGATGGTTTTCTGGGCGCAGGTCCGGCAGTAGCCCAGCTTCTTGAGCATGGTGTCCACCATCCGGTCGTAGAGCTTCTGGTTTTCCTCGTTGGTCCGGTTTGCCAGGGCCCCGATCAGGCTGCCGGCTCCGGCGATGTCGCTCTTGAGCCGCACGTCAGTCACCGCCTTGACCAACTCCAGGTTGTCCATGAAGTCGTAGGACGGCTCCACCGAGATCTTCTGGCCGTAGATCTTGCGGATCGAGGTGCGGAAGCTCTCGCGCTGCTCACCGGTTCGCAGCCCCAGCCGATCTTCCACGTTGCGGATATAGCGCTCGTCGATCTTCAGGGCCTTCAGCCTCCGGTCTGGGGATCCTTGTATTTCCACATCCGATCGGGCCCCAGGTTCTCGGCGTCGATGCCGATGATCATGTTCACGTAGTTCATGACGTCCTTTTTGATGGCGTAGGGCTCATCCATGTAGGCGTTGAACATCTCGGTCATGATCCGTTCCCGGTAGAGCCCCTTGGCGATCTTCAGGTCATCCAGGTATTTGCCCCGGTCGTTCTGGTCCGGGACATAGTCGAGGACTACCCGCTCCAGGGCCTTGAACACGTCGTGGGCCACCATGCAGCGCCCTTCGTTGGTTTCGGAACTTTCCACCAGGAGTTGGATCGCCCGCCCCAGGTTTCGCTGGCCGAGCCCCTTCTGGCCGAATCTCTTGGTGATGTCCGCCTCCTGGTTGAGGGTGTCGACCACCTCGGCAAGGGTTTTGAGGCTCTTTTCGCCGGCCACCTCGCCGGCGGCCAGTTTCATGGTTTCGATGGGGGTGAGCTTTTCGGACCGGGGGAGCCGCGACAGGGTCACTGCCACGCTTGCGGCGTAGTTCAGATTCGGGTCCTGGTGGAGCTCCTCCTTGGTGAGGGTCGTCTTGGTTTCCCCGCCGATGGCGTAATCGGTCAGTTGCTCCTGCATCCGGTAGTGGGTGTTGTGGGAGACGTAGCAGATGCGGCACCGGTCGATGATGGGGGCCTCTTCCTTCTCGGCCAGGAAGCGGTTGAACTCGGCGTTGTTGCTGGTGGCGACGATCAGGGTGTCGATGGGCCAGCGGTAGCCGTCGATTTCGATGACCCGGTTCTGGATGACCCCCAGGTAGACCTGGACCAGGTCCTTCTTGTTCTTGTAGATTTCATCGGAGAAATGGATGCCGCCCCCCGCCACCCGGGCCAGGGCGCCGCGCCGCAGGTCAAAGCGGTAGGGGTTGGTCACGTCGGTGATGTGGAGCAGCCGCTGGATCGATTCCTCTCCCAGCAGGTCCACCGCGCTGGAGGTGATCTTGTCCTTGGCCGCGTACTTGCCGGTGATGGTCCCCAGGGTCTCGGTGAGCGGTACCGGCACCACCTGCACGAAATCGAGCATGGCCGCGGCATCGCCGCCGGTGAAGCTCCTGATGTCGTTCCACATGTATCCCGTGCAGGCCCCGAGCGGACGGTAGTTGTCGAAGAGGTCCTCCAGCTCCCGGTCTGAGAAGCCGAATTCCCGGGCCAGCCACTCGCGGTTCTCGTCCCGGCTTTCGAAGAGGTTCATGGCCAGCACCACGGGGTCCTCGTAGGTCTGGGACTCGATCACGTCGATCTTGCCGTAGCTCCCCAGTTTCTCCATGCCGGAGAAGCGGAAGGTGTATTTGCGGTTCTCGTCCCGCGCCAGGTAATCGCGATAGCGCGCGCAGACGAACTCCACGAAGAAAGTCTTGCCGTTGCCCGGCTCGCCCACCAGCACAAAGGCCATCTCCTTGGACGATCCCCCCTCGGCCGCATCCTTCACAAAGGAGACGAAACTGTTTATTTCGTCATACATGCCGATGGGGTGCTTGCGGCCGGTGCGGAAGATGCGGAAATCATAGGTCATCCGGCCGTTGACGGTGACCTTGTCGATCCCCTGTTCCAGGATCATCCGGGCCACGCCCTGGAAGGCGTTCTCGAAGCGCCGTTTCCCTTCCCTTATGGCGGTCATGTGCTCTGTAAGGGTGCTCATGGCAGTGGTCCTCATCCTTATCCCCCTGTCGTGGAGTGCATGGAACGCGAATGTGGGCGTTTGACCCTTTCAGTATACACGGTTTTTTTGTTTGCACCATCTGGACAAAAACAGTCCTGTTTGGTAACTGTCCTGAATATATTTGGTTTTTTAATGGATTGGCTGCTGGTGGAGAACCGCGAGGCTGGGGTGTTCGATGGTTCGGAGACGCCGGGCATGAAAAAGGGGAAGGACCGAAGCCCTTCCCCTTGTGTTGCGATACCGACCTGGACGGCGGGCTGATTACATCATGCCGCCCATGCCGCCCATGCCGCCGGGCATGGCGGGCATGGGAGCTTCTTCTCTCGGCTTGTCGGCGATCATGGCTCGGTGGTGAGCATGAGTCCGGCGACGGACGCCGCGTTCTGCAGGGCGGAACGGGACACCTTGGTCGGGTCGATGATGCCGGCGGCGAGCATGTCAACGTACTCGTCTTCGGCGGCATTGTAGCCGAAAGCATCCTTGCCGTTCTTCACCTTGTCGACCACGATGGAGCCGTCGACGCCCGCGTTCTGGGCGATCTGGCGGATGGGCTCCTCGATGGAGCGCTTGATGACGTTGACGCCGAACTGCTGCTCGGTGGGAAGGTTGAGGGCTTCCAGCGAAGCAAGGGCGCGCAGGTAGGCAACGCCGCCTCCGGGGACGATCCCTTCGTCCACGGCGGCGCGGGTGGCGTGGAGGGCGTCCTCGACGCGGGCCTTCTTCTCTTTCATCTCGGTCTCGGTGGCGGCACCGACCTTGATCACGGCAACGCCGCCCACGAGCTTGGCCAGGCGCTCCTGGAGCTTCTCGCGGTCGTAGTCGCTGGTGGTCTCCTCGATCTGGGCGCGGATCTGCTTGACGCGGCCCTGGATGTCGGCTTCCTTGCCGTCGCCGTCGATGATGGTGGTGTTGTCCTTGTCCACGGTGATCCGCTTGGCGCGGCCGAGCATGTCCATGGTGGTGTTTTCGAGCTTGTTACCGATCTCCTCGGAGATGACCTGGCCGCCGGTGAGGATGGCGATGTCTTCCAGCATGGCCTTGCGGCGGTCACCGAAGCCCGGGGCCTTGACGGCGCAGATGTTGAGCACGCCGCGCAGCTTGTTCACGACCAGGGTGGCAAGGGCCTCGCCCTCGATGTCCTCGGCGATGATCAGCAGCGGACGGCCGCTCTTGGCGGTCTGCTCCAGGACCGGGAGGAGGTCCTTCATGTTGGAGATCTTCTTGTCGTGGATCAGGATCATGGCGTTCTCGAGCGACGCCTCCATCCGCTCCGGATCGGTCACGAAGTAGGGGGAGAGGTAGCCGCGGTCGAACTGCATCCCCTCGACGGTCTCCAGGCTGGTTTCCATGGCCTTGGCTTCCTCGACGGTGATGACCCCTTCCTTGCCGACCTTTTCCATGGCCTGGGCGATGATGTCGCCGATGGTCTTGTCGTTGTTGGCGGAGATGGTGCCCACCTGGGCGATTTCCTTGTGATCCTTGATCGGCTTGGAGATGCTCTTGAGCTCGGCCACGATGGTCTCGACGGCCTTGTCGATGCCGCGCTTGATCTCCATGGGGTTGTGGCCGGCGGCCACCAGCTTGGAGCCCTGGCGATAGATGGCCTGGGCGAGGACCGTGGCGGTGGTGGTGCCGTCACCGGCAACGTCGGAGGTCTTGGAGGCGACTTCCTTCACGAGCTGGGCGCCCATGTTCTCGAACTTGTCCTCGAGCTCGATCTCCTTGGCCACGGTGACGCCGTCCTTGGTGATCAGGGGGGAGCCGAAGGACTTCTCGATGACCACGTTGCGGCCTTTGGGACCGAGGGTGACCTTTACCGCGTCGGCGAGGGTATTGACACCTTTCAGGATGGCGTTGCGCCCTTCCTGGTCGAATTTGATGATTCTGGCTGCCATATCTGTCTATCCTCCTTGGATTGGTTCACTCGGGTATGCTGTGCTGTCCGGCGTGGTGCCGGTTACTCGATCACGCCCAGGATGTCGTCCTCGCGCATGATGAGGAACTCCTGCCCCTCGATCTTGATGTCGGTGCCGGCATACTTGCCGAACAGAACCTTGTCGCCCACCTTGAGATCAACGGGGATCACCTTGCCGTCCTCGGTCTTCTTGCCGTTACCGACGGCCACGATCTCGCCGCGCTGGGGCTTCTCCTTGGCTGTGTCGGGGATGAAGATGCCGCCGGCGGTCTTGGTCTCCTCCTCGATTCTTTTCACGAGGATACGGTCTTGCAACGGTCTGAGGTTCATCTGCTCCTTCTCCTTTCTTCCATGATATGCTCGGGTGTTTTCATCGAAAAAAATTAGCACTCGATACGACTGAGTGCTAACACGTGGTAACTATAGTCACCCCTTTGCCAAAAATCAAGACCCCGGGGCAAAATTTTTTGCGGAGCGGCTTCTCCGGGAAAGCCCCTGCTGGGCTCCTGATGCCGTCATGGGCGCGAAGGCGACACGAAAAGGCGTAGCCGGGGAAGGGGTGCGCCGGTTCAGCGGCGCGGGGCAAGAATGACGGCGAAGCGGTCGGCGAATTCGCGGGCAAGGGTGCGGGCCAGCCGGTCGCGCTCCCGCTCGACCGTTGACCGGTCGTGATCGAAGAAGGCTTCAAGGGGGACGAAGATTTCGGCCACCGGCTCTTTTCTGCCCGGCTCGTGGAGGTAGGCCCGCGCCTTCACCCTGATGTTGGTGGTGCAGCACCCGGAATCCTCCACATAACTCCAGATGTCGCCGGAGATGTAGAGTTGGCGGGCGAGCCATGCCGGGTCCACCTCCTTGACCTCCTCCTTGAGGATGACGAAGGAGGTAATACCGGTCTCCCGTCGCCGGCCGCTCAGGAGGTCAACGAAGTCGTTGAACGCGGTTTCTGAGAACAACTCGGGGACCAGGGCCGAGGCAAAGGGGACAACGTAGACGGTCTCAACCCCGCCGGTGGGACGGAAGTCCGGGGAAACGGACATGGTAGGCCGGGGCGCGCAGCCGGAGAGCAGCCAGGAACAGGCGACGGCGAGCAGCAGGACGGCGCGGGTGCGGAGCGGACCGCTGAACGTCACCATTTCCGCTTCGCCATCTCTTCCTGGTAGAATTTCTGGTACAGGATTTCATAGTCCCGGCTGCCGGGCACCTTTGCCTGTGAGTAGGAGGCCAGCTTCCTGCGCACCGCGGCATCCACCTCGCCGGCAACGGCGAAGAAGGAGGTGATGCCCTCCTTGAGGCAGTGCAGTGCCCGACGCTCATCGGCGAAGTCGGCCAGGTCGTCCTTCCAGAGCCGATCATAGATGCAGTGGGCCAGGTGCGAGATGCGGTCTTCGGATATGCTCATGGTGTACGCTCCGAACGGCAGGGATCAGAGAACCATGCCGCGGTCTTTCGCCAGCTTGTCCTTGATCATCCTGAGCATCCGGTGGCGGTCGATGCCAGCCCCGCCACCCATGGAACGGAGGGTCTGCTCCAGAAGCCGTTCAGCCTCTTTATCCAGATCCTCCTCTCCCTTGATGTCGGCGGCAACGGCGCGCCTGATGCCGTCGAGGACCTGGCTCCGCTCGGCCTTGAGGGTGATGAGGCCGGCGGCCGTGAGCCCCTCCAGGAGGCGTTCGGCCAGCCGGGCTATCTGTTCGTCCTTCAGTCGCATGGGACTCTACCTCAGGCCTTTCAGGTAGTTGACCAGCGCGTCCTGCTCCTGCTTGGGCAGGCCCTTGAAGGACGGCATGGTGGTGGCGGGATTCATTTTTTTGGGGTTCACCAGTTGTTCACGCAGAAACGATTCGTCCCGCATTGTCCCCACCGTTGTCAGGTCGGGTCCGAGCACCCCGCCTGCACCCTTCACTTTGTGACACATGGCGCACTTTCCCGCAAAGAGCTTCTCTCCCGATGCGGCGGCGAGAGCTGGGACGGCGGAGGCGCAGAGCGCGCCGGCGGCGAGGATAGCGGCAACGGCCTTGGTCACGGGCATTCTCCTTGGTCTGGAATCGAGTCAGCCCATTGTACCGGAACGCGTCGAAAAAGCAACCGGCCACCACGTGCCATTCACCGGCACGGCCGCTGGGGTGGGCAGCGGTAGCGCGGCTCTTAGCCGTTGACCCCTGCGGGGGCGGTCTGGTATCGTAGAATGATGCGTAAATGCTGTTTCATTCGGGAACCGGGGGGGGATTCGTGCTGATTGTCATGAACCACAAGGCTGGACCGAAGCAGATCGAGGCGGTAGTGAAAGCGGTGGAACAAATGGGGCTTACGGCGGCGCCCATTCCCGGCAGCGAGCGGACAGCCATCGGCGTCCTCGGCAATCGCGGATATGTGGATGATACCACCATCCGGGATCTGCCCGGGGTTCAGGAGGTCATTCATGTCTCCAAGCCCTACAAGCTCGTGTCCCGCGACTTCCACCCGCGCCACACGGTGGTAAGGGTGGGTGACGTGGTCATCGGCGAAGGGAAACGCCCCGTGGTGGTGGCCGGCCCCTGCGCCGTGGAAGGGGAGGAGCAGATCGTCCGCACCGCGCGGGCGGTGAAAAAATACGGCGCTGATCTTCTGCGGGGGGGGGCCTTCAAGCCCCGGACCGGTCCCCATGCCTTCCAGGGGTTGCGGGAGGAGGGGCTGAAGCTCCTGGCCATTGCCCGCCGGGAAACGGGGCTGCCCATCGTGACCGAGGTCATGAGCCCCGATACGGTGGGACTTGTGGCGGAATATGCCGACCTGCTCCAGGTCGGCGCGCGAAACATGCAGAACTTCGAACTGCTCAAGGAGCTGGGCCGCATCCGCAAGCCGGTGCTCCTCAAACGGGGGATGAGCGCCACTCTGGAGGAATTTCTGGCCGCGGCCGAATACATCCTGGCAGAGGGCAATGGCCAGGTGATCCTCTGCGAGCGGGGGATCCGGACCTTCGAGACCGCCACCCGCAATACCCTCGACCTGGCGGTGGTGCCCCTCATCCGGGAGATGACCCATCTGCCGGTCATGGTGGACCCCTCCCACGCCACCGGCAAGCGGAGCCTCGTTGCACCCATGGCCAAGGCGGCGCTGGTGGCCGGAGCCCACGGCGTCCTCGTGGAGGTCCACCCGGAGCCGGACAAGGCCCTCTCGGACGGCCCCCAGTCCCTCACCTTCCATGGCTTCGAGACGCTCATGGGTGAGATCCGGCGGCTCAACGAGTTCCTCGGCTTCTGATCCAAGGCGGCGCCGGCGGACATCTGCCGGCCCCCTGCTTTTCATGGGTGTTACACCGCCCACCGGGTTTGTTTTGCCTTCCTCTTGTGCTATGCTTTTCCATGCCGTAAACGACCGCCCTTCAAGGAGTGCCCCATGCTCACCCGAGTTTTCGCGTTTTTGGCTTCCGTGGCCATGCTGTCGCTGGCCGGCGGCTGTGCCATGCTGATGTCCTGGAAGGCTATTCCTCCGCCGGGAGGCTGCGACCAGTGCCATACCGTCCCCATCAGCACCAACTGGCAGGTGTCCTACCGCACCGTTGCCCTGACCGATGAGCGTGGCAGCGACCGCCCCTACTTCCAGACCGAGAAGTACAACGTTCCCCCCTCAGACCGTCCGCGATCGAGCCTCGATATCCGCAAGGTGGATGAGCTCCCCTGCTTCGAGTGCCACAAGTCCCCGAGTCCGGCCCACAAGGGACGGGTCGGCAGATTCCACCACTGATGCCTATGCCGAAGCCCATGGATACATTGTCACGCAAGACCAAGATCATCGCCACCCTGGGACCCGTCAGCTCCTCGCCCGGCATGATCCGGCAGTTGATGGAGGCCGGAGTCGATGTCTTCCGGCTCAACTTTTCCCACGGCTCCAACGACCAGCGGCGGGAGGCAATCGCCCTCATCCGGCATCTCTCCGCAGAGCGGGGCAAGGAGATCGGCATTCTGGCCGACCTCCAGGGGCCCAAGATCAGGACCGGCAGGATGGAGAACGGCGCCATTCCGCTGGTGCGGGGCGAGTCGCTCGACATCACCACCGATGAGGTCCTGGGGCGTCCCGGACTCATTTCCACCATCTACCGGGCCCTCCCCCGGGACGTGAAGCCCGGCTCGCGTATCCTGCTGGACGACGGCCTCATCGAGCTGCGGGTCCAGTCGGTGTCCGGCACCACGGTCCGCTGTACCGTGGTCCAGGGAGGGATGCTCAAGGACCTGAAAGGGATCAACCTTCCCGGCGTCAAGGTCTCTGCGCCGTCGCTCTCGGAGAAGGACCTTCGCGACCTGGATTTCTGCCTGGAGACGGGGGTGGACTACATCGCCCTGTCCTTTGTCCGCACTGCCGCCGACGTGGAAGGACTGAAGCGGATCCTCTTCGAGCGGAACGTCCAGGTGCCGGTGGTGGCCAAGATCGAGAAGCCCGAGGCTCTGCGCAACTTCAAGAGCATTCTCAAGGCTGCCGATGCGGTCATGGTGGCCCGGGGCGATCTGGGGGTGGAAATCAGCCCGGAAAAGGTCCCCCTGTTCCAGAAGAAGATCATCCGGGCCTGCAATGAGGCCGGCAAACCGGTCATCACCGCCACCCAGATGCTGGAGTCCATGATCAGCCACCCGCGCCCCACCCGGGCCGAGACCTCGGACGTGGCCAACGCCATCCTCGACGGTACCGATGCGGTCATGCTCTCGGGAGAGACCGCGTCGGGGCTGTTCCCCCTGGAGGCGGTGCGGACCATGGACAAGGTGGCCCTCGACGTTGAGCGCTTCGCCCAGGTGGAGGACGGCTCGGGGTCGCGCCGGCACAGCGTCAGCATCGCCGAGGCGGTGGCCGAGGCCGCCTGTCACGCCGCAGTGATTTTGAAGGCAAAGGCCGTGGCCTGCATGACCCAGTCGGGGAGCACGGCGGCCCGCATCTCCCGCTACCGACCTCCCCTGCCGATCCTCGCCTTCACCGGTTCGGTGGACACCATGCGGCGGCTGTCTCTCTACTGGGGCGTCAAGGCATACCCCATCGGCACCATGGCCGGTACTGACGAGCAGATCATGGCCGTGGAGTCGACGCTCCTGTCCGGCGGCTATCGCAAGGGCGACGTGGTGGTCATCACCATGGGGGTGCCGGTGGAGGCCCGGGGGTCCACCAATCTCATGAAGGTCCACAAGCTGGGAACCGGCCAGTTCTTCGAGATATTCTGATGCCGCCCCTGCCGACCTGCTGCCGGTTGAAGGAGGAACGCTGATGCGCAAGGTGTTCGACGAGACCAAGATCAACCATATGGTGCTTGCCAACCGTTTGGTCCGCTCCGCCACCTGGGAGGGGATGTGTGGGGAGGACGGCCGTCCCACGGAGAAGTTGGCGGGTTACTATGCCTCCCTCGCCCGGGGTGGGGTGGGGCTCCTCATCACCGGCTACGCGTTCGTTCGTCCTGACGGAAAACAACTGCCCGGGCAGATGGGTGCCCATGAGGATTCCTTCGCCGCCGCCGCGCGGCAGGTAACCGGCGCCGTCCACCGGGAGGGGGGAAAAATCTGCCTCCAACTGGTTCACTGCGGGGGGCAGACGTCGTCCCGGGCCGCCGGCTGCCAGCCGGTGGCTCCCTCGGCGATCAAGGCGGAGCAGTACCCGGAACTGCCGCGGGAACTACCCACAGCCGAAGTGGCCGAGGTGGCGGGCCTGTTCGCCGCCGGCGCCCGCCGCGCTCGCGAGTGGGGCTTTGACGCGGTCCAGCTCCACGCCGCCCACGGCTACCTGATCAACCAGTTCCTCTCTCCCCTCACCAACCATCGGACCGACCACTACGGCGGCAACCTGGAAAGTCGCGCCCTGTTTCTCCTTGAGACCTGCCGCGCCGTTCGCAGGGCGGTGGGAAAAGAGTTTCCCGTCATGGTCAAGCTTAACGGTTCCGACAACCTGGCCGGCGGGTTCGACCTGGACGAGGCGGTTCAGGTTGCCCGGATGCTCGATGAAGAAGGCATCGACGCCATCGAGGCCTCGGGCGGCACCCCCGCCTCGGGGAACCGGACCGCAGTGCGCCAGGGGATCG
Source organism: Geobacter anodireducens (assembly GCA_001628815.1). Lineage (NCBI taxonomy): Bacteria > Pseudomonadati > Thermodesulfobacteriota > Desulfuromonadia > Geobacterales > Geobacteraceae > Geobacter > Geobacter anodireducens. The sequence goes on from CP014963.1 coordinate 143,568, forward strand.
AGACCCGGGAGCAGGAGGCGTACAATCTTCCCGCCGCGTATCGGATCAAGAGCGCCGTCTCCTGCCCGGTTATGGCGGTGGGTGGCTTCCGATCCTTTGAGCTGGTGGAAGGAGTCATCCGGCGAGAGGAAGCGGATTATGTGGCCCTTTCCCGCCCCCTCATCCGTGAGTCCAGTCTTCCCCTCCGCTGGCAGCAGGGCGACGAGAGCCGGGCCCGCTGCATCTCCTGCAATGGCTGCTTTAAACCGGGAATGAAGGAAGGGGGCATCTACTGCGTGGTGGACAGGGTGGAACGGGAAAGCCGGGAGTTTTCCCTCTGACCCATGACCAATATCGTCCTGCTCGTGGTCTGCTTCCTGGCGGGGATGATCCTCCGCCGCACCGGCCGCTTCCCCGACAGCACCCCCGCGGCCCTCAACGGCTTCATCATCCACGTGTCGCTGCCTGCGGTGGCGCTCCTGCACATCCATGACCTCCGTCTCGACCTCTCGCTCCTCTACTCGGCCGCCATGGCCTGGTTCCTCTTTGGCGCGGGTGCTCTCATCTTCCGTGTCGCAGGCCGCCTGGCCGCTCTCCCCCGGGAAACGACCGGTGCCCTGATGCTCGTGGGGGGGCTCGGCAACACCTCCTTCGTGGGGCTTCCCATGATCGAGGCCTACTATGGCAAGGAGTTCCTCGGCATCGGTCTCATTGCCGACCAACTGGGCTCCTTTCTGGTCCTCTCAACCCTCGGCATCCTGACCGCCACGCTCTATTCCTCGGGAGATGTCTCTGTCCGCCAGATCGCCCGTAAGATCATCTACTTCCCGCCGTTCCAGGCTCTTATCCTGGCATTCCTCCTGAAGCCGGTCCCGTTCCATCCTGTTGCCGTTGCCGTGCTTCAGAAAGTGGGCGACACCCTGACGCCGTTGGCTCTGGCCTCCGTGGGGTTCCAGCTGCAGCTCTCCCATATGCGGGGAGAGTTGAAACCCCTCTCTCTGGGGCTCCTCTACAAACTGGCCCTGGGGCCGGCCCTGATCACTCTCCTCTTTGTGGGGATTCTGGGGGGAAGCGGCCCGGTCATGCAGGTGACGCTCTTCGAGGCGGCCATGGCCCCCATGATCTCCGCCGGGATCATCGCCGTGGACCACCGGTTGAACCCGCCCCTGGTGGCCCTCATGGTGGGGATCGGCATTCCCCTTTCCTTCGTCACGCTCCCGGTCTGGTGGTGGCTGCTGCGCGGCGTGTAGTGGCGCGACATATTCCGTCATATTCCTTCGGTAGTGTGTAACCATGCCGGAATTCACCCTTGCTGAAAAACTCGAAATCCTTGCCGACGGTGCCAAGTACGATGTTTCCTGCGCCTCCAGCGGCAGCTCCCGCAAGGGCAAGGGCGGGATCGGAAACGCCGCCCAGTGCGGCATCTGCCACTCCTGGACCGCCGACGGCCGCTGCGTATCCCTCCTGAAGATCCTTCTCACCAACGTCTGCATCTATGACTGCGCCTACTGCGTGAACCGCCGCTCCAACGACATCCGGCGGGTGATGCTCACCCCCGCCGAGGTGGCGGAGCTCACCATCGGCTTTTACCGCCGCAATGCCATCGAAGGGCTCTTCCTCTCCACCGGGGTCGTCAGGAATCCCGACTACACCATGGAGCTTCTCATCGAAGCGACCCGGCAGCTGCGCGAGGAGTACCGCTTCAACGGCTACATCCACGTGAAGGTGGTGCCTGGCGCGGACCTCGCCCTGGTTGAGCGGCTCGGTCGCCATGCCGACCGGGTCAGTATCAACATGGAACTCCCGTCGCGGGAGAGCCTCGCACTCCTGGCTCCCGACAAAAGCAGGGAGTCGATCGTGGGGCCCATGAAGCGGGTGGGGGAGCTGATCGTCCAGACCAGGGAGGAGCGCAAGGTTTCCCGGAAGATGCCCCCCTTTGCCCCGGCCGGGCAGAGCACCCAGCTCATCGTCGGCGCATCGGGGGAGACTGACCTGCAGATCATTTCGCTGGCGGCGGGGCTCTACGGAAGGCTTTCCCTGAAGCGGGTCTACTACTCCGCCTTCATCTCCGTGAACCGGGACGAACGCCTTCCCGTCGTGGTGGGCACCCCACCGCTCGCGCGGGAACACCGCCTCTACCAGGCCGACTGGCTCATGCGCTACTATGGCTTCGCCGCCGGCGAGCTCCTGGACGAAGAGCGCCCCAACCTGGACCTCTCGCTGGACCCCAAGGCCGGGTGGGCGCTCCGGAATCTCCACCTGTTCCCCGTCGAGGTGAATCGGGCCGACTACGAGGCGCTCCTCCGGGTGCCGGGAATCGGGGTCCGCTCGGCCCAGCGGATCGTCCTTGCGCGGCGGGGCAGCCATCTGTCCCTGGACGACCTGCCCCTGCTCGGGGTGGTGATGAAGCGCGCCCGCTACTTCATTACCGCCCGGGGGCGGTTCGCCGCCGATCTGACTCCCGATGCGGTAGGCCTCCGGCTGCGACTCACCGAAAAACCGCCCCGTCGGGAGCGCTGGAGCCAGCCGTCCCTGTTCGACGGTGGGGCCGGCATGGACATCCGGTCCACCATCACAGGTGAGTTGTGATCCTTCGTTACGACGGCACCTTTGCGGGTTTCCTCACGGTCGTTGCCCTGGCCCGGGAACGGGGAGTGGAGCCCGAGGCGATCACTGACCGACAACCGGAGCAGCAGGCGCTCTTTGCCGCGGTTGAGGAGGTGGCAACCGACCGGCAGCGTGCCGCAGCGTTTTACGGACTTTTGCGCCGAACCCTCACCGCCGGTGCGCTGCACACGCTCCGCCTTGCCTTTCATGCCGCGGAACCGGGCCGGGAGCTGCTCCTCCTCCACTTCCTGCAGTTGGGGTGTGTGGTGGGACAACAGCTCGACGGGATGCTCGCCCACGAGCGGGTCGTGCCCGTGTGGAAACTTGCGCGGGCCGTGGGGCGCGAGGCGCACCGCTACAAGGGGCTTGTCCGTTTCCAGCACCTGGACGGCGATATCTGGTATGCCGCCATTGAGCCGGAACACCGCATCCTTCCCCTGGTGGCTCCCCATTTTGCCGACCGTTTCGCCGACCAGCGCTGGATCATTCACGATCCCCGCCGGGGCGAGGCCATCATCTTCGACCCGGCCCGCCGCACATGGACCGACACTGAACTGGAGGTGACCGGCCCGCTCCCGCTGTCCGACGGGGAGCGCCTGTTTCGCGAACTCTGGCAGCGCTATTTCGACCGGCTCGCCATCGAGGAGCGACGTAACCCTGAATTGCAGCGGCAGCATCTCCCTCTCAAGCACCGTCGTCACCTGCCGGAGTTCGACCAATGACGGCGTTGCCGGTCATTGGTGGTTTTTTTCGATAATCCTGATATGCTGATACAACTGCACGATGAACATCAATACAAGGGAGAGCACGCAGTGAAGACAACGCGGGAGGAACTGGCGGTACAGGTTGACGTGGCCCAGTGGAGCTGGTTGCGGGCTCATCTTGAGCGGGGCGGGCTCATTGTCGTGAACCGGGGGCTCGACCTTGTGGAGGTGGGTGTCAGCATTGCTTCCGACGATACCGCCGTGGTGGGAGACTGGATCCAGACCGGGCTCCTGGCCAAGCCCTCGGCCGAGCAGATCTCGGCCTGGGACGCCAATGAAGAGATCAGTTTTTCCACCCTCATCATCAGTCCCTACGTTCTGATCCAGGAGCAGAAACCATGAGCGATACGCCGACGCACCATCCTGTGCCCGTTGCAGCGCCGTCTGGCAGAAAAGCGGCACCACCAACTGCTGGAGCAACCCGGACAACCGGCCCGGCCGGCCTGCGGACTGCCCGTCTTCGGCCCATGGCGACATCGTGGCCTCCAGCTTCGACGAATACCGCGGCGAGAGCGACGATGCCCGGCTTGCCCGGGTAGCGGCCCGGGTCGAAGGGCTCTGCTACCGGAAGATGCCCGGAAGCGACGCCGTGGTGGCCCGTTGGACCCGGGTGGAAGACACCATAGCCCTGGCGAAGCTCATGGGCTGGAACAAGGTGGGCATCGCCACCTGCATCGGGCTCCTGGATGAAACCCGGCAGCTGGCCTCTATCCTTGAGGCCCAGGGGCTGGAGCCGGTGAGCGTCTGCTGCAAGGCCGGCAGCATCGACAAGCTGGAACTGGGCCTGGACGAGAGCGACAAGGTCCGTCCCGGCACCTTCGAGCCCGCCTGTAATCCCGTTGCCCAGGCAGAGGTACTGAACCGCTGCGGCACCCACATGAACATCATCGTCGGCCTCTGCGTGGGCCACGATATGCTGTTCACCAAGCATTCCGCTGCCCCGGTCACCACCCTCGTCTGCAAGGACCGGGTCACCGGCCACAACCCGGTGGCCGTGCTCTACGGCCAGAACTTCTACTTCAAACGCCTGCAGAAAATGCCGATCGACATCCCCGAGGGGGAGGACTAGCCCTCCTTCCCCCGCCGTTATCACGCCTCTTCACAGCATCTTCCGCAAATACTGTCCCGTGTGGGACCGCGTCACCTTGGCCACCTCCTCGGGTGTGCCGGCGGCGATCACCTCGCCGCCCCGGTCGCCCCCTTCGGGGCCCAGGTCGATGATGTAATCGGCGGTCTTGATGACATCCAGGTTGTGCTCGATGATGACGATGGTGTTGCCCCCCTCCACCAGCTTTTTCAGCACCTCCAGGAGCTTGGCGATGTCGTGGAAGTGGAGGCCGGTGGTGGGCTCGTCGAGGATGTAGATGGTTCGGCCGGTGGCCCGGCGCGCCAGCTCCTTGGCCAGTTTCACCCGCTGGGCCTCGCCGCCGGACAGGGTCGTGGCCGATTGGCCCAGGCGGATGTAGCCGAGCCCCACCTCCTCCAGGGTCTGGAGCTTTGTCTTGATCTTCGGAATGTTCTCCAGGAAGCGCAGAGCCTCCGAAACGGTCATGTCCAGGACCTGGGCGATGGATTTCCCCTTATAGGTAACCTCCAGGGTTTCGCGGTTGTAGCGGGCCCCCTTGCAGACCTCGCACTGGACGTAGACATCGGGGAGAAAGTGCATCTCGATCTTGATGATCCCGTCCCCGGCGCATGCCTCGCACCGTCCCCCCTTCACGTTGAACGAATAGCGCCCCGGCTTGTAGCCCCGCACCTTTGATTCGGGGAGCTGGGCGAAGAGGTCCCGGATGTCGGCGAAGACCCCGGTGTAGGTGGCGGGGTTCGAGCGCGGGGTACGGCCGATGGGCGACTGGTCGATGTTGATGACCTTGTCCAGTTGCTCCAGTCCCCGGATGTCGCGTACCGCGCCGGCCCGCTCCCGGCTCCGGTAGAGCCGCTGACCCAGGACTTTGTAAAGGGTGTCGATGACCAGGGTCGATTTGCCCGACCCGGACACCCCGGTGACGCAGGTCATGACACCGAGGGGGATGTCAACGGTGACATCCTTCAGGTTGTTCTCCGCTGCCCCCTCCACGGTGATGAAGCGCTTTGGCTTGCGCCGCTTCTTCGGCACGGCGATGGTGAGCTCCCCCGAGAGGTAGCGGCCCGTGAGGGACTCGGGGTTCGCCATGATCTCCGCCGGGGTTCCCTGGGCCACCACCCGGCCCCCGTGCTCACCGGCGCCGGGCCCCATGTCGAGCACGTGGTCCGCCTCCAGGATCGTCTCCTCGTCGTGCTCCACCACCAGCACCGTGTTACCGATGTCGCGCAGGTGCTTGAGGGTCTGCAGCAGCCGGCCGTTGTCCCGCTGGTGCAGGCCGATGGAGGGCTCGTCCAGGATGTAGAGAACCCCCACGAGGCTGGAGCCGATCTGGGTGGCGAGCCGGATCCGCTGTCCTTCGCCGCCGGAGAGGGTGCCCGAGGTCCGGTCCAGGGACAGGTAGTCGAGCCCCACGTTGACCAGGAAGTGGAGCCGTTCCCGGATCTCCTTGAGGATGCGGCGGGCGATCTCCTCCTCTTTCGGGGTGAGCGTGAGGGAGGCGAAAAACTCCAGGGCGTCCTTGATGGAGAGGGCCGTCACCTGACGGATGTCCCGCTCCGCCACTTTCACGTGAAGGGCCTCGCGCTTCAGGCGCGCCCCCTGGCAGGTGGGGCAGGGCATCACGTTCATGTAGCGCTCCAGCTCTTCCCGCACCTGCTCCGAGTCGCTTTCCCGGTAGCGCCGCTCCAGATTGGGGATGACCCCCTCGAATTCCTTGGTGTAGGTGTGACGCCGCCCCCCGTCCTCCTCCCACCAGAACTCAATCTTCTTCCCCCCGGAGCCTCGCAGGACTACCCCCTGCACCGTGGGAGAGAGCTCCTTGAACGGGGTCCGGATGTCGAAATCGAAGGCCTTGGCCAGGGCGTCGAGGGTCATGTGATACCAGCCGGAGAGCCGCTTTTCCCACGGCACGATGGCCCCCTCGCGGATGGAGAGCTCCGGGTTCGGCACAACCAGATCCTCGTCGAAATACATCCGCGTGCCGAGGCCGGTGCAGTCGGGGCAGGCGCCGTAGGGGTTGTTGAAGGAGAACATCCGGGGAGTCATCTCGGGGTAGGAGATGCCGCAGTCGATGCAGGCCAGGGCCTCGGAGAAGAGGATGGTGTCGCCGTCCACGACCTGGACCTTCACCACCCCTTCCGCGTGGTTCAGGGCCGTCTCCAGGGAGTCGGCCAGGCGCCGCTCGATCCCCTCCTTGACGATGATCCGGTCCACCACGATGTCGATGTCGTGCTTCTTGTTCTTGTCGAGGGGGATATCCTCGGCCAGTTCGTACTGCACGCCATCCACGATGACCCGGGCGAAGCCGTCCTTGCGCAACTGGGCCAGTTCCTTCCGGTACTCCCCCTTACGGCCCCGGACCATGGGCGAGAGAAGCTGAAGCCTGGTTCCGGAGGGCATGGCCATGATCTGATCCACCATCTGGGACACGGTCTGGGAGGTGATCGGTTTGCCGCATTCATAGCAGTGGGGGCGGCCGACGCGGGCAAAGAGGAGCCGCAGGTAGTCGTAGATCTCGGTGACGGTGCCCACAGTGGAGCGGGGATTGCGGCTGGTGGTCTTCTGCTCGATGGAGATGGCGGGAGAGAGCCCCTCGATGGATTCCACGTCGGGTTTTTCCATCTGCTCCAGGAACTGGCGGGCATAGGCCGAGAGGGATTCCACGTAGCGGCGCTGCCCCTCAGCATAGATGGTGTCGAAGGCCAGGGTCGATTTGCCCGAGCCGGAGATGCCAGTGATGACGACGAGCTTGTCCCGGGGGATCTCCACGTCGATGCACTTGAGGTTATGCTCGCACGCGCCTTTGACGATGATGGTGTCGTGTGCCATGGTGCTCCCGTGAGTGATGCATGGTGGCGCCGGAGGCCCCGGACGCAAGTCCCCACTATATCACATAATCGGATTGCTGAGGGGTAACCCGAAAGCGGTAGTCAAAAGTTGCTATTGGCCAGGCGGTTAACATCTTTTTTCAGGTCCATGCAAGGTTACGGCAACGGTGCGTCTTCGGATGCAATATTGACAAGTAATACTATATCTGTCAGAAATATGTGCTGTGGGGTGGAAGAGCCACGACGGTGCATCAGGGAGATATTGTGACAGATACGGCGCGAAACGGGGCTGAGTCCCCCCTTGGTGGGCGCATCAGGAAACTTCGTCAGGCGCGGGGCATGACCCAGAAGGCGTTCGCCGACTCCCTCGGCATTGTCCAGGGGTTTCTGAGCAGTATCGAACGGGGGAGGAAGGCCCCTTCAGACACGCTCGTCATTGCGCTCTGCCGGACTTACGGAGTCAACGTGACCTGGCTTCTCCAGGGAAAGGGCGCCATGAACGCCCCCCCTGACGGTGCGGGCGAGGGGGCAGGCGAGGGCACGCCGCTGCTGGAGAGCATTCCCCAGGGATTTCCTGGGGACATTCCGGGGGACGTGGTGCAGGGGCGGATTGTCTTCCCCGGGATGCCGCATGGGTGTTATGCGGTGCTTGCCTACGGCGATTTCATGGCTCCCACAATCCGCGACGGGGATATGGTTTTCTTCGATCCGGCACGGCCGGCAGCGCCGGGAGAGATCGTGCTCGTCACCAACCGGTGGGGCGAGGCCATTCTCCGCCGCTATCGCCTCAAGGCCGGCGAGCTGTTGTTCTCCTCCGACAATGCCGCCTATTCCCCGTTCCATCCCGATCCCGACACCCGGATCATCGGCACGGTGGTGCAGGTCTGGCGGAACGTGAAGCTGTAGTCCGCAGTGCCCCGACCGCGGCCGGACGTACGGCCTGGGTGAGGTCCCGCGGCCCCGGTGGCGCATGGTCTGTGGCCACACCATGCGGGGTTCCGGCGCATTGTGGCGGGCGGGGTGCAACACAGGACGGACCAGTGGGATAGGGGGGCGGTTGCCGTTGCGGGAGGCGCGGGCGGGGCTCGGACGGAACCCCTGTCAGTACAACGGAAAGATCCAGCAGCAACATGGACCCGAAGGGTTACCGGGCCGAGCGCCGGACGACTCCCCGGGCCTTTTTCTTTTTCAGGCGCGCCCCGGCCTTGCGGCGCTTTTCAGCCAGGTCCACGAGAATTTCGTGGCTTCCCCGGGGATCGTCCCTTTCGCCCGGCGTCCGTTGCAGGTAGCTGCCGTCGGGCCGCATGTCCCAGGCGCTTCGCCGGTCTCCCAGTTGCACGTCGATCATGGTTCGGATTTCCTTCCTCAGTTCCGGCGCTTCCACCGGTGCCAGGACTTCGACCCGGTACTCCAGGTTGCGCTTCATGGCGTCTGCGGAGCCGATGAAGTACTCCTCGTCGCCGCCGTTGCGGAAGTAGTAGATCCGGGCGTGCTCCAGGAATCTCCCCACCACGCTCACCACCCGCACCGATTCCGAGAGCCCCGGTACGCCCGGCCGGAGGCGGCAACTGTCGCGGATGATGAGATCGATCCGCACTCCCTGCCGTGCTGCCCGGTAGAGGGCTGCAACGATATCGGCGTCTTCCAGGGCGTTCATCTTGAATTGGATGAGCCCCGGGCTCTTTTCCGAGTGAAGTTCCGCTTCACGCTCGATCCTGGCCAGCAGCGCCCGCTTCAGGTGCTTCGGAGCGGGCAGCAGTTTCCGATAGGTGCGCCGCGGGGTATAGCCGGTGGTGAGGTAGTTGAAGAGTTCGGTGGCATCCTGGCCTATGGTCTCGTCGCTGGTGAGCAGCCCCAGGTCGGAGTAGACCCGGGCCGTTCCGGGATGGTAGTTGCCGGTTCCGATGTGGACGTAGCGCCGCAGTCCGTTGTAATCCTGCCGTACCACCAGGATCACCTTGCAGTGGGTCTTGAGTCCCACCACGCCGTAGGTGACATGGATTCCCGCCTCCTCCATCCGCTCCGCCAGCCTGATGTTGGCCGCCTCGTCGAAGCGGGCCTTGAGCTCCACCGCCACGGCCACCTGCTTGCCGTTGTTGGCCGCGTTCACCAGGCAATCGATGATCCGGCTGTCCGAGGCGGTCCGGTAGAGGGTCATCTTGATGGCGCGCACCTTCGGGTCTTCGCTTGCCTCCATGAGAAAGCGCTCCACCGACGTGGCAAAGGAGTCGTAGGGGTGCTGCAGGAGGATGGCCCCGGCGTCGCGGAGCACGTGGAAAATGTTCCGGTCGGTCATGAGCCGGGGGTGGTCGACGGGATGGTGGGGAGGATCGCGCAGTTCCGGGTAGCCGAGGGCGGCGATCTCGAAGAGGTCGCGAAAGGCCAGCATCCCCTCGACATCGAAGACATCGTCGGCTTCGGTCAGCTCCAGCTCTGCGGCCAGCATCCCCCGGTGGACCGGGTCCATGTCCGCGCCCACCTCCAGCCGGACGATGGGGGCAAAGCGGCGGTCCTGCAACTCCGACTCGATCAGGGACAGCAGATCGTCCGCCTGTTCTTCGTTACGTTCAGTGTTTGCGTTGCGGGTCACCCGGAAGAGTTCGCACGCCGTCACCTCCATCTCCGGAAAGAGCATGTCCAGGTTGTGGCGCATCACCTCTTCCAGGGGGACGAACCGCTCGCCGTCCCCCGCGCGGATGAAGCGCGGGATGCCCGCCCCCACCGGTACCTTCACCCGGGCAAGGGACGTTTCGCGCTCCCGCGGATAGCGCAGGGTCACCAGGAGATTGAGGGAAAGGTTGGAGATGAAGGGGAACGGGTGGGCCGGATCGATGGACTGGGGGGTCACCAGGGGGTAGATGTTGCGCTGGTAGTGCTGCCGCAGCCCCTTGCGCTCTTTCTCGCTCAGCTCGCTGTAGCCGAGAATCCGGATGCCCGCGTCCCCCAGGAGACCCAGCAGCTCCCCGAACACCCGTCGCTTGCGTTCGGCCAGATCCCGCACCACGGCGTAGCACTCGGCAATCTGCCGCCGGGGGGTACGGCCGTCCACGGTGGGGTGCTGCACCCCGGCCCCGACCTGCTGCTTGAGGCCGCCGATCCGTTTCATGAAGAACTCGTCCAGGTTCGAGCTCACGATGGCCGTGAACTTGACCCGCTCCAGCAAGGGGGTGCGGGGGTCCTCGGCCTCGTGGAGGACGCGCCGGTTGAACTCGAGCCAGGTGAGTTCCCGGTTGAGGTAGAGCTCGGGCGAGGCAAGGCTCGTCTCCGGGGGGCGCGCGCCCGTCGGTTCCGGGGCGCCGGCCCCGGCTGCCTGTGCCTTGCGCGGCATGCTACAGCCACCCTTTTTTCTTGAAGATGTAGAGGGGTAATACCGCCGAGAGGACGATGAGGCTCAGGGCGAAGGGATAGCCGAACACCCACTCCAGCTCGGGCATGTGCTTGTAGTTCATGCCGTAGATGCTGGCGATCATGGTGGGGGGCAGGAAGATGACCGACATGACGGTGAAGATCTTGATGACCTTGTTCTGCTCCACGCTCATGTGGTTCAGGAAGAGGTTCTGCAGATAGTCGAGCCGCTCGAAGTTGAAGTTGGCGGAGATGATGAGGGAGTTCACGTCCTTCATCATCATGCTGAACTCCTTCTTGAGGGGTTCGCTGATCATGGTGCTCTTCAGGAGCGACGAGAGCACCCGGTGCTTGTCCGTGAGGTTTTCGCGGATGGTGATGTTGATGTCCTCGTAGTCGGTGATGTATTCGAGGAACGTGGTCGGATTGTCGAAGGACTGGGGCTCTTTCCGGCCGATGCTGGCAATTGACTTGGACAGGGCCTCAAGGATGTCGGCGTCCATGTCGACCCGCATGGCGAGGATTCCGTTGAGGATGTCGGCCCCGTCCCGGAAGGCGCGCGGATTGAGCCGGAGCCGGCGGGAGAATTCGGTGAAGATGCGGTGGTCGCTGAACCGGATGGTGACGATGAAGTGCCGCTTCAGGATGAACGAAACGGTTTCGTTATGGTATTTGTCATCCTGCTTCACGAGGAAGTAGGTGTTGATGTCGATGCCGGTTTCGTCCTCCCAGTAGCGGGAGCTGAACTCGATCTCCTCCGACTCCTGCCGCGTCGGCAGCTCCAGCTTGAGGCAACGCTCAACCGTGGCCAGCTCCTCGGTCGTGGGGGACATGAGGTCGAGCCAGACAAGGGTATCGGTGTCCAGTTCCGCCAGTTCATCGGACTCCACTGCCACTGGCCTGAAGGTGTCTTCCGCGCGAAGGTATGCCTTGATCATAGTGCACCGCTTTCTGCTAGAAATTCAGGATGTTGCCACGTTACAACGATTGTAGATGCAAGAATGGCAGGGGTCAAGCAGCCACTACCCTCTCCGGTCAGACCCCTGCGATTTCCCGGCCGGCCGCCAGCAGTTCCCCAACGGTCCCGGGCGTGCCGGCCTCGCTGTAGAGGCGCAGCACCGGTTCGGTCCCTGACGGGCGGATCAGGAGCCAGGAGCCATCTTCGAACATGAACTTGAAGCCGTCGCGGAAATTGGTGCCGGCCACCGGCCGTCCCGCAATGGCGTCGATCCGCTCCTCCCGCAGCCGGGTAATGAGGGCTGCCTTGGGGGCATCCTCAATGGGGAGATCGAGCCGCTGGTAGTGGAAGACGCCGATTTCGTCCATGGTTTCGTCCAGCAACCGGCGAAGCCCCTTGCCGCTCATGGCCATGGCTTCCAGAAGCAGGAGCCCCATGAGGACCCCGTCCCGCTCGGGGATGTGTCCCTTTACCCCGAGCCCTCCCGACTCCTCGCCACCCATGAGGATGTCGTGCTCGAGCATCAGCTCGCAGATATGCTTGAAGCCGATGGGGGTTTCGTGGAGGGGAAGCCCGTACTTCTGCGCCAGCAGATCGATCATCCGTGTGGTGGAGACCGTCTTGACCACCCCGCCGGTGAGGCCCTTGCGCTCCACCAGGTGCCGGAGGATCACGGTGAAGATCCGGTGGGAGGAGAAAAACTCGCCGTTTTCGTCCACGGCGCCGATCCGGTCCGCGTCGCCGTCGAGGGCCAGTCCCACCCGGCAGACGCCGTCCCGCACGAGCGCAGCCAGCTCCTGCAGGTGCTCTTCGGTGGGCTCGGGGGGCACGCCACGAAAGCCCGGGTTTTCGTCGCCGTGGATCTCCAGAGCGCCGGGCACGAGTTCCGGAATGACGCCGGCCCCGGCCCCGTGCATCGGGTCCACCGCCAGGGGGATGGCGGCCCGGCGGATGAGATCCAGGTCCACGTAACGGGCGAGCTGACGGCAGTATCCTTCGCGCGGGTCGAAGACGGTTACGGTGCCATCGGCCAGCGCCGCCGCCAGGGGACGCTCCTCGATTTCCCGGCCGGCAGCGGTATTGGCGGCGGTCATCTCCTCCAGAATCCTGGTGGTGGCAGGGCGGGCCGAGCCGCCGAAGGACTCCTTGACCTTGAACCCGTTGTAGGCGGGAGGGTTGTGGCTGGCGGTAATCATGACGCCGGCGCCAGCCTTCATCTCGTGGACGGCCCAGGAAATGGCCGGAGTGGGAGCGGGGCCGTCGGTCAGCCAGACCCGGATGCCGTTGCCGGCGGCAATCTCGGCCACCCGGTCGGCGAAGTCCCGGGAGAGGAAGCGGCGGTCGTACCCCACCACGAGCCCGCGCGCTGCGAGCCCTTCCCGTTTCAGGTAATCCATGGTGGCCTGGGCCACCCGGGAAAGATTGTCGAAGGTGAACTCCCGGGCAATGATCCCCCGCCAGCCGTCGGTGCCGAATGTTATCTGCACGGAATCAAATCCTCCTGCAATGTCGGTATGGTTGCGGCCATGGGGCCGGTAACCCGACATTTTCCGCACATCCTCCCGTCAAGTCAACCATTTGTTTGTTCCCCCGACCGTCGAAATGGGGTATGGTTGGGGCACCTCACCAACGGAGCGCTGAGTCATGGCTGGTCGTATCTTCACCCCCTTCAGGTCGGGGGATTCATTATCGTGCCGGAGGACGCGCCCCTGCCGCTGGGGGCGCACATCCCCCTCATCATGGGTAAAAAGGGTGCCTTCGGCTCCGGTGAACATGAAACCACGGCCTCGTGCCTGGAAGAACTGGAGCGGATACCCGGGCTGACCGGCATGCGCGGCCTCGATCTGGGGAGCGGCACCGGCATCCTCGCCATCGCGGCGGTGCAGCTCGGCGCGGCCTCGGTGGTGGCGGTGGACATCGATCCCAATGCGGCCGCTTCCTGCGCTGCCAACGTTCGGCTGAACGGCGTGGCCGACCGGGTCTTCACGGTCTGCGGCGAGCTGGCCTCCGTGGGGCGGGCGCTCTACGACCTGCTGATGGCAAATATTTACGCCGATATCCACCTGGCCCTGGCAGGAGAGATGGTGGCGCGCGTCCGTTCCGGCGGCTGGCTGCTCCTGTCCGGGATTCCGCTCCAGGACAAGTTCGACGTGCAGCGGCGGTTCGCCAGCCTGGGGTGCGTCCAGACCGACCTGCGGATCATGGAGGATTACGTCACCCTGGTCATGCGGAAGGCTTGACCTTTCCCGGGGAAATGCCTATATAATAATCTGTTTGCTGCATAACGCCTTCTCACTTTCCGGAGGTTATTCATGTTCAAGAGACTGATCATTGCCCTGCTCATGAGCGGGCTGTTCGGCGCACTGCTTCTGGCCGGCAATGCCGATGCCGCCGACAAGGCGGCCAAGGCCGCCAATCCCGTGGTGGTCATGGAGACGAGCCTCGGCAAGATAGCCGTGGAGCTCTACCCGGACAAGGCGCCGGCCACGGTGAAGAACGTTCTCGACTACGTCAAGAGCGGCTTCTATGACGGCACCATCTTCCACCGGGTCATCCCCGGCTTCATGATCCAGGGAGGCGGCTTCACCACCGACCGGAAACAGAAGGAGACCAGGGCGCCGATCAAGAACGAGGCGGACAACGGCCTCAAGAACGACCGGGGCACCATTGCCATGGCTCGCACCGCCAGCCCTGACAGCGCCACGGCCCAGTTCTTCATCAACCTGGTGAATAACGACAACCTGAACCGCCCCCGCCCCGACGGCTACGGCTACGCCGTGTTCGGCAAGGTGGTTGAGGGCATGGATGTGGTGGACAAGATTGCCGCCACCCCCACCCAGCGTCTCAACATGCTCTTCGCCAATATCCCGGTGACGCCGGTGGTCATCACCTCCGCCAAGATCCGGTAACCCGGCACCGCGGCTCGCATACCACCAGGCACCCTGACGGGAGTCCCGGATTGCTGAAAGTCCCCGCCCATGGCGGGGACTTTTTTGTATTGTTGTTATGGGCGGTTGCAACCAGGAAGGGAACGATCTGCAGATGCATCATTTGAAGTATTTGACCGGCTACCCGCCGCAGATGGCGGCCCAGGTGGCACAGCTGGTGACGGAGAACCGCCTGGGCGAAGTCCTGGTGCAGAGGTATCCGACGGTGCACGACGTGAGGACCGACCGGGCCCTCTATGACTTCACCGTCGCGGTCAAGAACGAATTCATGCGCACCGCCCAGCCGCTCAGCCGGGTCTTGTATGATGGCAAGATCCATGCGATCAAGAATGCCCTGGGAACCCACACCTTTGTCTCGCGGGTGCAGGGGGGAAAGCTCAAGGCAAAGCACGAGATCCGCATCGCGTCCATTTTCCGGGAAGCGCCCCTGGAGTTCCTGAAGATGATCGTGGTGCACGAGCTGGCGCACCTGAAGGAAAAGGAGCACAACAAGGCGTTTTACCAGCTCTGCGAGTATATGGAGCCCCGCTATCACCAACTGGAATTCGACACCCGGCTCTTCCTGACCCAGATGGAGGCAGCCGGATCACCCTACCACCCCTGACCCGGGAGCGCCGAAGCGGCTGCTTTCTGGCCGTGGCAGTCTCTGCTATGGCCTGATCTCGACCACCGTCCCGTTGGGCGCCGCCTCTGCAATTTCCTCAATCTCTTCGTCGGTTACGGCGATGCACCCCTGGGTCCAGTCCACCTCGGCGTGCGCGGCGCCAACCTGCGAGAGCCCGTTCTTGATGCCGTGAATCATGATGTCCCCGCCCGGAGAGACTCCCAGTTCCCGTGCCCGCTTTTTGTCTTTTTCGTTCGGATAGGAGATGCGCAGGGACAGGTGATAACGGCTGCCCTTGTTCCTCCCCTCGATGACGTAGGACCCCTCCGGGGTCTTGTTGTCGCCCTGCCGTTCCTTGGGACCCACCGGGTTGCCCCCCAGGGCTATCTTGTAGGTCCTGATCACCTCGCCCATGGAGAGCAGCGACAGCCGGCGGTCTTTCTTTTCGATCAGGATCCTGTCCACCGCTCCCTTCCGGGTGGCAATGGCAAATACCTTTTGCTCAAGGGTGTTAATCGTTTCCCGCAGGGCGGCGATGTCCTTGTTCCTGTTGTCGAGATCCTGTCTGAGCGCCTCGATGCGGGCCTGCTGTGCGGTAATGGTGCCGTCCTTGAGCGCGACGGTGTTGATGCCGAAGATCATCCGCTCGCTGTCCTGCCGGTACCTGCTCTCCGGGAACTCCCTGATGAGCTGCTCGAAGCACTCCAGTGCCTTCTGGTAATCCTTGAGCTCATTTCTGGGATAGGCATGGATGAATCCCTTTTCGAACAGCACTCGGTCTTTCGCGGCGGGATGGGTTTCGCCAATACGGGTATATGCGTCGAGGGAGGCGCTGTAGTTCCCCTGGGAGAACAGGTCGTTCGCCTCCTGGAAGATCGGCGCGGCCTGATGGTGGCTGCAGCCGCAGAGGAGCAGCATGCAGCAGATGCAGACCGGCACGAGGCGCGCAGCCATCCTGTGTCGAGAGTGTGTCATAGATGCCGTTACTCCATGGCGGAAGCATCGGGAATATGATGTGCCGGGACCGGTTGTCCCGGCCGGCAGGTACGTGACGGGGATTCCGGACCGTCACGTACCTGCCCGGTGCGGAGAGACGCTACTTCCTCATGGATTTCTGGAACACGGCGTCGGCTTTTTTCGCCTTCTCATCGGCGATCCGCTCCCGTTCCTGGGCGGCCTTTTCGGCGTTTTCGGCGCGGGTGGTAGCGTCCTGCGCTTCCAGTTTTGCCGCATCTGCCGAGGCTTTGGCGGCCTGCGCTTCCTGCAGCGCCTGTTCGATCTTCGCGTCGAGCAGGCGCTGGTCGGCCTGTACCTGCTCCATTTCCCGGGATGTCGCGCAGCCGGCCAAGGCAGCGGCGAGAACCAGCGTCACCGAGATTACCGATAGTCTCTTCTTCATCACACATACCTCCTGTTTGTGTAGTGTACTCCGAGGGTTGCCGAGGGACGTCCCGTTGTCCCGCATCACCTCCCTTCGGTTCGATAGGGCGGGGCAGGTCAGATGGTCCTGCCGGGTTCGATCACGATACCGTCTATGTCAAGGTCGATTTTCAACCGTTTGGCCGCATCCCTGGCCTTGCCGCCGTCACTGAACGGGCCGGCGACGATCCGGTAGCTCGAATCCTTCGACAGCACTCGGGCCGGGATCGGCGGCCCCTGATGGTTGATGATGGCGGCCGTCCTCCGTGCTTCGATTTCGTCGCGCATGTCGCCGACCAGGACATACCATGCGTCCAGCTTGAGCGCCGGCAGCTCCGGCCTGCCGTACAGTGCGGCCGGGTGCTCGATTCTCAGGGGGGAGGACGCTTCCTGTTCCGCTCCCGGCCTCAGCTCCAGGATGGGGACGGGAATCCCCCGGGCCTCGGTCTGGACTGTGTTGATCTTGTCCCAGTCAAGGGTGCGCGCCGACGCGCGTTCAAAGGATTTCAGCTTCGCATGGATCCGGGCCAGTTCACTGGTGCCCGAATCCTCCAGGGGGGTGTGGGCTTCCATGTAGAGCACGCCGTCGCGCTGGCCGATGAGATAGGGCTGATTGACTATGAGCACCGGGGTGTTGACTGCCGTATCCCGGAACAGCACCTCGATATGTTCCGGATAGAGCCTCATGCAGCCATTGGATGCCTTCAGGCCGATGCTGGCCGGTTTGTTGGTGCCGTGGATCAGGTAGCCCGACCTGCTCAGATAGAGCGCGTAGTCTCCCAGGGGGTTCTCCGGCCCCGGCGGCACCTTTGCGGGGAGAATGTCCCCTTTTTTCCGGTGATCTTCGGCAATGGAGGCGGGCACATACCAGGTCGGCCGGCTGGCCTTGCGCGCCACGCGCGTCGGGCCCTGGGGGGTGGGCCGTTCCTTGGTCCCGATTCCGACCGGGTAGGTGGACACGGTCAGGCTCCGCCGTTTTCCTTGAATTGAAAGAGCCGCATGGTGGCCAGGTTGATCACGATCCCCTTTCGGGGGGCGTCCGGCAGGATAAAGTTCAGGGGCAGGGTAATGCGTTCGCCCGCCTTGGGCAGCCACACATCAACCCCCGGATTGGCTGCGCTGATGGCATTGATGCCCACGCTGAAGTGCCGCGCCACATCCGGCAGCGTATCCCCCTCTTCGAGTTTGACCAGCCCCAGTCGGCCGATGACGTCAGCTCCCGGCGCGACCTGGAACCGGTTCCGTTCAAGTTCGCTTTCGGGGTGGACCGGTGGGAACCAGGCTTGCCGGGTGGCGGCGCAGCCCGTGAGGGCAATGACGCAGATGCCCAGGACAACGGAACGAAGCCAATAGGCCACGGTTGGCAGCGTAACGAATCGGCGCATGGGTTACACGGGTACCTTTCTGTCTCATGACAATAAATAAGCCGGGGCCGAATATCCTGTGATAGTTCGGCAACCCGGCTGTCTCGGTGAGACCCTGTAGGCTTTCCGCCCCATCCTCGCGGATGGTTTAGTATTATCGTTTATCACCAGCAGTTGTCCTGCCGTGTCCGTCGTCGATGGAAACCGGCACGATCCGGCGCCTGTTCGGGCGCACCTCTCACTGACTCGCGCAACAAAAAAGCCGGGGCCGATATCCTGTGATATTTCGGCAACCCGGCTGTCTCGGTGAGACCCTGTAGGCTTTCCGCCCCATTCTCGCGAATGGTTGAGTATTGTCGTCTATCGCAACTAAATTTGTTGAATTGATAGCATCGTCATGAGAATTTGTCAACATTTTTCCGGAGTTCGCCGGTGCCGCACACCGATTTCAGAGCGCGGCCCATTGGCTGCCGTTGTGGGTAGGCCGTCCGGGGGCGGAGCGTGCGTTGCCGTGACATTGGGCCTTGACGGACAAACGCGGAGGATTTTAAGCTTGATGGTGGCGTCGCTTCGGCGTCACCGTGCCAAACGGGATAGGGGAGATTTATGTTCGAAGGTATTTTCTGGGACAACGACGGCGTGCTGATGGAGACCGAGCACCTCTACTACCGGGCCAATGCCGAGGCCCTGGTACGGGTGGGCGTAGAGCTTTCCCTCGACGACTTCTGCCGGATCTCCCTACGCCGGGGTGAAAGCGTGCTCGATCTCGCCGCCGGGCCGGGGCGGGACGACAGGGCAGCGGATGACCTGCGCCTGGTCCGCGACGAGATATACTTCCGGCTGCTGGGGGAAGAGGCGCGGGTAATACCGGGGGTCCGTGATACCCTGGAGCGGCTCCACGGCCGGCTCCCCATGGCGATCGTCACCAGCTGCCGGCGGGTGAATTTCCTGCAGATGCACCGTAGGAGCGAGCTGCTCCACTATTTCGATTTCATCCTCACCCGCGAGGACTACGGCGCATCGAAGCCCGATCCCGAACCGTACCTGGCGGCCTGTGCCCGCGCCGGGCTCGACCCCGGCCGCTGCCTGGCCATCGAGGATTCGGAACGGGGCGTCACCTCCGCGGCCCGGGCCGGGCTTGCCGTGGCCGCGATCCCGGGCACCATGAACCAAGGGGGCGATTTCGGCGCGGCACGGTGGCTGTTGGACGGCATTCACCAATTGCCGCCGCTCCTGAATCTCGACGAAGAGTGAGGAGCACGGTGACGCCGTGCGGAACTCAAGTCCCGCCCTTGCAGGCAGGGGCGGCATCCGCGTGCCGGTGCCTGAAGAAGAGATAAACCAGCGGCGGCAGAACGAGCAGGTAGGCCACGGCGAGGAGGCGGAAGGTACCGCCCGCGCCGGCGGCGTCGGCATACCGCCCCACCAGGGGGGCGGTGCAGGCGAACAGGAGCCGGAAGCAGAGGGACTGCAGCGACAGCATCCCGGCCCGGTTGGCCGAGGGAATTTCGTCCTGGACCAGGTGGAGGAGGAGCGGACCCCGCATCCCCCGCATGGCAGTGAGCAGGTAGTAGAAGAGAAAGCTCCATGCCCCCGCCGTCCAACCCAGCCCCAGATAGCCGGCCCAGACCAGCAGCACCAGGAGCAGGATCATCCGGCGGTCCCCCAACCGGGCCCGCACCCGGTGGCTCAACACGGCAAAGAGGGCCACGACCAGGTTGGCCCCGGCCCAGACCGGGCCGAAGGAGGCGAGGGGCACGCCGCAGTCGCGCATGTAGGGCTGGATCAGCCAGACCGGATAGAAGGAGGCGAGGCCGAGTGCGATGCTGAGCAGGATGGTGGCGCGCAGGCGCCGGTTGCGGACGAAAACGTAGCGGGCCGAGGCAAGGGCCTCCTTCAGATGGCTGGCCTGGTGGTGCCGCTCCCGTGAGGGCTCGGTCAGTCTGCGCGTCAGGAAAAGGGCTAGCACCCAGACCCCTACCTGGAGAAAAAAAGGAAGAAGGGGATAGCGGGCATAGAGGACACCGGCAAAGAGCGCCCCGGCTGCCTCGCCGGTCTGGCCGAAAAAGGTGGTGCGCCCTTCGTGGCGGGCATAGGCCGTTTCCTCTCCCTGGTCCTTGAGGGATTCGTAGAGGAGCGCGCTGTCGGTGCCGCTGATGAACGAGGTGGCAATGCCGAGAAGGATCTCGGCGATGAGGACGTCCCTGAACGATGTGGCCGCCGTATAGACCGCCCATCCCGCGATTCCCAGGGCCGAGGCCGCGGTCAGGGCCGGCCGGTAGCCGATCCGGTCGCTGATATAGCCGGATGGGTATTCCATCACCGCCATGGCCACGGCGAAGATGCTCTGCAGGAGCAGGATCTCGGACAGGCTCAGCCCGATCTGGTCCTTCCAGAACAGGGTGATGACCGCCATGGGAAACAGGGTCATCTGCAAGAAGGAGAAAGCGTAGAGCAGGGGGATGTTGCGCCGGAGGGTCATGGGCATGCCGGGCTCTCGGGTGGCACAGTGTGGCTCGGGAACGCTCCCGGTGTTTGCCCTCCAGGAGCAGAGGAGCGGGGGCACAAGACGTCCCATCGTTTGCCCTTGCCGGTTCCTGCTGAGAACGAGGTGCGCATGTGCACAGCATAACCCGCGCGGCCACTAAACGATACGGATTTAATGGATGCCAGCCGTCAGCGCCATGAAAGCATGCCCGACATGACATCCCGCTGTCTTTCGATCGCCACTGTCGCCGTCCGTGCAGTGGGTTGCGCGGGCCCACGCGGTTAACGCCGCCGGTAGATGCCCATCAACCCAGCGTCGGCCATGACATGCCCTTTCATGGCCCGTTCGACGTCGGCCTTGCCCGCGCTTGCCGGCAGGTTGAGGAGGGTGTCGAGCGCGTAGAGCTTGAAGAAATAGCGATGGCTTCCCGATGGCGGACAGGGGCCGCCGTAGCCGGTGCGTTGCCAGCTGTTGCGTCCCTGCACGCTCCCGGCGGGGACGCTGTTTTCGGCGAGTGCCGCGGTCTGCGGTGGGATGTTCCACAACACCCAGTGGACCCAGGTGCCCATGGGAGCGTCCGGATCATCCATGATCAGGACAAGGGAGCGGGCCTTGTCCGGCACGCCGTCGATCACGAGCGGCGGGCTGCCGTCCGTGCCGTCGCAGGTATACGCGGCCGGAATGGCCGCGCCATTGGCAAAGGCGGGACTGGTGAGATGCATCGCGCCCATCGTCGTTCCTCCCTTCTCCCCGGCAACGGCGGGTGACGCCAACGCCAGCAGCACCAACCCGAAAATCGTGTTCCTCATGGCCCTTTTCCCTCCCGTGCCAGGATCGCGGCCAGCTTGTCAAAAGATTCGTTCCAGCCGGTCGCACACATCTCCCGCATCTCTCCTGCGAGCAATCCCTTGTGCCGCAGGGTGAGCCGCGTTTTCCCCTTCACGTCCTCCAGCGTGGCCGTGATCAACAGTTCCAGGGGCCAATCGAGCAGTATCGAATAAAACGTCTTGGCCTTTGCCGGGCCGTTGGTAGCCAGTTCCACATGAACGAATTGATTTGCCATGATCTGATCCCGCTTGACTCAAGTATATCCCGTTCCGGAGGAAGGTCACCGCCATGGGCGGCTTATTGATTGATCCCTGGGCTGCAGCATGGTATATCTGGCAAGCGTATGAACCACAGGGCACGCCCTGTGGTTTTTTTGCGGGCGCAGAACGGGAGATCCCCCATGAATCCGAAGGCATTTTCGTCGCTCCACCTGAAATCACCCATGCTCAAGAACCTGGCCTCCCTCGGCTATGCTGAGATGACTCCGATTCAGGCCCACAGCCTGCCGCTCATCCTGGCTGGTAAGGACGTGATCGCCAGGGCCAAGACCGGTAGCGGCAAGACCGCGGCCTTTGGCATCGGACTGCTGACGCGTCTGGATGGGTTATCCTTTCGGGTGCAGGCGCTGGTGCTCTGCCCGACCCGTGAACTGGCGGATCAGGTGGGCAAAGAACTGCGGCGTCTGGCTCGATTTACCGATAATATCAAGATTCTGACCATTTGCGGTGGCGTCCCTTTCGGACCCCAGTTGGGCTCCCTGGAGCATGGCGCCCATGTGGTGGTAGGAACACCCGGCCGCCTGCTGGATCACCTGCGGCGCGGCAGCCTCGACCTCTCCTCGCTGCGGACCCTGGTACTGGACGAGGCGGACCGGATGCTCGACATGGGCTTCCAGGATGACATCAGCGCCCTGGTCGCTGCCACCCCGTCCAAAAGGCAGACCCTTCTCTTTTCCGCCACCTACCCGGAAACCATCGCAGCCATGAGCGCAGCGGTTCAGCGGGAAGCGGTGGAAGTCAGCGTGGACGAAGTCCACGGGGAGGGGGTCATCGAGCAGGTCTTCTACGAGGTGGACAGCGTCCAGCGGACCGAAGCGGTCGCGCGGATTCTCGGGCATTATCGCCCGGAGTCAGCACTCATCTTCTGCAACACGAAGATAGAGTGCCAGGAAGTTGCCGATGCTCTGGCCGGCCGGGGCTATGCCGCCCTGGCCATCCATGGTGACCTGGACCAGCGAGAGCGGGACCGGGTGCTGGTCCGGTTCGCCAACAGGAGTGCATCGGTGCTGGTGGCCACCGACGTCGCCGCCCGGGGGCTGGACATCAAGGAGCTTTCGGCGGTGATCAACTACGAGTTGTCCCGCAATCCGGAGGTCCATACCCACCGCATCGGCCGCACCGGTCGCGCCGGGGAGCGGGGGCTGGCCGTAAGCTTGGTAACGCCCCGGGAAAGCCGTCTGATTGCAGCCATCGCGGATGTGCCCGGCAGCACCACCACTCGTGGCGACCTGTCCACGCTGGCGCCGCTACCGGCGAAGCCGCCGCTGCCCCCCATGGTGACGCTCTGCATCGACGGGGGTCGCAAAAACAAGCTGCGGCCTGGTGATATTCTGGGGGCACTCACCGGAGAGGGAGGTATGCCGGCCAGCGAGGTGGGGAAGATCGATGTGTTCGATTTCCTTACCTACGTGGCCATTGCGCGGCAGAGCAGTGATCAGGCTCTGAACTTTCTGGGGGGACACAGGATCAAGGGGCGTTTTTTCAAGGTGAGGAAAGCAGTCTGACGATATGGGTTTTCTGGAAGAGCAGCGGGGCATGCGTGGCAATCTGCCGACCATGCCGTTTTTTCGAAACCCCGCTGAAGCCTTGTGGTGTTAAGGTGCACGAAAGGCGGTCAACCGGTCTGTTGCCGCTGTCATTCGGTTTCCCCACCGGGAGAGGTGCTCTCGATGCTGCCAGGCAGGCGATCTTTTTTTGCGAGTTTCCGCTGCAGCTTTTCCTCCATTTTTTTCTTCCGTTCCAACTCTTTCTGCCTCTTCTGAAACTGAAAATTGGGTTTAGCCATTGAATCATCACTCCTGCGCAAGGTTGGTCCGGCCGGAACTCCCGTCAAGGAAATCAATGCTGCCGCGGAGTTAATGTCATGGACCGGAATTTTCGAAACACAAAAGCCCCGGAGGTACCCGGGGCTTTTGTGTTTGCTGGGGACGAGCTGTTACACTCTGGTCACGTTTGCAGCCTGGAGGCCTTTCGGCCCCTTGGTGATTTCAAACGTTACTCTATCGCCTTCAGTAAGGGATTTGAATCCGTCACCCGAAATGGCGGAAAAATGACAAAACACGTCTTCACCATTTTCCTGCTCAAGAAAACCAAACCCCTTACTGTCGTTGAACCATTTTACCGTACCGTTTACCATGTGTGTACTTTCTCCTGATACTTCCTGTTGTTTTTGTCAGGCGTCATGCCGAACTTGTACCGACACTAACAGTTTTGTTTCAGGTAAGTCAATCTATTTATGTTATTTAGAGGGAGTAAATCAAACTATTTTGAGCAAATTGCAAATACTTCAAGGGAGAGGAGGCTTCTCTCATTAGAGTGATGTTGTTATTGAAAATACCTAGTATATTGAAAGCGTTGTATGGATATTTAGGGGTAATGAATAGATTGTAGACAACATTAATCGATGGATAGAAATATTATTGTATGGTTTTAAAGTAAATAGGAGTATTGTTAAATATCAGGCTTTGTTTTCTACGTATCGTCAGGTCCCAGAGGTGTCGACAAAGCATTCACCTCAATAAGAGAAACCGGAGTTGCTCAAATGACTATCAAAGTCGGTAATATTGTCAATCACACTGGTGGGTTGGGATGGGGATCCGGCAAGGTTCTGGAAGTGACGGCCACGTTGGCGGTAATCCAGTTCAGTGACGGAAAAAGCCGTAAGATAGCGGCATCGCACTTCTGTACGCTCGAACCGGCTGCCCCGGACTCATATGTTCCTCCACCTGAAGCTGCTGTTGAGGCAAAGCCTTCTCGGCCATCCCGGATGACCAAAAAAAAGTAAGTATCGCGCAGGGTGTCCCGGCGACATCCTGTGTAACGACAGGCGGCCCATCACGGACCGCCTGTGTCGTCATGCGCCGGGTATCATGGTGCCGCCTTGTCGCTGTCCTCTCCTATCATGTTTCCCGTCATCCCCAGGCCGGCTGTCCCTCCATCGTACAGACTAGATCATAGCGCCCCGCTTTAACCGGAATGAAATAAAGTTCCAGTGCATGCCCGGGGTGCACTTCGATGGACAAGAAATAGGAGGCCTTCACTTCTCCGGCGGCGCTGGATTGCACGTACGTTGCATGGTGGTGGCAACAACTGCACAGGGCAAGAGATACCAGCATAAGAGCCACGATCGTAAGTCTCAATCTTCATGGGGGCCTCCCTCCCTTTAGGAACGGAATACGGTGTGTGCTGGCATTTGTGGCGGTTTGCTCCTGCGGCTTGTGCAACGTGGCCAAGATGGCTGTAACAGCCCCACGTGGCTGATCCCTTCGCAGGGGGACCAGATATGCAGGGGATGCACTCACCGTGCGCCATGGGCCGGCGGTTGTTGCCGGTAGCTGATCCGGTAGATGGCCCCGGCCTTGTCGTCGGAAACGAGCATGCTGCCGTCGGGCATGACCTGCACATCCACGGGCCGGCCCCAGACCTTGCCGTTGTCCAGCCACCCCTCGGCAAAGGGCTCGTAGGAGACGGCCCGGTTTCCTTCGAGGCGCACCAGGGTGATGCGGTAGCCGATCCGTTCACTGCGGTTCCAGGAGCCGTGCTCGGCGATGAATATCTGGTTGCGGTAGCGTTCGGGAAACATGGTGCCGGTGTAGAAGCGCATGCCCAGCGCCGCCACGTGGGGGCCAAGCTCCATCTCCGGCGCCACGAGCCCGTCGGGCTTGCGTTTTGCGCCGAACTCGGGGTCAGGGATGTCGCGGCCGTGGCGGTAGGGGAACCCGAAGTGGAGACCGGGCTTGGGCGCCCGGTTGAGCTCGTCCGGCGGAATGTCGTTCCCCAGCCAGTCGCGGCCATTGTCGGTGAACCAGAGTTCGCCGGTGCCGGGGTTCCAGTCAAAGCCCACCGTGTTGCGAACTCCGTTGGCGAAGATCTCCAGGCCGGTGCCGTCCGGGTTCATCCGCATGATCGTGGCGAAGCGGGGATCCTTTTCCTCGCAAACGTTGCACGGGGCCCCCACCGGCACGTAGAGTCTGCCGTCGGGGCCGAAGCGGATGAACTTCCAGCCGTGATGGGTCCTGTCCGGGAATGAGTCGTTGACGATGACCGGCTGCGGGGGATTTTTCAGCCGCTCTTCAATGGCGTCGTACCGCAGCACCCGGCTCACCTCGGCCACGTAGAGGGAACCGTTGCGGAAGGCTACGCCGTTGGGCATCTGCAGCCCCTTGGCGATGGTGATCACCTCATCGGCCACCTGGTCGCCGTTGCGGTCCACCAGGGCGTAGACCTTGCCCTCCCCGCGGCTCCCCACGAACAGGGTTCCCCGGGAGCCGAGGGCCATGGAGCGGGCCCCCGGCACGTTGTCGGCATAAACGGCGATGCTGAAGCCGGGGGGGAGCGTGATGGCGGCCGGCAGCGTCCGGGCGGCGTTGCAGCCCGTGGCGGCAGCCAGCAGGAACAGGTGGGGAAGCAGGAACCGAAGGGCTCTGGGCAGTCGCATGGAGACCTCCCGTGACAGCGGATTGGTGTCCCTCAAGTGTACCACGACGGAACGATGCGTAAGGTCTCGTTGACTGATGCCTCGTCCTTGTTATCCTTCCATCACGACCGATATCTTTGTCCGCGGGCCGAGGCCGGCCCCGCGTCCCCACCGGGGAGGGAGGATCACCATGTCTGACGCAACCACCATCCGGGACCGGGCCGCGGGTGCCGTCATGGGCGCCTTCGTGGGCGAGGCCCTGGGCCTGGGCCCCACTGGTATTACGATCTCGATGAGATGCGGCGGGACTACGGCCCGTGGATCACCGACTACACCGATCCCCGGCCGGATCGCTACCATGCCGGGCTGAAGGCCGGCCAGCTCTCCCAGGCGGGATACATCCTGAAACTGCTGCTCAGTTCCCTGGTTGCGTGCGGCGGCTATGACGAGGCGGATTTCTGCCGCCGTCTGGATGAGGAGTTGCTGCCGTTGCTGGACGGCACCCCCGTGTGCGGGCCGGGGGGCTATACCAGCCAGTCGATCCGCGAGTTGTGGCGGCAGCGGGTGGAACGGAAGCTGCCGTGGGGCAGGACCGGCGGCCATGCCGACACCACGGAGGCGGCGGAGCGGACGCTCGCCCTGGCGGTGCGCTACGCGTGCGAGCCCGACCGTCTTGCCGCCGCCGTGGCCGGCAACTGCGTCCTCACCCAGATCGACGACACCGTCGTCTCCATGACCACCGCCTATGGTGCGGTACTGGGGATGCTGGTGCAGGGACATCCCCTCGACGAAGGCCTGTCGGCCAGACTCATGGCGCTGGTTGCGCGGGGAGAACTGCCGTTCCACGCCGTCACCACCGGCAACCTGCAGCCGCCCCGCCCGGGTGAGCCGGACCCACCGCGGGCTGGTACGTTCGCTTCCCCCGATGCCCTGCTGACCCCGTCCTACGTGGCGGCGGCCGCGGCAGACCCCCAGATCCGGATCGAGCCGGCATGGAAGGTCTCCATCGTCTACGGTATGCCCTGCGCCATCTATCACCTCCTGCCGGCGGTCTACTATCTGGCGGCCCGTTTTCGCGACGATTTCGAGGCCGCGGTCCTCCATGCCGTCAACGGCGGCGGCCAGAACCAGGCCCGGGCCATGCTCGCCGGTGCCCTGGTCGGCGCCCAGGTCGGTTTTTCGCGTATCCCCCGGCGCTTTATCGACGGCCTGGAGGAATCCGCCACCCTGTGCCGGCTGGCCGAAGATCTGGCCGCACAGGTTTGCGCCTGAGCGTACGGAGGGAGTCCCGTTGCAGCACGTCCCTCGGGAATGAAAGGAGGCAGTCATGTACGGCAAGGACAGGATCTACAAGAAGGTTGAGATCATCGGCGTATCGGCAGTGAGCATTGAGGGGGCCATCGAGACGGCCCTGGTCAGGGCCCGGAACTCCCTTGACAAGCTCTCCTGGTTCGAGGTGCAGGAAATCCGCGGTCACATCGGTGCCGACGGCAAGGTGGCTGAATACCAGGTGGTGCTGAAGGTTTCCTTTGAGCTGAAAGACTGACGCGGCGTTCCGGCCGGGCGGAACCCGGGGGAGGGGGCTGCCCG
The DNA here is from genome assembly GCA_001628815.1 of Geobacter anodireducens. Classification (NCBI taxonomy): domain Bacteria; kingdom Pseudomonadati; phylum Thermodesulfobacteriota; class Desulfuromonadia; order Geobacterales; family Geobacteraceae; genus Geobacter; species Geobacter anodireducens. The sequence goes on from CP014963.1 coordinate 171,069, forward strand.
CCCGGGTTCCGCCGGAGAGATGGGGACGCCCGGTCAGCGCCCCGGCAGGGTGATGCAGAGGCATTCCCCTTCCGCATAGACCGCATCGTCGCAGAAGAGCCGGCCGTGGACCATGACCTTCCGGCCTTGGGCGGAGACGACGCGGCTCTCCACGGTGACCACCTTCTGGAGGGGGAGCATGGTGCGGAAGCTGATGTTGAGGTTCCCCACCACGATGGGGTAACCGGCGGCCCACGCGGCAAGTCCCAGGGCCTCGTCCATAACGGCGGCGATCGATCCGCCGTGGGCATGGCCCGGCGGGCCTTCGGTCTCGGGACCGAACCAGATGCGGGCATGGAGATGCTGTTCGCTGTCGCGATAGTAGCGGGCCCGGAAGCGGTTGCCGTCGGGTTCTCCGGAGACGAAGCGGAGCGATGCGCCGACCAGCGACGGCGCATCGAAAGGGATCCAGCCCTCCTCGCCGCTCAGGTCTACGGGGTGGCGGATGTGTTCGGCCCCCTGTTCAAGCGATGTTTCTGGCACGATTAGTTTCCTCCGTGACGTACGCATCCCGGCACGGGACGCGGTGATAATGCTGTGAGACGGGTGCCGGCGGGAGAGGGGTCAACTCGCCCCGGGCCGGTGGACCGCCAGCGGCCCCCACGACTGAAAGATCGACATGACCTCCAGGGCGTTGACGTTCACATGGGGCGGGAGTTCCGTCACCCAGGCCACGATGCCCGCGATGTCCTCGGCCGTGAGGGCCTGGGTCCCGGCGTAGACCTGGGCCGCCCGTTCCGCATCGCCCTTGAAGCGGACCATGGAGAACTCGGTTTCGGCCATCCCCGGCGCCAGGCAGGTAACCCGCACCCGTTTCCCCAGCAGGTCGGCCCGGAGGTTGCGGGAGAATTGCTCCACGAACGCCTTGGTGCCGCCATAGACGTTGCCGCCGGGATAGGGCCAGGAACCGGCCACCGACCCGATATTGACGATATGCCCCCGGTTGCGGGCGACCATGCCCGGCAGGAGAAACCGGGTGCAGTAGATCAGCCCCTTGATGTTGGTGTCGACCATGGCATCCCAGTCGTCCGGGTTCGTCTCGTGGGCCGGCTCCAGCCCCAGGGCGAGCCCCGCGTTGTTAACGAGGATGTCGATCCGGCTGAAGGCGTCGGGCAGCCCTTCCACCGCTTCCTGCACCGCCTTGCGCCGCCGCACGTCGAGGGTGACGGTGTGGACCTCCGCCTGCGGCGCCAGTTCGTCCCTGAGCGCCAGGAGCGGTTCCTCCCGGCGAGCCGCCAGAACCAGCCGGTCTCCCCTGTCGGCGAAGAGCCGGGCGCATGCCGCGCCGAATCCCGCTGACGCCCCGGTGATGAATACCGTTCTGCTCATGTGGTCCTCCCCTGAGGGTGCGTTGATGCCTGAGACTATGCACCGGATTTCCGCTGCGCGCAAGCAGCGGATGAATATCCCTGGCGTTTCGGGCCCGGCGTGCGCTACTCTGGAAATGCCTGTCGTCTCCGCGCCCTCGAGCTTCCAGTATCTCTCTCACTCTTTTTCGGAGGACTCAATCGAAAAGGATCCTGCTGTTCAGCATGGTGATGCTTGCCTGCAGCTCCGGCGACTGACCGCGGGCCGCGGATTGGCGGAGCCCCCTTGCCCCTTATCTGTGATATAATGAATTACATGGAAGGAGGTGCATGGTCATGCTGGACACAGGCAAGACAACAACCGGGAGTCCGTCCACGGAGAGATGCGACATCAAGGCCTGGAGCGGAGCATGCGGGCATGATTCCTACACGGCCATCGGCGACAAGTACCGGTGCGATCTGTGCGGGACCATTGCCGACCTGACCCATGAAGTGAAGCACGATACGTTCCCCTACACGAGCGGCGACTACGACAATCTGAGTTAGGGGCACGGGCTGGCTGATCCGTCGGTGCGGCATGAAGGTGACGTGGAGCTGGTGAGCCACGGTTACGGGATGCTCCGGAGATATCCGGGGCATTTTTTTGCACGCGGCTGGGCCCGGACTTCGACGGCGCCTCCCCCTCGCCCGTTGCGGCATCCCTTCATGGCGCTATACTTATCCTCCGGACCTCTGCGGAGCCTGCACGGCCCACGTCGCCGGCTGCCCCGAGTGCTCCTGCGCGAAAAGCGTCTCAGGGACCATCGGGCCATGCTCCGACTGGTCCGCCACTATCATTGAAAGCAGTATCGCCCAAGGAATGCTCAAGCCCATGGAGGAGGACGGACTGGTGTCCCTCGCGGAAAAGATCTGGCCGCTGACTTTGTTCTGGCTGAACCGCCTCGCAGCCGGCGGGGAAGAAGCGGCCGAGTCGACCCTGCGCCGCGGCAACGGATTGGTGCGCCGCACGGTCTGCCGCCGCCTGACGGAAGGGGGGGTGCGCATGCTTGCCCGGTCCGGCCCGGCCGCCCCATGAATCCCGTTCTGCTTGCATTGGGCCTGACACTGTTTGCCGGCATGGCCACCGGCATCGGCAGTGCCATTGCCTTTTTCGCCAAGCGGACGAGCTACCGGTTTCTTTCGGTGGCAACCGGGTTTTCGGCCGGTGTCATGGTGTACGTCTCCTTCGTGGAAATCCTTCCCAAGGGGCTCGACTCCCTGGTACGGTCCTGCGGCGAGCCCTGGGGGCACTGGCTGAACGCCGCATCGTTCTTCGGGGGGATGCTCTGCATCGGCCTCATCGATGCCGTGATCCCCGCTGCGAAGAACCCCCACGAGATCCACGCCGACCATGAGATTGCCCCCCTCCACGACCGTTCGGCCCCCTTTCCCGACTTCGATTCCCTTGCCGCCGATCCCCGCTGCGCTCCGACCGGCACCCACGATCACCGGCCGCCGCAACGCCACCTGCTGCGGATGGGCCTGTTCACCGCCCTCGCCATCACGATCCACAACTTTCCCGAAGGATGGCCACGTTCCTGGCGGCCCTGGAGAATCCGCGCGTCGGCGCCGCCATTGCCGTGGCCGTTGCGCTCCACAATATCCCCGAGGGGGTCAGCGTTTCCGTGCCGATCTTCTACGCGACCGGCAATCGGCGGAAGGCATTTGCCCTGTCGCTGCTGAGCGGCATGGCCGAGCCCGCCGGTGCCGCCGTCGGCTACCTGGCGCTCCTGCTCTATTCGGGAGGGGGGTCCGGCACCATTCCCGACCAGGTGACCGGTGCGCTCTTCGGTGGGGTGGCGGGTATCATGGTCTACATCAGCTTGGATGAACTGCTGCCGGCCAGCCGGGCTTACGGCAAGGGGCACGACAGCCTGCTGGGGCTCGTGGGGGGGATGGCGGTCATGGCGCTGAGCCTGCTGCTGATGAAGTAGAGTGGCGGAAACACGGTCAAAAACCTTGTCTGGTAGCCTTGACGCGCACGTCCGTGCCGAGGCCCCCGGCACACCCTGAAAAAAATTTGCGATGCTCCGGGTTTTTTTCTTGTTTTCCTGAAAGTGAACCTGCTATTGTTTGTAAGTCCGCGCGCAATGCGGAACATATCAAAAAGAAGTATGGAGAAAGCACGTACATGGTAAACGGAACAGTGAAGTGGTTCAATGACAGCAAGGGGTTTGGTTTTCTTGAGCAGGAGAATGGCGAGGATGTATTCGTTCACTTCTCCGCCATTACCGGCAACGGTTTCAAGACCCTTGCTGAAGGCGATAGGGTAACCTTTGAGGTGACCAAGGGCCCCAAGGGTCTTCAGGCCGCCAACGTGACGCGGATATAGATTGGCCGCACCCCAGTGAGAAAAGCCCCGGAGAAATCCGGGGCTTTTTTTGTGCCCGAGGCAAAAGGGCCGGTTTCCGCGTGGTTCCCGAAAAAGCGTTTGCCTCCCGCACGGAGTAAATGATATAAAAAGGACCTTAAATATCTCTTTTATGGGGGCATCCATGTTTCGCCTGCCCGGAAAAAGGATCGGTGCTCTGTTTCTTGTATTTGGTGCGTTGTTGTGTGCCGGGATGCCGGCCTGGGGGGCAGCGCCGCTGGTGATGGTGGACCAGGGGCACGGCCAGCGTTTCGTCATTGAACAGAAAGGAGAACTGCAGTTGTCCCGCTTCGGCGCCATCCTGGGCGAAGAGGGTCTCCGGGTCGTGAGCAGCCGGGAACGGCTGACCGACGAGTCGCTCCGGCAGGCGGCGGGGCTCGTGATTTCCGGTCCCTTTACCCCACTGGCGCCGGCCGAGGTGGATGCGGTGATCCGCTTTGCCGAGCGCGGGGGGAGGGTTGCGCTGATGCTGCACATCGGCCCCCCGGTGGGCGTTCTCATGCAGCGGGTGGGGGTCGCCTTTTCCAACGGCGTCCTCCACGAACAGCACAACCTGGTGGGAGATGACGATATCAGCTTCCAGGTGCGCGACCTGACGGCACACCCCCTCTTCACCGGTATCGATCACTTCAGCCTCTATGGCGGCTGGGCCCTCAGCGGCCAGACCCCGCTCGCCCGGACGAGCGCCGAAACCTGGGTGGACCTGAACGGCGACCGGCAGCTTACCGAGCGCGATGCCATGGATCGCTTCGCGGTGGTGGTGGAGGGGAGCATCGGGGCCGGACGCATTCTGATCTTTGGTGATGATGCCATTTTTCTGAACCGGTACCTGGATGAGGCGAATTCGCGTCTGGCAAGGAATCTCGCCCAGTGGCTGGGGGGGCGGTAAGATTCCCGGCGGGGAGGATCGCGGCCGTGGGGCTGATCCCGAAGCTGAACGACGCGAGACATACCTGCAAGGCGGCCACTGGGCCGCCTTGTTCCGTTTCCGGGAACGGTTGCCGGGTCTGAGGCCCGAGAGCGGTCCAGACCTTTTGGCCGCACGAGCGCCAACACTGTAACTTGAAGATTTCTCGGGTCTTACAACCTGCAAAACTCCACAGCCTGCCGAGGTTACAACAGAGTATCACGTTGACGCCGGCCAGCCAGCGGTGCTATTCTTGGCAGATTCTGCCTTAGCCCTTGATCGGCCGATGAAAATCAACCAGAGCTCAGGAGGTGTCCGGTGAGGAAATTCGGTTTCTTGGCTGTGTCCGTGTCTCTTTCCCTTATGCTGCTTTCGACGGCCATGGCGGCGCCTCCCGGCGGCAAGGTTCTCATCGGGATATCGAAGGTCGTTTCGCATCCGGCCCTGGATGCCGTTGAAAGGGGGCTCCAGGACGAACTGGCCGCCCTGAAGATCAATGCCCGGTACGATCTGCAGAACGCCAACGGCGACGCCAATACCGCCGCCTCCATTGCCAATAAATTCCAGTCCGAGAAGGTGACCCTGGCCGTGGGCATCGCCACTCCCACCGCCCAAGCCCTGGTAAACACTCTGAAAACGACGCCGGTGGTCTTTTCCGCAGTGACCGACCCGGTCAAGGCCGGCCTGGTGAAATCCCTGACCAGGGGCGAGAAGTACGTCACCGGCGTTTCCGACATGACCCCTGTCAAGCAGCAGATCGAGCTCCTGCTCAAGATCAAGAAGGTGAAGCGGCTCGGCCACATCTACACCAGCTCCGAAGAGAATGCCGTGGTGCTTGCCGGGGTGGTGAAGAAGGCGTGCCAGGACCTGGGCATCCAGTACGTGGAAACCACCGTGTCCAAGTCCGCCGAGGTTAAGCAGGCCACCCAGTCCATCATCCGCAGGGTCGATGCCCTCTACGTGAGCACCGACAACACGGTGGTGTCGGCCATGAGCGCCCTGACCGACGTGGCCATGAAGAACAAGGTGCCGGTCATGTCGGCGGACCCCAGCTCCGCCGAGAGCCATCCCGTCCTGGCGGCCTGGGGCTTCGACTACTACAAGATGGGGCGCGCCACGGGCAAGATGGTGGCCGAGATCCTCAAGGGCAAGAAGCCGGAGCAACTTCCGACCCGCTTCATGACCAAGGCTTCCGACGTGGACCTGCTGGTGAACCTGGACGTGGCGAAGAAGCTCGGCCTCACCGTGCCGGCCGCCATCGCGAAGAACGCCAACAAGGTTGTCGAGAACGGCACGCTGACCAAGAAGTAACGGCAAGAAGGCTTCCATGATCGAAGGTATTTTTGTTGAAGGACTCATTTACGGGATCATGGTCCTGGGGGTATTCATCTCCTTCCGGATCCTCGACTTTCCCGACCTGACGGTGGACGGGTCGTTCCCTCTGGGAGCGGCCCTCATGGCCCAGTGCATCATGATGGGGGTGAACCTCTGGGTTGCACTGCTGGTGGCCTTCGCGGGCGGAGTGATCGCCGGCGTGGTCACCTCCCTCATCCATAACCATCTGAAGGTGCCGAACCTCCTGGCCGGCATCCTGACCATGACCATGCTCTACTCCGTCAACATCCGGGTGCTGGGGAACCGGGCGAACGTCCCGCTCCTGAACCAGGAGACGATCCTCTCCCTGGTGACCGAGCGGCTTGCGGGGATCATCCCGGACGAGTATATCCTCCTGGTCTTCTTCGCGGTGGTGACCCTCGCGATCAAGCTCCTGCTCGACCTCTTCTTCCGCACCGACCTGGGGCTCACCATCGGGGCCATGGGGAACAACGAGCAGATGGTCATCTCCCAGGGGGTGAATCCCCAGACCCTGAAGTCCATCGGCCTGGGCCTCTCCAATGGGCTGGTGGCCCTCTCCGGCGCCTTTGCGGCCCAGTATCTGGGCTTCGCCGACGTGGGGCTCGGTCAGGGGATCATCATCTCGGGCCTGGCGTCGGTCATGATCGGCGAGTTCCTGATCATGAAGAGCAACCGGATCGGGGTGCTCACTCTCTGCGCCGTTCTGGGCTCCATCTGTTTTTACGCGGTCATGTACGTGGGGCGCTACTACGGCTACGTCATCAACATGACCCCCAACGACCTGAACCTCATCAAGGGGATCCTGATCATCGCGCTGCTGGTCCTTACCCAGAGCAAGAAGCTGAAGAAATTCGCCGTTAAAGCTGTGGTGAAAAATGATTGAGCTCAAAAATGTGTCCATGATCTTCAACCCGGGCACGGTGAACGAGAATCAGGCCATCTCGAACATCAACCTGAAGGTCCGGGAGGGGGACTTCATAACCGTCATCGGCAGCAACGGCGCTGGCAAGTCGACCCTCTTCAACCTCATTGCCGGGACCATCACCCCCTCTTCCGGCTCCATTTTCCTGAATGACCGGAACATCACCCGCGACCCCGAGTACAAGCGGGCCAAGTACATCGGCCGGATCTTTCAGAATCCGCTCCTGGGAACCGCTTCCACCATGAGCCTGGAAGACAACATGATGATCACCTATAAAAAGGGGTTCAAGTGGCTCAAGAGGAGCCTGAACCACAAGATGCGGGAGTACTTCCGGACGGAACTGGTCCAGTTGAAGATGGGGCTGGAGGACCGGATGAAGGAGAACCTGGCCCTCTTCTCCGGGGGGCAGCGCCAGGCCCTGACGCTCCTGATGATGGTCCTTTCCCGGCCGGACCTGATCCTTCTCGACGAGCACACGGCGGCCCTGGACCCCAAGAACGCCCAGATCGTCCTGGAGCTCACCGACAAGTTCATTCGGGAATACAATCTCACGGCCATGATGATCACCCACAACATGAGCCATGCCATCGAGTACGGTAACCGGCTCCTGATGATGGACAAAGGGGAGATCATCTTCGAGGCCGAGGGGGAGGAGAAGCGGGCGCTGACCGTGGAGAAGCTCATCGACAAATTCCACCAGATCCGCCACACCTCCTTCGAAAACGACCGCACCCTTCTTTCCGACGACTAGGCGCGGGCCGGCCCCGGTCCCGCGCCGCCCCGACGTAAGCCATGCTCCTCATTCATCCCCCTGTCGCCAAACCGGGTGAACCGCCCGCCGGCATCGCCCGCCTCGCGGGCGAGCTCCGGGCCCACGGCCTTCCCTGCCGGGTACTGGATGCCAACCTGGAGGGGCTCCTCTGGCTGCTGGATCAGCCGTCTCCGGCTACCGACACCTGGACCCGCCGGGCATCCCGAAGCCGTGCAGATCACCTGGCCGCACTGCGGGGGATGGACGCTTACCGCTCCCCCGACCGGTACCGCCGGGCGGTCAGCGACCTGAACCGGCTCCTGGCCGCGGCGGGGCGCGACTCCGGCGCAGTGCCGGGGCTTGCGGACTACCGGCAGGACGGGTTTTCCCCCGTATCGGGTGCCGATCTGCTCAGGGCTGCGGAAGAGCCTGAGCGCAATCCCTTCCATCCCTGGTTCAGTCAACGCCTGCCCGAGCAGCTGGACGGCGTCCGCGTGGCGGGCCTGTCCCTCAACTACCTGAGCCAGGCGGTTTCTGCCTTCGCCATGATCGGCTTTCTCCGCACGCGGTTCCCCGGACTGACCCTGGTGCTGGGCGGCGGGCTGGTCACGTCGTGGCTGCGGCGCCCCGGGTGGCGCAATCCGTTCGGCGGCCTCGTGGATCACCTGGTGGACGGGCCCGGGGAGTTGCCCCTTCTGCGGCTTCTGGGGGCCGAAGAGCCGCTCTGCCACCAGGTGCCGCCCGCCTACGACCCGCTGCCCCTGCACGACTACCTTTCCCCCGGACTGGTTCTGCCCTACAGCGCCGCCGGCGGCTGCTACTGGAACCGCTGTTCCTTCTGTCCCGAGCGGGCCGAGGGAAACGCCTACCGCCCCCGCGCCGTCCAGCGGGTACTGGCTGATCTGGAGACCCTGGTCAGCCGGCACCAACCCGCGCTGGTGCACCTTCTTGACAATGCCGTCAGTCCGTCGCTCCTGCGGGGGATGGCGGCTGCCCCGCCGGGCGTCCCCTGGTATGGCTTCGCCAGGGTCGACGAACAGTTGGCGGATCCCGATTTCTGCCGGGATCTCAGACGCTCCGGATGCGTGATGCTGAAGCTGGGGCTTGAGTCGGGGGATCAGGGGGTGCTGGACCGGCTGCACAAGGGGGTCGACCTGGCAACGGCGGCACGGGCCCTCCGGAGTCTGCGGGAGGCGGGCATTGCCGTGTACGCCTACCTCCTGTTCGGCACCCCCGCGGAAACGGAAGAGGCTGCCCGGCGGACGCTGGCATTCGTGGCAGAGCACCGGGAGGAGATCGGATTCCTCAATCTGGCGGTGTTCAACATGCCGATCAGCGGGGATGAGGCCGATGCTTACGGCACTGCGCCATTCTACGAGGGAGATCTCTCGCTCTACACCGCCTTCCGGCATCCCCGGGGCTGGGACCGGAAGCAGGTGCGGCGCTTCCTGGACCGGGAGTTCACGCGCCATCCCGCCGTGGCGCCGATTCTGCGCCGGGACCCGCCGGTGTTTACCTCCAACCATGCACCCTTTTTCGTCGGGGGCTGATCAGGCTGCGTCAGCCATCCCGCGCCTTCTGTTTCTCTTGGCAGAATTGCTTTGACAGGGTCAATGCCCGTGGCGTATACAGGATCAATCGGCTTTTCAGTCCAAATTACGGGCAGTTAATCCTACTTTGTCATAGTTGGTTTCTGTTGGTGTAAAGGAAACCGGGGAGTCTCTCTCGGAAAAACCTCCACGCGTTGCCCTGGTCCCCCGACTCGCCTCAACAGCCATAGAGCCGATTTCCTGTCGCACCGGCACCCTGCTTTGTGCGGGACTTTCTTCTCCAGGAGAATCCCCGGCTCCATTGGGGGGCCGTCGGTGGAGCTATGACAAACGAGACTTACAACTGCCCGGCAAGAAAGATGCGTTATGTTCAACCTGAAACCTGAACTTGTGGCCCGTCTTGAACGGGTGCTCACCTCCGTGGAAATGCTGCTGCCGCGCCCCACGCGCCGGTGGACTGGTCGGTCTGTCATGCCGCCAGCTGGCGCCGCCATTCCTTTTCCGGCTATCTCGAACCGGTGCGCCAGACCGATACCGTCACCCTGCCCGAGTTGCTCGGCATCGAGAAGCAGAAAGAGGTGATGACAAGCAACACGCTCCAGTTCCTCCGGGGGCTTCCGGCCAACAACGCCTTGCTCTGGGGATCCCGGGGGACGGGGAAGTCGTCTCTCGTCAAGGCGCTGCTGAATGAATATGCCGCCCAGGGCCTCCGGATTGTCCAGGTGGAGAAAGAGGACCTGATCTATCTGTCCGAGATCTTCGCGGCCGTAGAGAACGAGCCCTACCGCTTCATCCTTCTCTGTGACGACCTGAGCTTCGAGGTGGGAGAGTTGAGCTACAAGATGCTCAAGAGCGCCTTGGACGGCTCGGTCTACTCGGCCCCGGAAAACGTGCTCATCTACGTGACTTCAAACCGTCGGCACCTGATCCCCGAGTACGAGTCGGACAACGTGGGATGGAAATACGTTAATGGCGAGCTCCAGCAGAGCGAGGCAATGGAGGAGAAGATTTCCCTCTCTGACCGTTTCGGGTTGTGGGTTGCCTTCCACGTCTTCTCCCAGGACCGTTATCTGGAGGCGGTTCGTCTCTGCATCGAGCGTGAGGCCCGCCAGCGCAAGGTGGAGATTCCCTGGACCAAGGAGATCGAGCGGGAGGCCATCCAGTGGTCCCACGACAAGAGCAAGCGGTGCGGGCGGACGGCGTTTCAGTTTTCACGGCACTGGGTTGGGCGCTACCTGCTCGGCGGACGGTAACATGATCTCTCGACAGCCCCGCCACGGGTGATGTTGTGGCCGGTCATTTTTTGTGATACAACGGGAGCCTGTTGGTGAAGTTGGCGATTTGTATACGAAAAATGGTTTGTCGTTCCCCGTTGAAGGGGTAAGCCCGGATTGACGGAGAGAGGAAGCGTGTCGAGATGAATCTGCTGGACGGAAAGAAGTGTGCTGAGAGCCTGGTGGCCGAGATTGCCAGGAAAGTGGCGGGTTACACGGAGTCGGGACTGCGCACACCCCACATGACCATCATTCTGGTGGGCGAGCATGCGCCGAGTGAATCGTATGTGAAATCCAAGATCGCCACCAGCGGCCTCGCCGGTTTCGAGAGCACATTGCTGAGGTTCCCCGAGACAATCAGGGAGTCGGAGTTGCTGGCAAAGATCAAGGAAGTCAACGAAGACCCCACCACCGACGGGCTCATCGTCCAGCTGCCCCTGCCGAAACACATCAACCAGCAGCATGTCATCAACGCCATTGCGCCGGAAAAGGACATCGACGGATTCCATCCGGCAAACTTCGGCCGCATGACCCTGGGGCAGAAGGCGTTCCGTCCTGCCACCGCCTACGGCATCTGCAAGCTGCTGCAGTTTTACGGGGTGCCGGTCAAGGCAAAGCACTGCGTCGTGATCGGCCGGTCCAACATCGTGGGCAAGCCGATCTCCATCATGCTCTCCAACGACTTCGATATCGGCAACGCCACGGTGACGCTCACCCACATTGAAACTCCGCGCGAGCTCCTGCTGGATGAAACACGCCGGGCGGACATCGTGATCGTTGCCGTGGGCATCCCGGGGTTTGTTACGGCCGATATGGTCAAGGATGGGGTCGTGCTGATAGACGTGGGGATCAATCGTCTGGAGAGCGGCAAGATTGTGGGGGATGTGGATTTCGAAAATGTGGCGCAGAAATGTTCCTGGATCACGCCGGTCCCCGGTGGCGTGGGGAGGATGACCGTTGCCGCCCTGATGATCAATACGCTCATGGCCTACCAGAATAATTTCAATCTGGCCTGACCGGAGTCCATGAGCCGTCTGCTACGCTTCCACGGGGGCGGGGCGCCGTGAGAGGTGTCCCGCCCCTCGTGCGTTCAGTGTCGTTAGGCCGCGAAGCTGTAGTCGTGCGCTTCAACGCACTCGGTTACGGCTTCGAGGAACGAGTTCTCCTGGGGATCAGTGATGATTTCCATCGCGCCGTGGTTAACTGCCCACACCGTTCCGCAGATATCGCAGGTCACGATGTCTTCGGAAAAACCTTCCGAGTGGAGATCGATGGCTACCTGCTGGCCGTGGGCTTTGCATACGGGGCACTTCATGGTGTTGCTCCTTTCATTCTTGACTAGTTTACTGAAACTATAAACGGGTCTCCTGGGGAATGCAAGGGGTGATGTGAAAAAAGTTACAACAAAACAATATGTTACAAGTGCATTGTGTCGCTGTATAGACTGCCATTTGGTTTTAATATGTATACTGATTTTATTTATACTATAACATGCTGTAATTGCATGACTTATTCTTGGGAAACGAAATTTTATTTTGATAACGGGCACTTTGAGTTCATGGGGGCCTTTTGTTACAACCGGGTATCTTCGGCCCATTGCCGCGACTGACTGCCGCATGCAGAACATGAGTTGCAATTGTCGCGATTTCAGTTGGAAAATGCCTTCCTGATTTGCGTCGGAGGCCGGCTACCGGTAAACTTAGTTCTACTTTGCCTCAGGGTGGTGCCGACAGTTCTGAGCGATTCTTTGTTTTGAGCGGGCGTTTTCTCCCGGGAAGAGCCCGGGCCGTCGAGCCCCTGGGGCAAGCAAAAACTGGCATTGACCGACAAGGAGGCATGCACATGGATACTCTTGAAGCAATCAGGACGCGACGGAGCGTGCGGGCGTTTTCCGACCGGCCGGTGGAGCCGGAAAAGCTTCAGACGGTGCTGGAGGCGGCACGGCAGGCGCCCTCCTGGGCGAACATGCAGTGCAGCCGTTTCGTGGTGGTGCAGGATGCCGAAATCAAGGCAAAGATCAGCGAGTTGTCGTTCGTGGAGGCATTTTTCGCGCCGCTCGGCTACCGGACCAACCCGGCCCAGAAGGCGCTCGCCGAAGCGCCGGTGGTGATCGTTGCCTGCGGCGTGCCCGGCGAGTCGGGCGATCTGCGCGGGCAGCAGTACTACATGACGGACGTGGGGATCGCCACGGAAAACCTCATGCTCGCTGCCCATGCCGTGGGACTCGGCTCGGTGTTTGTCGGCGTTTTCGACGAGGAACAGCTCGGCGATCTCCTGGACATCCCGCCGGAGATCAGGATCGTGGGGCTTTTCCCCCTGGGCTATCCCCGGGAGGAGACGCAGGCGAAGTCGGGCCCGGCGCGCAAGCCCCTGGATGAGATCGTGTTCCAGGGCAAGTGGAAGTCCTAGCCGGCCGTTGCAACGGAAGCCGGTGCGGGACCGGCAGAACAGACCGCCCCCGCACCGGCTCTCGACAGATTCCGGCGTCCATGACGGAGGGAAGGGTGCTACGATATCTCGTTGTCCTCTGCCTGGCCCTGGTGCTGCCCCTGCACGGTGGCGCGGCCACCGACGGATCCTCGCCGGTTGAAGAGCACCATCACCATGCTGCGCCGGTTGCGGCGGAGGCAGTCGGCGTGGGAGTCGCCGAGCGGTTGGGGGAGAAGATACCCCTCGATCTGACGTTCAACGACGAAGCCGGCCGGCCGGTTCGCTTGGCGGACCTGGTTACGGGACCGACGATCATCCTGCCCGTTTACTACCGCTGCACCAATGTCTGCAATTTCCTCCAGAACGGCATGGCAGCGGTGATCCCCGAGATACGGCGGAAACCGGGGGATGAGTACCGGGTAATCTCCGTCAGTTTCGACGAGACGGAACCGCCCGATCTGGCTGCCCGTTATCGGCGGATCTACCAGGGGGCCATCACCACGCCGTTCCCTGAGGACGGCTGGCGGTTCCTGACCGGTGACGCGGCGAATATCCGCCGGCTGACCGACGCGATCGGTTACCGCTTCCAGCGGAAGGGGCGCGACTTCGTGCATCCGGTGGCAAGCGTGGTGATCGCCGGGTACGGCACCATCATCCGCTATCTCTACGGGACCTCCTTCCTGCCCAAGGATGTGACCCTGGCCTTGCTGGAGGCGCGGGAGGGGAAAGTCGGCAAGACCATTCGGACGGTGGTGGGATACTGCTTTTCCTTTGATCCGAAGCAGAAAACCTATGTCTTCAACCTGCTGCGCGTGAGCGCCACGGTAGTCATCCTGACAGCCGGGGCATTTCTCGCCTTTCTGCTGACAACGGGGAGAACGGGCGCACGGCAGCGCAAGGGAGGATCATGAACCGGTCTGAACGGACAGGCTCCGCTGCCGGCTTCTGGAGCGATACGGAAAAGGGCGGTATCGGCGCCTGGCTTCTCTCCACCGACCACAAACGGATCGGGCTGCTCTACTTCTGGTCGGTTTTCGGCTTTTTCCTGGTGGGGGTCGTGTTGGGGCTCATCCTCCGGCTTGAGCTGATGGCGCCGGGGCGCACCATCATGGGGCCCGATGCCTACAATGCCTTTTTCACCGTACACGGCGTGGTGATGATCTTTCTCTTCATCATCCCCGGCATTCCCGGCGCCTTCGGCAACATGCTGATGCCGATTCAGATCGGAGCCCGGGACGTGGCCTTTCCCCGGTTGAATCTCCTCTCCTGGTGGCTCTATGCCACCGGAGCCGGGGTGATCCTCCTCTCCCTCGTCACGGGCGGCGGCCCGCCGGACACCGGCTGGACCTTCTACCTCCCCTTCAGCGGTCGCACGGCCACCAACGTTTCCCTGGCGGTTTTCGGGGTCTTCATTGTCGGATTCTCCTCCATCCTGACCGGGATCAATTTCGTAACCACCATCCACCGGCTCCGGGCGGAAGGGATGAGCTGGGGGCGGCTCCCCCTCTTTGTCTGGTCCCTCTACGCCACGGCCTGGGTCCAGATCCTGGCCACGCCGATCCTCGGCATCACCCTGGTCCTGATCATCGCCGAGCGGATCCTGGGGGTCGGCCTCTTCGACCCGAGCCGGGGGGGTGATCCCATCATGTACCAGCACCTCTTCTGGATCTACTCCCACCCGGCGGTTTACATCATGGTCCTGCCTGCCATGGGAGTGGTGTCGGAGATCATCCCGGTCTTTGCCCGAAAACCCATCTTCGGCTACAAGATGATCGCCTTCTCCAGCCTTGCCATCGCCGCGGCCGGGTCGCTCGTCTGGGGACACCACATGTTCACCAGTGGCATGAGCGATACGGCGGTACTGGTCTTCTCCTTCCTCTCCTTCATCGTGGCCATTCCCTCGGCCATCAAGGTCTTCAACTGGGTCTCCACCCTCTACCGGGGATCCATTTCCCTGGACCCGCCCATGCTCTTCGCCCTTTCCTTTATCCTCCTCTTTTCCATCGGCGGGTTGACCGGGCTGGTTCTCGGGGCAGCCGCCACCGATATTCACGTGCACGACACCCACTTCGTGGTGGGGCACTTCCACTACGTCATGTTCGGCGGCGCCGGCTTCGCCTTCTTCGCGGCCATGCACTACTGGCTGCCCAAGTTCTACGGCCGGATGTACGCCCGCCGGCCGGCGGTCGTTGCCTGGGCCCTCATGTTCGTGGGGTTCAACATTCTCTATTTCACCATGAAGGTCCTCGGGATGAAGGGGATGCCCCGGCGCTACTACGACTACCTCCCCGAGTTCGCGGCCCTCAACCTGGCGTCCACCATCGGGAGCTGGATCCTGGCCCTGGGGCTCGCGGTAATGGTGGTGAACCTGTTCCGGGGATTGTGGAAGGGAGAGCCAGTGATCGAGGCGAACCCCTGGGGGGGCGCGACCCTGGAGTGGACCGTGCCGACCCCGCCCCCCACGGAGAACTTTGCCGAGGAACCGGTGGTGACCCACGGACCCTATGACTTCAAGGGAGCGGGGGCCCCATGAGCCACGCCACACACCGGGACTACGCCGGGGCCAAGCTCGGCATGTGGCTCTTTCTCTTTACGGAGATGCTCCTTTTCGGCGGGCTCTTCATCCTCTATGCGGTCTATCTCCACCGCTACCCCGCGGAGTTCGCCGTTGCCGGGCACTGGCTCGACCTGGTCCTGGGCACGGCCAATACGGCGATCCTTCTCACCAGCAGCCTCCTGGCGGCCCTGGCGGTAACGGCGGTCCAGCGGGACGAGGGGCGCGTGGCGTTCCGGGCGCTTGGGGGGACGATCGTCTGCGCCGGCCTCTTCCTGGTCATCAAGTACGCGGAGTGGAGCGCCAAGATCGGCCACGGCATCTATCCCGGCTCGCCGGACCTGGCCGCCGGACCGCCGGGGGAGTCGGTCTTCTTCGGTCTCTACTACCTCACCACCGGGCTTCACGGGCTCCATGTCCTGATCGGCGGAGTCCTGCTGGCGGTGGTGGCGCGGCGGGTCAAGGAAGGTCGGGTTCATGCCGGCGATTACATCTGGCTTGAGAACGGCGCCCTCTACTGGCACCTGGTGGACCTGGTCTGGATTTTCATCTTTCCGCTCTACTACCTCATGCTGTGAGGAGATTGACATGACATCCGGTTCCACAACCCACCGCCCCGTCGGCTACGGCACCCTGGCCTCGGTCTGGGCAGCGCTTCTCCTCCTGACCGGGGCCACGGTCTTTGTGACGCGGCTCGATCTGGGGGGATACAAGGTCGCGGCGGCCCTGGCCATAGCCTCAGCCAAGGGGGGGCTCGTAATCGCCGTGTTCATGCACATGAAATACGAGGGGAGGCTCCTGCGGTGGCTCCTCTTCCTGGCCCTGGTGACCCTGGCCCTGTTCATCGGATTAACCTTTTTCGATGTGCTCTACCGCTGAGGGATTGACGTGCGCGATTTCCCGACCACCACAACCGAAGCCGTCGATCCGGTCTTCATGTTCATCCTGGGTGCCTGCATCCTCCTCCTGACCGGTATCACGGTGGTCATGGTGGCCTTTGTCATCCGCTACCACCGTTCCCGGTCACCCGAACCCACGTCGCAGGCTTCGTCGAATCTCCGGCTGGAGATCGTCTGGACGGCCCTCCCCACGGTGCTGGTGCTGGCCATGTTCTACTACGGCTGGTCCGGCTACCTGTCGCTCCGCCACGTGCCGCCGGGGGCCATGGAGGTGACGGCCGTTGCCCGCATGTGGTCCTGGAGCTTCGAGTACCCCGGCGGCAGGACGAGCCCCCGCCTCTACGTGCCGGTGGGCAAGCCGGTGCGGGTCGATCTGGTGTCCAGGGACGTGCTCCACGGGTTCTACATCCCCGCCTTCCGGGTGAAGCGCGACGTGGTGCCGGGGATGAAGAACCATGTCTGGTTCGTGGCTCCCAAGGCCGGCTCCTACGATATTTTCTGCTCGGTCTACTGCGGCACCGGCCACTCGGCCATGATCACCTCCGTGGAGGCGGTTCCCGAGGAGGAATTCCGGGTCTGGCTCAGCCATGGGGAGGACAGGGAGGCGGAAGGGAAAGGCCATGGGCGGGAACTGCTGGAGAAGCATGGCTGCCTGGGTTGCCACTCCGTTGACGGATCCCTTCGGGTGGGACCCACGCTCAAGGGGATCTGGGGCCACCAGGTGGCCGTGACGGAGGATGGCGTCGAGCGGACCCTGACCGTGGACGAGGCATACCTCGTGCGTTCCATCCGTCAGCCGGCGGCCCAGGTGGTCAAGGGATTCCCGCCGGTCATGCCGCCCTATCCGGGCCTGAGCGATGAAGAGGTGGAGGAGATGGTGGAATTCATCAGGGAGCTCAAGTGATACGGCGGGCCCTTGTTCTCTTCAGGCCCCGGTTGGCGCTGCTGAATGGCATCGCGGCGGTGGCGGGACATGCCCTCGCCCCCCATGCCGCACATGCGACTCTTTGGGCGGCGCTGGCGGGCGTCGCGATCCTGGCCGCCGGGGGCTCGGCCCTCAACCAGGTGCTGGAGCGGGACCTGGACCGCCTCATGGAGCGAACCCGGCAACGGCCCCTGCCCCGGGGCGATCTCTCTCCCGCCATGGCCACTGCCCTTGGCTGTGCCTGCATCGGGGCGGGCCTTTTGCTGCTTGCCGTTGGCGGCCCCGTCCCCCCGCTGCTCGGTGCCGTGGCGCTCGCCTGGTACTTGGCGGTCTATACGCCGCTCAAGCGCCGCACCTCCCTGGCCCTGGCCATCGGGGCCGTGAGCGGCGCACTCCCGCCGGTGATCGGCTGGACCTTGCCGGGGGCGCGCCCGGAGACTATCGGATCATCCTCCTGGCGGGCATCTTCTTTCTCTGGCAGGTTCCCCACTTCTGGCTGTTCCAGCGGCGTCACGCCGACGACTACCGGCGGGCGCGCATCCCGCTGTTCATCCCGGGGACGGGGGGGCGCGACCCGTCCTCCCACGTGCGGCTCTGGCTGGCCGCGCTCGCGGCCAGCGTCCTGCTCCTCCCCGCCTTCGGCCTCATGGGTCCGCACATGGCCCCGTGGATCGCCGCGGTGCCGCTCCTGCTCCTCCCGGCCTGCCGTTCTCGCTCCGAAAGGACCCTCTTTCCCTGGCTCAACGCATTCCCACTCCTGATGACCCTGGCGCTGCTCCTCGGATAGCGGAGCAGCGCCGGCGCCCGTCAGGCCCTGATCATCACCAGCAGCATCTTGAACCGTTCCACGGCCCTCAGGGCGTGGGGGCGATCCGCGGGCATGATGATCATCTGGCCGGCAGCGACCCGGTGGACCTGGCCGTCAATGGTGATGTCGGCGACGCCGTCCACGATCTGGACAAAGGCGTCATAGGGGGCCGTGTGCTCGCTGAGTCCCTGGCCTTCGTCAAAGGCGAACAGGGTTATGGTGCCGATCTTCTTGTCGATGAGGGTGCGGCTCACGACCGAACCGGGCTGGTACTGGGCCAGTTCCGCCATGCCGATGGCGCGTCCCGCGAGTGTTTCGTTCCCTGTGCTCATGATAGCCTCCCGTGCTTCGTGATGGTATGGGTACAGTATGCCGTATCCTGGGCCGATCGCCATTGACGGGAGTCAAGGAAGGCGATTGCGGTCCTTCTCCGCCACAGCGGCTCCGTGCCGGCGCCGCCGCCAGATACCCCGCAGGGCAAAGAACCCCCCGACGGCAGTCAGGGCCCAGATGGTTGCGGTGGCGATCAGTTCGCTCGTGGTCATGGCATTCCTCCTGCGGTGATGGCGCTGTCACGTCTGGTACGATAGCACCGCCGGCCCGCGATGGCCTTGATGCAGGTCAAGGGCGAGCGGTCTTCCGTGGGGGGTTGCCTCGCCGGCGGTGCCGGGTGTATGCTGTGCGGCGGTCTGTCGATGCACCGCCCCCGGCTCCTGAGGGGCCGGTATGTTACTGGAGGTTATTCCCTTGACCCTGCCGTTGCTGCTGACCCTGCTCCCCATCGTAGTCATCCTCGTCATGCTTCTGGTGTTCCGCAAGGCCGCCGATGTGAGCGGCATCATCGGCTGGTTCGCCATCTCGGTGGTGGCCTGGCTCGGATTCCAGACCACGCCGGAAGTCATCATCCGCTCCACCGCCGCCGGCTTTATCCGCTCCTTTTCCGTGTCGCTCATCGTGGCCACGTCGCTCCTTCAGATGGCGCTCATGGAGAAGACCGGCGCGCTCCGGCGGATCACCATCTTCATCAGGACCATTGCCAGCGACAACCGGGCCGTGCAGATCATGATGATCAACATCGGTTTCGGGACCCTCATGGTGGCCGTGGGGGCCACGCCGGTCTCGATCCTGCCGCCGATCCTGCTGGCCATGGGCTACTCCACCTACGTGGCCATCGCCCTGCCGGCCATCGGCTATGACTCCCTCTGCACCTATGCGCTCCTGGGCGCGCCCATCGTGGTCTTCGTGGATCTCGCCAACAGTTTTCTCGGCAAGGGGAACGAGATCGCCCTTCACCAGGCCGGCATGGTCTTTTACATGTTTCTGCCGGTGGTTTCCACCATGATCGGGTTCTGCATGCTCTGGATCGTGGGGAAATGGCAGGCGATCCGGGAGGGGTGGCTCCCCTGCCTCCTCACCGGCGCGGTCATCGGCGTGGTGGCCCGCTTCACCAACCAGTACGACAACCTGGTGGTGTTGACGGGCGTCCTCTGCGGCATCGCCGTCATTGCCGCCATGGCGGCCTACCTGGTTGTCACCGGCGGCAAAGTGATCGACCGCTCCCTCCTCTCCGCCGAGGAGCGGGAATTCGCCGCAGCCATGCCCCTCTGGCGGGCTTTCATGCCGTGGACCCTCCTCGTTATCCTTATTCTCGTCCTGAACGTTCCCCAGGACCTTTTCTCCTGGCTCTACCGGACCATGAAACTGCCCATCACGGGCCTCACGGCCGACGGCAAGCCCCTGGACACGCGGGCCCTGTGGCAGGCCTACACCTGGATCCTGGTCAGCACCATCCTGGCCGTGCCGTTCCTGAAGCCCACGGGGGAGCAGCTCCGTGAAACGCTCCGGGTCTGGGCCCGGCGGGCACCCCGGCCGGTGTTCGCGGCAGCCGTTTTCTTCGCCATCGGCGAGATCATGAACATGGCGGGCTACGACATGGCGGCGGACCGGTTCGTGGTGCCGAGCATGGTCAAGGTGCTGGCCGATTCCTCGGCCCTGGCCTTCCAGGGGATGTACGGGGAGGTTGTAGCGTTCATCGGGCTCTTCGGCGGGTTCATCACCGGCAGCGAGGCATCGACCATCGCCATGTTCGCCAAGTACACCATGACCACGGCCAAGAACCTGGACATGCCGCTGTCGGGGCTGATCATAGTCACGGCGGGGCTCGCCTTCGGCGGCGGGCTTGCCAGCGTCATCTCGCCCGCCAAGCTCCAGAACGCTGCCGCAGCCATCGACAGGATCGGCGAGGAGGGGAAGGTGATCCGCATCGCCTTTGTCTTCGCGCTCCTGCTCACCCTGGTCACCTCCCTGTTTGTGGTTGTTCTGCTCACGGTCAACGGCATGGGGAGAGTTTAGTGAGCCCGGAGGGGCGGGGATGAGGGCGGTTGAACTTTTCTGCGGCATCGGCGGCTTCGCCGCCGCGGTGGAGGGGACGGGCGTCCACGTGGTGGCGGCCCTGGATCAGGACGACGCGGCCCTTGCCACCTACCGGCTCAATTTTCCCGGCCACGGTGCGCGGAAGGTGGATCTGGAGCGGGTGAGCGCCTGGGAGTTGACCGCAGGAGGGGTAGACCTCTGGTGGCTGTCACCCCCGTGCCAGCCTTACTGCGAACGGGGCGTCCGCCGGGATCTGGCCGATCCCCGGGCCCGAAGCCTCGTGCATATCCTTGATCTGACCGCCAGGATGTCCGATGAGGCTCTGCCGCGCCATCTGGCCCTGGAGAACGTTGCCGGCTTCGTCGGCTCCGAAGCCCACGGCCGGCTCACCGAGGTACTGGCGTCACGGGGATACCGGCTGCAGGAGCGGCTGCTCTGCCCCACGGAGCTGGGCATCCCCTCCCGTCGCCCCCGCTACTATCTGGCCGCCTCCCGGCAAGCCCTGGCATCGGTGGAGACATCCTCGCCACTGCCCCGCAAGCCCTTGGCCGAGTACCTTGATCCCCTGCCGGCAAACGGTCAGCCGGCCGAACTCCTGCTCTCCCCCTCCATCGTGGAACGGTTCGGTGCCGGCTTCCGCATTCTCGATCCCGCCGATTCCGATGCCTACACCACCTGCTTCACTTCGGGCTACGGCAGGTCCCTCACGGCGTCGGGGGCCTACCTGCGCTGCAACGACGGTGTCAGGCGATTTTCTCCCGAGGAGATCGCCCGCCTCCTGCATTTTCCCCAGTCGTTCCGCTTTCCGGAAGAGGTGCCGCTGCGCAAGCGCTGGCAATTGGTGGGGAACAGTCTGTCCGTGGCCGCGGTGCGGGAGGTGCTTCGGGCGTTGCCGTTGCCGGCTGAGGAGGGGTGATCGGGGAGAGAAATGAAAAAAGGCGGCTCAAGGCCGCCTTTTTGTGGTGAAGAAGGGAGGAGCTAGAGGATTTCCACCAGTTGGAATTCGTAGGTGAGGTCCTCGCCCGCCAGGGGGTGGTTGGCGTCGAAGGTGACGCTTTCGTCGGTCACTTCAACCACGGTTACGCCGAAGTCCTCGTCGTTCTCGTTGGAGATGACCAGTTCCTGCCCCACTTCGGGGGTCAGGTCGGGGGGGAGATCGGAGCGCTCCACGGTGAAGACCTTCTCCTCGTCGTACTCGCCGAAGCCTTCCACCGCCGGGATGACCACGGTCTTCTTCTCACCCGGGGCCATGCCGATCAGCGCCTCCTCGATCTTCTCGAAAAACTCGCCACCCCCGATGGTCAGGGCCATGGGGCCGCTCTCCTCGCAGCCGCAGCCACCGTCGCCGCAGTCATCGGATTCGCAATCGTCCGTGTCGCATCCAGCCCCTTCGAGGGTGCTGTCGAAAACCGTTCCGTCTTCCAGGGTGCCGGTGAAATCGATCGTTACCCGGTCACCTTTTTGTGCTTGTGCCATTGTTGTTCCCTTTTTGTGTAATGATGTTTCTGCCTCTCTAGAGTACAGGTGCGAGGGGTAAACAGTCCACCAAAAAATCGTGCCGGCCGGCGGTTAACCCGGTGCCTTCGCGGTTAAAATCGTGTAAGATGAGCGGCCACGCCATTCCCGGACCAAAGGAGTTCCGCCATGACCGATACCCTGATACCCCGCACCCCCTCGGCCTACGACTATCCCCTGCTCATCAAGAACCTGTTCCGCAACCCCGTGGTCGACAACCCGGACCAGGAAATCATCTACCGGGGCGTGGTCCGTCACACCTACCGCGACGTGCGCCAGCGGGTCCGGCGCCTGGCCAACGTCCTGACGGGCCTGGGGGTCAAGGCGGGCGATACCGTGGCGGTCATGGATTGGGACAGCCACCGCTATCTGGAGCTTTTTTTCGCCGTGCCCATGATCGGCGCTGTGCTCCATACCATCAACGTCCGCCTCTCGCCGGAGCAGATCCTCTACACTATCGACCATGCCGAGGACGATCTGCTGCTGGTGAACGGCGAGTTCCTCCCCATCCTTGAGCAGATCAGGGGCAGGATCGGCACGGTGCGGGGGTATGTGCTCCTCACCGACGAGGAGATTATGCCCGAAAGCCACATCCCCTTTGTGGGGGAGTACGAGGCGCTCCTGGCCGAGGCTGCCACCGACTATGAGTTTCCCGATTTCGACGAGAACTCCCGGGCAACCACCTTCTATACCACCGGCACCACCGGCCTCCCCAAGGGGGTCTATTTCAGCCATCGTCAACTGGTGCTCCACACCCTGGGGGTCATGGCATCCCTCGGCACGGCCTCCGCCCATGGCCGCCTCCACCAGGGGGACGTCTACATGCCCATCACCCCCATGTTCCACGTCCATGCCTGGGGCATGCCCTACCTGGCCACCATGCTCGGCATCAAGCAGGTCTATCCGGGGCGCTACTCGCCCGACCTGCTCCTGGAGCTCATCGAAAAGGAACGGGTCACCTTCACCCACTGCGTTCCCACCATCCTCCACATGCTCCTCAGGCATCCCCATGCCAAACGGGTGGACCTGGCAGGGCTCAAGATGATCATCGGCGGGGCCGCCATGTCCCGGGCCCTCTGCTGCGAGGCGCTGGAGCGCGGCATCGATGTTTTCACCGGCTACGGCATGTCCGAAACCTGCCCCATCCTGACCATCTCGCGCCTCACGCCTGAAATGCTGGCGAGGGAGCCGGCGCAGCAGGCCGAGATCCGCTGCCTCACGGGTCTGTCGCTTCCGTTCGTGGACCTGCGGGTGGTGGACCCGGAATCCGGCGCCGAGCAGCCCCGGGACGGCCGGAGCGCCGGCGAGATCGTGGTGCGCGCCCCCTGGCTGACCCAGGGGTACCTGAAGGACCACCGCACCTCGGAAAAGCTCTGGGAGGGAGGCTTCCTCCACACCGGTGACGTGGCCGTGCGGGACGAGCGGGGATACGTGCGGATCACCGACCGGACCAAGGACGTGATCAAGGTGGCGGGGGAGTGGGTGTCCTCGCTGGAGCTGGAGGACATCCTGGCCCATCATCCTGCCGTGGCCGAAGTGGCGGTCATCGGTCAGCTCGACGAGAAATGGGGGGAGCGTCCCCTGGCCCTGGTGGTGCTGAAGCCCGAGGAGGCCGGCCGGGTGGTGGAAAAGGACCTGGCCCACTTTGTCCGGGAGTACGCCGACAAGGGGATGGTCAGCAAACAGGTGGTTCTCCTGAAGGTGCGGCTCGTGGATGCCATCGACAAGACGAGCGTGGGCAAGATCAGCAAGGTGACCCTGCGGGAGAAGTACCTGGCGTAGGATGGCTACTCGGTGAAGGCCAGCTTCCGCTCCAGGTCCATGGAGCGGGTGATCTGCTTGGCCTGGTCGAAGGTAATGACGTCCTTCTCGCACAGTTCCAGCAGGTGCTGGTCAAGGGTCTGCATCTGGTAGAGGGAGCGGCCGTTTTCGATGTGCTTCTCGATCTCGTCCAGGCGCCCCTCGCGGATGCAGGCCTGGATGGTGGTTGTGGCTCGCATCACCTCCACCACGGGCAGGATGTTCTCCCCGGACTTGTCCTTGATGAGCCGCAACGACACGGTGGCCACCAGGATGTCGGCCAGGCGCTGGCGCAGGACCTCCTGGGCATCGGGGGGAAAGTGGCCGATGAGCCGGTTGATGGTGGATACGGCGCTCTGGGTGTGGAGGGTGGAAAAGACCAGGTGGCCCGTCTCCGCCGCCTTGATGCAGGCGTCGATGGTTTCCAGGTCGCGCATCTCGCCCACCATGATCACGTCGGGGTCCATCCGCAGGGACGAGCGGAGCGCCGCGCTGAAGTCGACCGTGTCGATTCCCACCTCCCGCTGGATGATGCAGCTCTTGTCCGAGGTGAAGAGGAACTCGATGGGGTCCTCGATGGTGATGATGTTGAAAGTGCAGGTCTCGTTCAGGTGGCGGATCATGGAGGCGAGCGTGGTGGACTTGCCGTTGCCCGTGGGCCCGGTGACCAGCACGAGGCCGTTGGGGGCCTTGGCGATCTCACCCAGGACCGGCGGCAGGTTGAGTTCCTCGAAGGTCCCCACGTGGGGGGGGATCACCCTCATGACGATGCCGATGCTCCCGCGCTGACGGAAGATGCTCACCCGGAAGCGCCCGCCATTGGGGAGCGAGTAGGAGGCGTCCAGTTCCCGCAGCTCGTCGGGGAGGGTCCGGTGATTCTGCTCCATGACGGCCCGGGCGATGAACTCGGTGTCCTGGGGGGTGAGTTTCGGCAGCTTGGAGCGGAGCAACTGCCCCTTGGCCCGGAAGAAAGGGGGATTGTCCACCTCGAAGTGAAGGTCGGAAACCCGCTTTTCAAAGGCAATGCCCAGAATCTGGGACAAAAGGTTCATATCCATGGCAGTACCTCGCTGCTATCTGAAAGATGCGGCCGGAAAGACCGTTCAGCGGTCGGAGGCCGTCCCCTCGGGAACCGTCCGCTCCCGTTTCCTGCGATAGAGCGCCGTCTCCAGCACCAACCCCGCCTCGCCCGCCACGAGCTCAAGCAGCTCGGTGCGCACGGGCGCTACTCCCCTGTGGCCGAAATCGCCGTAGATGAGAGCGATGACCTTGCCGCCGCAGACCAGCGGAAGCAGGATGACCGTGGGGTGGAGCGGCGCGCCGATGGTGGGGAAAAGATGCCCCTTCACTATCTCATCGTCAGTTTCGCCATAAAATGCAGCTCTTTTTTCAATGGCGTCCCGGAGCACCGACGGCCGGTCCAGGGGAATTCTCGTGCCCAGGGAGGACGGGGTTCCGGCAGCGCGATCGCCCCCCATGCCGATACTCCGCTCGACGACAAGTTCCCCCTCCCGCACGATGAGGGTCAGGGCCCGCTCAAAGGTGCCTGCCACGGTGCCCAGGAGGGCCTGGGCGATTTCCGGTGGCTCACGCAATGCCCGCAGTTCCATGAAGGCTTTGCCGAGTTGGGCCAAGGCCGCCTCGCCGCCGTCCGAGCCGCGCCGCCTCAGGTAGAGGGGAAGGGCGTCCAGGAGCCGGAGGGTGTCTTCCAGGAAGGTGTCACCGCTTGCATCCCGCACGGGACGGGGGAACACGGCCACAGCCCCATCTTTCAGAGCCTGAAGAGCGAACGCCGGCTCAAGGGGCGATGCGAGCTGGATGAGTGCAAGCCGGGGATGGTGCTCCCTGACCCTGCGCAGGAGCCGGGCTGCGTCTTCCGCTGGCAGGGGGAACCCGGGCGATGCCGGTGAATCGAGGATCAGGGTCGTTTGTCCCCCCCGCGAGGAAAGCTGTTCCGCCAAAGGGGCCAGGTCCTGCTCCTCGCTGGTCGTGACGACGGAGATTCCCGCCTGGCGGCAGACGGTTGTGACACAGTAGGAAAAAAGGTCGTCCGGGCTGAAGAGGATGGCGGAGAGAGTGGGCGCGCCACCGGCCGGCGCGGTGTTCCCGAGCCGGCCCAGAAAGGCGAAGAGCTCCTCCTGTTCTTTGTCGGACAGGTCTGCGCCCAGTTCCTGAATCGTGCGCTGGATGGAGGGGCTGCGATCCTCCAGTCCCAGAAAGACCTGGGGGATCTTCCGCTCAATCCGTTCCAGGGCGCCGAGCCCCAGGTCGTCGGCCGAGATGCTGAAATCGCCGGTCTCATCGCCGGCGAGGTCCGGGGCCCGACCGCAAACTCCTCTTCCACCAGCAGCCCGTCGCGCTTTTTCTCGTCATAGATGCGGAGGGCGTCCATGAGGACATTCTCCGTGTGGAGCGTGATTTCCTCGTGGAGCTTTTCCGGGAAATAGCGGTATTCGTCGGAAACCGTGACCCGGTTCACGTCCAGATCGAAGGTGCCCCGCCTCAAGGTGAGAATCTCCACCACTGTCAGTTCGATGAGGGCCTCAAGCCCCCGGTAGGCGTCCTCCTTGCGCACGCTGCCCCATTCGAGGAGGGTGGCAACCAGGGGTTTTCGCCCCTCTCCTGCCCGCTGCTGCTCCAGCAGTGCCCGGTCCAGCACCTCCCTGCTGATGACGCCGGCTTCCACGAGGATGTTTCCGATCCGGACGCTGTTGTCGAAATGGTTGGCACTGATGATATAGCCGCCGCTGAAGACGAGCTGGCTCTCCCCCTTGCGTCCCCGCACGGTGAGGGTGCCCGACTTGCGCGTGGCGTGCAGCAGTTGGATGACGTCGACGATCGACAGGTGTTCCAGGTCGCCGGTGAAAGACATGTGGTCGGTTCTCCTTGCAGGGGGCGTCCGGACGCGCCCGGGCCCGTATCCGTCAGACGAAGGGAACGGGTGGCTTCATCAGCCGAATCCAGGTTCAATTAAACTCGATAACGGGTAATCCTTCAAGTACACCTATCGGAAAGAAACGGAATCGCTTGAGGAAACCTTGCCGCCGCCCGGCAGCGGGCGCGGAAAAGCGTATGCGTTCGGCGCCGATTCCGGGTATACTGCGGGCCCTACCCCAACGACAAAGGAGCCCCTATGGAGATACTGCTGAACGACGTGGAGGTGCGGGTTCTCGGCTGCCTGATCGAAAAGGAGCTGGCAACCCCCGAGTACTACCCCCTCACCCTCAACAGCCTCACCACGGCCTGCAACCAGAAGTCGAACCGGGACCCGGTCATGGCCCTGGAGGAGTCTGAGGTGGTGCGGGCCTTGGATGGCCTTAAAATGAAGCATGTGGCGATCCAGGCCGCCGATTCGGGACGGGTTCCCCGCTACCGCCACATTTTGTCGGAGCGGCTGCGGTTCTCCCCGGCCGAGCTGGCGGTCCTGGCCGAGTTGCTCCTGCGGGGGCCCCAGACCCTGGGTGAGCTTCGTACCCGCGCGGAGCGGATGCATCCCTTTGCTGATCTGACCGCCGTGGAGCAGGTGCTGGGCGAGCTCTCGGAACGGACCCCGCCCCTTGTCATGCGGCTTCCCCGTCAGCCCGGCCGCAAGGAATCACGTTTCGCCCACCTGCTGGCCGGCGAGCCGGACCTGTCGGCCGAAGAACGGCCGGCAGGTCCGGAAGGGGCCCGGCTCCAGGTCATGGCGGAAAATGAGCGGCTCGCCGCGCTGGAATCGGAGGTGGCCGCGCTCAGGGCGGAAGTGGCCGAGCTGCGGCAAGTGATGGAAGAGTTCAGGTCCCAGTTCGAGTGAGAGGGGAGGGAGGCATGACGGACAAGCGTTTCCTGACCCCGGCCGAGGCCCTTAACGCCACGGTTGAGAACGGCCGACGGGTACTGACCCAGTCCCTCGCCCGCACGGTGCTCCTGAGCCTGCTGGCAGGATTTTACATCGCCTTCGGCGCCCAGTTGGCCACGGTGGTGACCCAGGACGCGGCGGTTCATGTGGGGCAGGGGATCGCCCGGTTTCTGGGGGGGAGTGTCTTCTCGGTGGGGCTCATGCTGGTGGTGATCTGTGGGTCCGAGCTCTTCACCGGCAACAGCCTTCTGACCGTGGCGGTTCTGCACGGCGAGATCACCTGGGTGAAGATGCTGGAGAACTGGGGGGTGGTGCTCCTGGGGAACCTGGCGGGATCCCTCTTCTTCGCCTGGCTCATGGTGGAGTCCGGGCTCTGGGAGAACGGGGCCGTGGGCGACCAGGCGGTGCGGATAGCCGCGGCCAAGTGCGCGATCCCCTTCGGTGCCGCCCTCATCCGGGGCATCCTCTGCAACTGGCTCGTCTGCCTGGCGGTCCTCATGGCCACGGCGGCCCGGGACGTGGGGGGCAAGATGCTCGCCTGCTACGTCCCGATCATGACCTTCGTGACCAGCGGGTTCGAACACTCGGTGGCAAACATGTATTTCATCCCCACCGGGCTCCTGGTGGCCGGCGCCCGGGGCACGGCGGAGCCGGGCCTTTCCTGGGGCGCATTCATGGGGAACGTGGTGCCGGTCACCATCGGCAACGTCATCGGCGGGGTGATCTTCGTGGCCATCGCCTACTGGTTCATCCACCTGAAAAAGGAGGGGAAGCAGGCCTAACCGTTACCGCTTTTTCACCCGGAATCCTGCCCGTTCCAGCCCCCCCAGGTCAAGCCCGCCGCCGGTTTTCCGCGGCTCTTCCTTGTGCGCCGGCTTTTCCGCACTCCGCGGGGCGCCGCCGGGCGCGGCCTCCCGGATGGAGAGGGAGATGCGCTTGCGCTGCACGTCCACGGCCAGGACCTTCACCTGCACCACCTGCCCCACCCGCACCGCCTCGGCCGGGTCCTTCACGAACTTGACCGAGAGGTGGCTCACATGGACCAGGCCGTCCTGGTGGACCCCCACGTCCACGAAGGCGCCGAACGCGGTCACGTTGGTCACCACCCCCTGGAGCACCATCCCCTCCTTCAGATCGCCGATCTCGGTCACGTCGTCCCGGAAGGCGGCGGTGCGGAATTCCTCCCGCGGTCCCGGCCCGGTTTTTTCAATTCTTCCATGATGTCCCGCAGGTGGGAAGCCCCACTGCGTCGGTCACGTAGCGCTTCAGGTCGATCCGCGCCGGCAGGGCCGGGTCCGCGGCCAACTGGCCGAGGGACACGCCCAGATCCGTTGCCATGGCCTCCACCACCGGATAGCGCTCCGGGTGGACGGCGGTGGCGTCCAGGGGATGCTCGCCGCCCCGGATGCGGAGAAAACCGGCCGCCTGCTCGAAGGCCTTGTCGCCGAAGCGGGAGACCTTCATGAGTGCACGGCGGGCGGGGAAGGGACCGTGCTCGTCCCGGTGGCGGACAATGGCCCGGGCCAGGGACGGCCCCACGCCGGAGACGTAGGAGAGGAGCGCCCAGGAGGCGGTGTTCAGGTCGACCCCCACGTAGTTGACGCACGACTCCACCACCGCGTCCAGGGACTTCTTCAGGGCGCGCTGGTCCACGTCGTGCTGGTACTGGCCCACGCCGATGCTCTTGGGGTCGATCTTAACCAGTTCGGCCAGGGGATCCTGGAGGCGCCGGGCGATGGAGATGGCCCCCCGCACGGTCAGGTCCAGGTCCGGAAACTCCTCCCGGGCGATCTCCGAGGCGGAATAGACGCTGGCCCCGGCCTCGCTCACCATGACCACGGGAATCCTCTTGCCCCCCTCGGCCAGGGTTTCCTTGGCGAACTGCTCCATTTCCCGTCCCGCGGTGCCGTTCCCCACAGCCACCATCTCGATGCCGTGGCACTCCACCAGCCGGAGAAATTCGCGCTTTGCCGCCGCCACCTTCCCTTCGCCGCCGGCGTGGGGGTAGATGGTCACATGCTCCAGGAACCGGCCGGTGCCGTCCACCGCAGCCAGCTTGGAGCCGGTCCGCAGCCCCGGGTCCACGCCGAGGACCCGCTTGCCGCCGGCCGGCGGTGCCAGGAGGAGGTTCCGAAGGTTCTGGGCGAAGACGGTGATGGCCGCCTCATCGGCCCGCTGCTTGGCTTCCAGCCGCAGCTCAACTTCGATGGAAGGGGCGATGAGGCGTTTGTAGGCGTCCTCCGCCACCCCTTCCAGAAGTTGGCGGAAGATGCTGGCGCGCCCCCCGATCCGGGCCCGGAGACCGGCGAGGATCTCTTCCGTCGGCGCCTCGATGGCGAGGATGAGCACCTCTTCCTTCTCGCCCCGGCGCATGGCGAGCATCCGGTGGGAAGGGACCGACTTCAGGGGTTCCCGGTGGTCGTAGTACATCTCGAACTTGGTGACCGCCCCTTTCCGGTCGGCCGCCACCCGTGAACAGAAGATCCCCTGGTCGGCCGTGAGGCGGCGGACAAAGGCCCGGGCATCGGCGTCGTCCGCCAGCCGCTCGGCCAGGATGTGGCCGGCTCCCTCCAGGGCGGCGGCCGCGCCGGGCACCTCGCCGGCGGGGTCCACGAAGGGGAGGGCAGCCTCTTCGGGCGTGCCCGCGGTCAGCTCCTGGGCCGCCATGAGGTCGGCCAGGGGCTCCAGCCCCCGCTCCCGGGCGATGGTCGCTTTAGTGCGCCGCTTGGGCTTGTAGGGGAGGTAGAGGTCCTCAATCTCGGTCTTCTGGCGCGAGGTCCGGATGCGGTCCGCCAGCTCGGGGGTGAGCTTCCCCTGTTCCTCGATGGATTTGAGGACCGTGAGCTTGCGCTCCTCCAGCTCAGTGAAATAGGCGAGGCGCTCTTCGATCCCACGGATGCCGACTTCATCCAGTTCGCCGGTCCGCTCCTTCCGGTAGCGGGCGATGAACGGGACGGTGGCCCCATCGCGCAGAAGTTCCACCGTGTTCGCCACCTGGAAGGGGGCGAGGCCGGTTTCTTCGGTCAGGTAGCGGAGAATATCCTGCAGGGTCTGGTCGCTTAGTGCCATGGAAAGTCCTCTGTTCCGGGGGAGTTGGGAAAGGCGGGCATCCTACCACAGGGGGCGGCGTTTGAAAAGCGGGGAGGGCTTCAGTGCCGGTCCATGCGGCAGGTGCCGCCGTCGCAACGGGCGGCGCGTTTCGGAAGGTACTTGCGGATACGGGCGAATCCCCGGTAGCCGAGCCGGGCCAGGAGGTTGAGCCCCGGCAGCATCACGAGGGCGCCGAGGAGCCCGTAGAGGGTTGAAGCGGGGAAGGCCTGCCAGATGGCCCAGAAGCCTTCCACTCCCCGGTAGGCGCGGCCATCCCGGTCGATGGCGTGCATCTGCGCCATGAACGCCTCCAGGGTGATGCCCCAGGGGGACGGGTCAAAGGCGGGATCGCTGATGTCCACGAAGACGAGCCGTCCCCCGTGGTTTTCGCGCCGGTAGACCGCCATTTCGGCCGCGCAGACGGAGCAGGCGCCGTCATAGAAGACGGTGAGGGGGAATGCCGGCGGGGTCGGCACGGTGCGCCGCCTCAGGGATAGACCCGCACCACCTGCTCGGCCACGCAGGCGGGCTTGTCCTTGCCCTCGATCTCCACGGTGATCTCGTAGGTGATCTGGACCGCCCCGGCCAGGGGCTCCACCGCCTTGAGCAGGGTGCGCGCCCGAAGCCGGGAGCCCACGACCACCGGCTGGGGAAAGCGGACCCGGTTCAGGCCGTAGTTGACCCGCAGCCGCATGCCGGGGTAGTTGCGCTGGAAAAAATCCGGATGGTTCGCCTCCGTGAGGCAGGGGAGCAGGGAGAGGGTCAGGAACCCGTGGGCAACGGTGGCGCCGTAGGGGGATTCGCGCCGGGCCCGCTCCGGGTCGGTGTGGATCCACTGGATGTCGCCGGTTACGTGAGCGAACCGGTCGATCCGCTCCTGGTCGATGGTGAGCCAGGGGCCCACGTGGGTTTCAGTGCCGAGTTTCGGGGCAAGGAATGCGATCAGGTCATCCGCTGCCGACATAGGACCTCCGTGAAATCTGTCGTTCACTGTAGGGGCAATTCGTGAATTGCCCCTACACCGGCTATTGACGCTGGGAAAGCGGCTTCGCGTGACTCCGCCCCAGCCGCTTGATCAGTTTCCACAGGGGACCGCGCACCGGGAAGTGGCGCATGGCCTCCAGCATGGCGTCGCTCATGTTGATCTCCAGTCCCGGCGCCACCCAGTTCCGCCGCGTCATGGCCCCGGCGGTGACGAGTTCCCCCAGCACGTCCCTGATGGCGGGGTCCAGGTAGAAGGTCGGTTCCAGGAGCGGCTCATCCGGCGTCACCATCCCCTCGGCCACGGCCCGTTCGAAGAGGGGGGTGCCGGGGAAGATCCGGATGCCGGTCATGGCGATGACCGCGGTGGGGGCCACCTCGTCCATGAGGGCGAAGCTCTCGGCAATGGTCGCCGGGGTCTCGCCGGGGCCGCCGAAGAGGATGTAGTGGGCAAAGTCGACCCCCAGCTCGCGGCAGATGCGGGACGACTCCCGGATCTGTTCCACGCCGAAGGACTTGCCCAGGTTGCGGAGCATGGCCGGCGAGCCCGAGTCGGTGCCGAACTCCACGGCGTCGCAGCCGGCGGCCACCATGGTTTCCATGAGGCGCGGGGTGATGAACTGGGGGTTTATGAAGGCCGACCAGCCCATGGTGAGGCCCGAGGCGACCATGGCCCGGCAGAGTTCCTCGGCAAAGTCGGGGGGGTAGTTGAAGATGTCGTCCACGAAGTAGACGTAGTCGATGCCGGCATCGGCCAACTCCCGCAGCTCGGCCACGATCTCCGCTGCCGGCCGGAGCCGCATGCGCCGTCCCTCCAGGAGCGGATAGGTGCAGTAGATGCAGCCGAAGGGGCATCCCCGCTTCGTCTGGATGTTGGCCATCCCTCCCTCCCGGCGGTAGCGGGCCAGGGCGAAGAGGCGCCGGTCCGGGGCGGCGATCCGCTCCACCGGCCGGGGTGGCGCAAAGGCCCCGGCGCCGGCCACCACTCCCGGCAGGCACGCCGGGGACTCGCCCCGCTCAATGAGGGCCAGGATCTCCGGCAGGATCTCCTCTCCCTCGCCCACCACGCCGAGGTCACCGCCGGTGAAGGCGAGGAGTTCGGCGGGCATGAGGGAGAAGCCCGATCCCCCCAGGATGGTGGTGGCTATGCCCCGGCAGCGGTCCACGATGGCCTTGACCCCGGCCACGTAGGAGCGGGAACCGGGCCAGGTGACGTTGTCGATGTTGCGGACGGAGATGATCACGGCCTGGGGGGCGAAATCCGCCAAAGCCGCGGTCACGGCCGCCTCCGGATCGGCTTCGAAGCAGAGGTCCAGGGCCCGGAGCTCGTGGCCGGCCGCCTCCAGGGACGGGACCAGGCAGGCGAGCCCCAGGGGAAAGACCGGGTAGGGGCTCCGCTCCTGGTTTGCCGACACGAGGAGGAGCCTCATGACCCCTCCGTCCAGGCGAGCAGCCGTTCCAGCCGTTCGCCCACTGCGGGGGGAAGGCGGTACTGGAGCACCCCCTGCCGGTCGGTGAGGGCGTGAACAGTGCGCCCTCGCGCGCAGAGGGTGCCGTCGGCTCCAAGGATGCGGGTGGCGAATTCGATGGTGGCCGTTTCGGTCCGGAGGGCCGTGGTCATGATCCGCAGCTCTTCGTTGAAACGGGCTGGCCTGCGGTAGGAGAACTCCAGGTCCACGACCGGGGCCAGATATCCCAGCTCGCCGATCTGGGCCGCGTCGAGCCCGAACCGCCCCGCCAGGTCGTTGCGCCCCACCTCCAGCCAGGCCACGTAGTGGCCGTGCCAGGCAACGCCGTAGGAATCAACCTCGTTGAAGCGGACGGTGAGCGGTGTCTCGTGTTCCCGCATGCTACCTCCCCCGCTCGCTTTCGATCCACCGGTTGTACTTGCGGAGGGAATCACCCGCCCCCACCTCGTAAAGACGGTCGGCGCCGGCAGCGCGCAGGGCGCGGTAGGTGCGCTCCCACCGGACCGGCTCCATGAGGTCCCGGACCATGAACACCGGAAGGTCTGCGGCGGCCAGGAAGTCCTGGTCGATGTGGTCCACCAGGGGGACGGACGGCTCCCGGTAGCGGTAATCGCCGGCCACGGCGGAGAGCTCCGTTGCCACCTCCGCCATGAGCGGGGTGTGAAGCGGTGCGTCGCAGGGGAAGAGCCTGGCCGAGAAGGCGCCGCGGGCCAGGGCCTCGGCGCAGGCGTCCTCCATGGCCCCCCGTTCGCCGGCCAGGAGAAAGTGGCGGGACGTATTGTGATTGGCAAGGTACACGCCGTTGTTCTCGGCAATGGCCAGGAGGGGCTCCAGGGTGAGCCCCACCATGCAACCGAGGGCGTAGGTCCGTTGTCTCCCCATGGCGGCCATGGTCCTGCCGAGGCGGACGGCGAGCTCCAGGGCGTCCCCCTCATCCAGGGCGCCGGCCGCGGCCAGGGCGGGGTAGATCCCCATGCTGTGCTCGGCGATGAGCCGGGGCGCGATCCCCTCGGCCCTGAGCCGGCGGGTCCGGTAGAGCCCCATGGCCACGCCGTAGGCCTGGAGTGCCACGGTATCGCTGGACGGCTCGCCGGTCCAGGAAAAGGTGTGCAGGTCAAAGGAGGCCCGCTGCCGCGTCAGAAGGGTAATGGCCTCGAAATCCGCGTCCTCCGGGAATTCGACCGGGGGCGCGAGGGGTTGTCCGGGAAACATGAAGCAGATCATGGTCAGGAGGCTTTCGTTCTGTCGGATTTTCGGATGGCGCTGCGGAACCCCAGGTTCATGGGGCCGAAGACCTGCACTGAGCGGTGCAGCTTGCCGATGCGCCGCCACATGGAGCCGAAGGAGTAGAAGGAGCGGTTGAGCCAGTCGTGCCCCTCCTGGAGCTCCCGGGCGGTCATTTTCGTGGGGCGGAAGGTCACGTGCCCCATGTCGTAGTCGCGCCAGTCATTGGAGGTGATCCGCCCCTCGGCCTCCAGCCGCCGGCGTACGGCGGTACCGGGGTAGGGTGTGAGGATCGGGAAAATGGCCGCCTCGATCCGGGCCTCTTCGCAGAAGCGGAGGATGCGGCCGAAGGAGTCCGGGGTGTCGCCGTCGTAGCCCAGGACAAAGGACCCGAGGATGCCGATGCCGTGGTCCCGGAATTTCCGGGCCTGGTCCAGGAACGCGGAGGAGCTGTTGGTCACCTTTCCCATGGCGGCCAGGGCCTCCTGGTCCAGGGACTCGAACCCCACGAACATGCCGATGCAGCCCGATTCGCCGGCGGCCCGCATCAACTCCTCATCCCCGGCGAAATCGATGGGGGCATGGGAGAGCCACTTGAACCCCATTCCCTTCATCCCCCGGAACAGGGGCAGGGCGTAGCGGCGGTCGGCCACCAGGTTGTCGTCCACGAAAAAGGCAAAGGAGTTGGCCTTGCGCAGGGTTTCCAGCTCGGCGAGCACCGCTTCGACGGGGCGTTCCCGGTACTTGCGGCCGTAAAAGGCGGTGACCGAGCAGAATTCGCAGTCGAATGGACAGCCCCGGGTGGTCTGGAGGGTGTTGGTCAGCAGATACCCCTTGCCGGCGAAGATCTCGCGCCGGGCCACCGGGATCGATGCCATGGGCAGGAGCCCCGGGGACCGGTAGAGGCGCTGGAGCCGGCCCGCCTGGAAATCCGCCAGCAGCAGGGGCCAGGAGAGTTCCCCCTCGCCCACCACTACGGCGTCCACGTGGCCGAGGGCCTCGTCCGGGAGATTGCTGGCGTGGAATCCCCCCATGACCACGGTTTTTCCGCGGGACCGGAAGCCGGCGGCGATCTCGTAGGCCCGGGGCGCCTGGGGGGTCATGGCGGTGATGGCCACCAGGTCGCACGGAGCATTGAAGTCGATGGCCCCCCGGCTCTCGTCGCAGAGGGCCACGTCCCATTCGGGCGGGGTAACCGCAGCCAGGGCGGCCAGGGCGAGGGACGGGAACTTGAAGCCCAGTTCGCCCCAGAGCCTGCCCCGGGGCCAGCCCGGCGCCACGAAGAGGATCTTCATTTCCGGTTGGCGGCGATGTGGTCGGCCATGCTCCGGACCGACGCGAAGACCGTTGTGCCGGTGGCGGCGTCGGGGACCACCACGCCGAAATCCTTCTCCATGGCCACCACGAGCTGGAGGGCGTCAATGGAGTCGAGGCCGAGACCTTCGCCGAAGAGGGGGGCGTCGGTGTCGATGTCGTCGGGGGACATTCCCTCGATCCGGAGGCGTCGATGATCATCTGCTTTACCTGCACAATGAGTTGGTCGGACATGCGGTTATCCCTTCACGGTTTCGTTGTGTTCATCGTTCCAGAAGTCGAAAAAGTTGTACCATTGATCGGGGTAGCTGCGGATGTACCGCTCGAAGACCCCGAGCACCTGCTCCATCCCCCGGCGGATTGCCTCGGCGTTGCGGCCACGCCCGCCGGCGAACCGGATCGGCTCTTCCATGATGGTGGCGTAGCTGCTTCCCTCCAGGGGGACGAACACCGGCATGACCGGCGCGCCGGTGGCCAGGGCCAGGTAGCCGGCCCCCACCGGGATGGGGGTCGGCCGGCCGAAGAACTCCAGTTCCATGGTCTGGGACGAGCCGTCCCGGTCCACCAGGAGCGCCACCACCTCGTTGCGGCGCAGGGCGTTCACCGCCTCCACGGCAGCCAGGGGGGAGGTGTCGTGCCGGTCCACGTAGATGAAGCGGATGCCCCGTTCCTCCCGGACCCGCTCCCGCAGGTCGTTCACCCGCTCGTCGGCTCCCGGAAGGTCATGACGTTGAGCCGGTAGCCCCGCTCGGCCAGCCCCAGCCCCCCCAGTTCCCAGTTGCCCAGGTGGGGCGAAACGATGATGGCACCGTTCCCCTCCGCCAGGACCCGATCCAGGATACCGTGCCCCTCCTGCCGGCCGATGAGGGCAAAGAGCCGCTTGCCCCGGCGGCGCATCATGAGCATGATGTCGGTCCAGTTGCGGGAGCACTTGTAGTAGGTGGAGAGCACCAGTCGCTCCACGTTGCGCCTGCCGGTCACGGCCCTCAGGTTCGCGCGCACCCCCCGCCGGGGTCCGGGGATGACCAGGTAGAGGATCAGCCCCGTCAGAAAGGCGAAGGGCGCATGGACCGCCCGGGGGACCAGCAGGGTGAACAGGTTGATAAGGAACAGGTTTATCCGGTTGTGCAGCGGCACGTGTCAGCTCGTCATGCCGGAGTTCCGGCGTCTGTGAAGGTTCTCCCGTATCCCTGGCTCTCCGGCTCCACGGATTCAGGTTTCAGATGCATCAGCGGGTTACGCCCCTGGGGCGCTTCCCCTGCCCGTCGCCGAACTCCTGCTCCCAGGCAGGGTCGGCGAACTCGGCGTAACGCCGGGCATAGTCGTCCATGTTGTCCGCCAGGCCGGTGAAGATGGCGTCGGCCCCCTCGTGTGTGGGATAGGCCCCGGCGCTGTGGAAGAGCTCGCGCCCCACGTCGGGGTGGTCGATGAGCATGCAGGGGCGGAGCAGGTTGTCGTGCTCTCCCTGCACCTGGCGGATTTTCCGGAACAGCGGCGACCGCAGGGCTTCCCGCAGGGTGGTGCGCCGGATGTTGTCCACGGCAAAGTGGCAGAAGACGCACGGCTCGATGTCGCCGTTGGCGTTGATGTGGAAGTACTTCCGCCCCCCGGCGATGCAGCCGCTGATGATGGGGCCGTCGTTCCAGAAGTCCACGAAGAGCATCGGCTTTGCGGCCCGGAAATCGACGATCCGGCGCCGCAGGGCGTCCCGCTGTTCCGGCGTCGCCATCAGCTCCAGGTCGGGCTCCCGCCCCACCGGCACGTAGGTGAAGAGCCAGAGGGCGAAGACTCCCTTGGCCACCAGCATGTCGATGTACTCGTCGCTGGTGATGATGTCGGTATTCCGGCTGGTCTGGGTGAAGGAGCCGCAGAAGGAGAGCCCCGCCTCCCGCAACAGGTCCATGGCCCGCATGACCTTGCGGAAATGGCCGGGCCCGCGCCGTTCGTCGGTTTCCTGCTCGTACCCCTCCAGGGAGAAGGCGGGCATCACGTTCCCCACCTCCACCAGCTTCCGCACCATGGCCTCGTCGATGAGCCCGCCGTGGGTGAAGACGAGGAAGGCCATGTCCGAGTGTTTTTTGAAGATCTCGAAGATGTCTTCTTTAAAGAACGGCTCCCCGCCGGAAATGACGGCGAAGTAGACCCCCATCTCCTTCATCTGGGTGAGGATCGAGTCGATCTCGTCGTTGGTCAGCTCCAGGGCCTTGGCGTAATCGCCCGCGTAGCAGCCGTAACAGGAGAGGTTGCACTTCATGGTGGTGCTGATGACCACGGTGGAGGGGGGATAGTACCCCTCCCGCTCCTGCCATGCCTTCCGCGTGTTGGTGCCGGAGAGGAGGTGGTTCACCGCCAGGTTCGTGATCCACTTCTCCCGCTGGTTGGGGTGGATCTCCCGCAGGATACGGCGGGGAAACTCGATGGAAGGGTGGTTCTCCTGGATGAGCCTCCGGATCCAGCGGATCCGTTCCTTGTAGTATTCCTTTTTCGGGATCAGCTCCATCAGGTGGGTCATCCGCGCCAGGTTCTCGTTGGAGGCGTTGGTGGCCATGGAGAGAAGGAGGGAGACGATTTTTTCGGTTGTATAGTTCTTTAGGCTCTGGAGCATCAGTCTGTGACCTCGTTGTGGTTCCCGGCAAAAGGGCCCCTGCGCAGCCTCACATGTGGCGCAGGAACGTCATGCAGATATTCCAGGTGTCCCGCACCGGCCGGAAATGGCTCGTGGCGCGTCCGTCCGCCACCCGGGCGGCCACGGGGAGCGAATCGATGGTGAATCCACCCCGCCATGCCTTCATGAGGATTTCCATCTCCAGGTGGTAGCCGCTCGCCTCCAGGGAGACCCCTTTCAGGAGCCGCGCGGAGTACCAGCGGAACCCGGACTGGCTGTCGGTGATGGCGAAGCGGTCCGCTTCCTCATGCACCAGACGCCGAAGCGGTTCCAGACGGAGCGAAGCCCCGCCATCTCCCGGAACTGGGTGTCGCGGGAGGCGATGAGGACGTCGGCGTTGCGCTCCCGGGCCCTGGCCGCCAGGAGCGGGATCGCAGAGGGATCGTGCTGGCCGTCGGCGTCCAGGGTCACCACGCCGGAGCATCCGTGGGCGAGGGCCCATTCGAAGCCGGTCCGCAGTGCCGCTCCCTTGCCGCGGTTGCCGTCGTGGCGCACCAGGTTCACGCCCAGCCCCTCCACCGCGGCGGAGGTCCCGTCGGTTGAGCCGTCGTCAACCACGAGGCACGACATCCCCAGGCCGAGGACTTCCCGGACCACGGCCGGCAGGGTCCGGGCCGCGTTGTAGGCTGGTATGATTATACAGTATCCCAACGGTCAACCAACTGATCGAGTGTAGTGAATGCGAATCGTTCCAGCAGGGCGTCGAGTCGCGGCGCCGCATCGCTGCGCGGTCCGTAGGCCACGAAGGAACGCAGGGGCGGCAGCGCCAGCCGCGGGCCCTCCGGGTCAACCTCCCGGGGATGAACGTACAGCACCGCCGGCATGCCGCGCCGGTTCAATCCCGCCATGGTGGCCCCGATCAGCCCCAGCGGGAAGAACCGGAAGCCCCACCCGCCGCCCGTCGGCAGGTTGCCCAGGGGGGTTCGCGTCACCAGGGGCGGCACCTCCACCAGGTGCCCCGCCGGGGTGTCGATCCTGAACGGACCGCGCGGACCGCGCCGGTCTCCCACGAAGGGGAGCGGCGAGAGACTGGAATCGTACCGGTATCCCTCATCCCGCAGGATGGGAAAGGCCCAGGGGGTCCGCCGGCGGCAGAGGGACCACTGGGGTGCCCGGAATCCCACGGGGCGCCGACCGGTCTGCCGCTCCAGGAGCTCACCGGTCCGCCGCAGCTCCGTCCGGAACTCTTCGGGAGAGAGCTCGGTCACGAGCCGGTGGGACCAGCCGTGCGAGGCGATCTCATGGCCCGCTGCGGCGATTGCCGGCGCCAGGTCCGGATGCCGTTGGGCCACGGAACCGAGCAAAAAGAAGGTGGCCCGGCTGCCGCGCCCGGCCAGCAGTGCCAGCAGCCGTCCGACGGCGGGGACGACCCGCTCCGCTTCGGCGCTGACGACCGGCTCGCCGGGGAGCCCGCAGACATGGTACCAGTCCTCCACGTCGATGGTCAGGGCATTCAAAGCGGGCATCACCGAGAAAAAAGGGGGGATGGCATCCCCCCCTCTGCTTTCAAGAATAGCGAAAGTATAATACTTTCGCCTAACGTTAGTCAATACGCAGGGAATCGGCGCTAACGAAACATATTACCCTTGACCCCCGCTGCCCTTTTCGGAAACAATACGCTCCGCTACTTCACCTTGGCGAGATTCAGATGAACATTCTCCTGCTCCGCCCCCATCCCGGCAACGACCGGTTCGGCCTCGGCCCCTTTTTCAGGGTCGAGCCCCTGGGGCTCGAATATATCGGCGCGGCGCTCCGTGCCCACGGCCACACGGTCAGCGCGGCAGACCTCCGCTTCCGCCCCGGTGCCGCAACCTGGGTCAGGCGCACCCGGCCCCGTCTCGTGGGGATCTCCTGCCTCCACGCCCTGGAGTACGAGCGGGTGGTTGAAACGGCCCGGGAGGTCAGGCGGGCAAGCCCCGATGCCTTCATCTTCGTGGGGGGACATGCGGCCGCCGCCTTTCCCGCTCCTCTGGAGTGCGATGCGGTGGACGCCATCTGCCGCGACGACGGGGAGGAGATCGTGCCCCTGGTTGCCGCCGCCCTGGCGAAGGGCGGGCGGCTCGACGAGGTGCCGGGGCTCCGGCTGCGTGAGCCTGATGGCTGGCGCGACACCCCCTGCCTCGACCGCCAGACCTGCCTCGACCTCGTGCCGCTCCCGGCCCGCGACCTGGTGGACAGGCACCGCTCCGGCTACCACTGCCTTTTGTTCAAGCCGGTCTGGCTCGTGGAGACGGCCCGGGGCTGCCCCCACCGCTGCTCCTTCTGCTCCGTCTGGCAGCTCTACGGCCGTTCCTGCCGCGAGCGGAGCATTGCCGCGGTGGTGGAGGATTTCGCCACGGCCGGGGATTCGATCTTCGTGGCCGACGATCTCTTCTGGCACAATTCGGCCCGGAGCCTGGAGCTGGCCGATGCGCTGAAAAAGCGCGGGGTTTTCAAACGCTGGATTCTCGTCCAGACCCGCACCGACCTCATCTGCCGGAGCGCCGACCTCATGGCCGCCTGGCGTCCCCTGGCCAAGGATTTCGACATCTTCCTGGGCCTGGAGGCGGCCACGGACAAGGGGCTCGCCGGGATCACCAAGGATTCCGGCGTGGCCGAGAGCGTGGAGGCGGTGCGCCTCGCCCGGGAGCTGCGCTACGGCATCAACGGCAATTTCCTCATCGACCCCGACTGGGACGAGGACGATTTCCGCGACCTCTGGGACTTTGTGGCCCGCTACGGCCTCCAGCGGGCCGGGTTCACCATCCTCACGCCCCTGCCCGGCACCGATTTCTTCCGGGAAGTGGCCCCGCGCATTGCCCGCCAGCCCTGGTCCAACTTCGACATGCACCACCTCCTGTGGGAACCCCGGGTGGGCGCCCCGCGCTTCTTCGAGCTCTATGCCGAGACCTGGCGCCGCTCCATCCTCAATACCTCGGGAGACAAGAGCCTGGTGGACTGGATGAAGCAGGTCCGCCCCTCCCAGATCCCCTACATCGCCCGGGTCCTCTGGCGGACCCAGCGGATGATGAAGCCCGAGGCCTACCTCAGGGAGTACGAGGCGACCCGACCCCGGACAACGGAGCCCCTGGTTGATTTCAGCGCCGGGGCGTGCTGCAGGGGAGCCGCCTGATGTCCCGTTCCCCCCGGCTGCTGCTGATCTACCCGGCGACCCACTCGCTCGGTTGGGCGCGTTATTTCCAGCTTCCCTCCCATTCGCTCCAGATGGTGGCCGCGGCCACGCCCCGCCACTGGGAGGTGGTCCTGGCCGACGAGGTCCATGACGAGGTCCCCTTCGACGGAACCTTCGACCTGGTGGGGATCACGGCCATGACCCACCAGGCGACGCGGGCCTACGAGATCGCCGACCGGTTCCGGGCGCGGGGTGTCCCCGTGGTAATGGGGGGCATCCACCCCACGGTCCTGCCCGAGGAGGCCCTGCTCCATGCCGACGCGGTGGTGATCGGTGAGGCGGAACCGGTCTGGGCCCAACTCCTCGATGACCTCCTGGCCGGGTGTCTCAAGTCGGTCTACCGGGCGCCGGTCCCCACGGGTGATCTCCTCTCCGCCCCCTGGCCCCGCCGCGAGATCCTGGCCGGCCGCCGCTACCTCACCACCCAGACGGTCCAGGCGAGCCGGGGCTGCCCCTACGACTGCTCCTTCTGCACCGTAACTCCCTACTTCGGCCGCACCTTCCGCTACCGCGACCCCGACGACATCCTGGCCGAGATCCGCTCCTTCAGACGCAAGCTCGTGGTCTTTCTCGACGACAACCTCTTGGGCGACCCGGCCAAGGCCCGGCCCATCCTGCGGGGGCTGGCCGAGATGAACGTCCGCTGGGGCTCCCAGACCAATCTCCGCTTTGCCGAAGATCCGGAGCTTCTGAAGCTCGTGGCGGACTCG
Source organism: Geobacter anodireducens (assembly GCA_001628815.1). Taxonomy (NCBI): domain Bacteria; kingdom Pseudomonadati; phylum Thermodesulfobacteriota; class Desulfuromonadia; order Geobacterales; family Geobacteraceae; genus Geobacter; species Geobacter anodireducens. The sequence continues at coordinate 213,352 of CP014963.1, forward strand.
GGGTGCATCGGCCTCTTCGTGGGGATCGAGTCGGTGGTCGGCGCCCACGCCAACATGGCCAAGTCCGGCACCCGTTACTCCCAGGCCGATCTCATGAAACGGGTCCGCGACGCCGGCATCATCCTGGAGACGTCCATCATCTTCGGTTTCGACGACCACGACGAGAGCGTCTTCGATACCACGGTCCGTTTCCTGGAGGAATGCTCTCCCAGCGTCCCCACCTTCCACATCCTCACCCCCTACCCCGGCACGGCCCTGTTCCGCCAGTTCCAGGAGGAGGGGCGGCTCCTGACCACCGACTGGTCCCGCTACGACCACTCCACCGTGGTCTTCCGGCCCCGTCTCATGTCTCCCGAACGGCTCCACCGGGGCTGGCTGGAGGCACGCCGTGAGGCCTACTCCTGGCGGGCCATCGCCACCCGCGTCATGCGCAATCCGGGGCGCCGCCTGACGAATCTCGCCTATAACATCCTGCGCAAGGGGCCAAACGACCTGCTGGAGGATGAGGCGCCGTAGCGCGGCCCTCGGGGCCATGCTTCCGGCATTGTTGCCCCGGACTGTTTCGCCGATGCGCCACGTCGCGCATCGGTCCCCTTGCGAACACGCCGCCCTGATGCTATCCCGCCGGTCCGGCCAGAACTGCTGCATATCCGGGAACGATCCCGTCCAGAGTCAGTCAGGGACAAGCTCTAAAGAAATGGTTCACAGCCGGGCAGAGAAAGGGTAATAATGATCACGGGTGAAATCCATCCCCGGGGGAGACGCCGGCATAATGCAGCCAGAGCCCGTCATTTCTAACATTGCCCATGTCATACAGATGTCCGTGGCGCCGGTTTTTCTCCTCACCGGTGTCGGCGCGATCCTGTCCGTGCTCATCAATCGGCTGGGTCGCATCGTTGACCGTGCCCGCGTCATCGAGCAGAAGCTCGCCGATCCTGCCGGGGATGGCAGGGCCTTGTCACGGCTTGAGCTGGCAACCCTCGGGCGCGCATGCGGCTGATCAACTGGGCCATCAGTTCGTGCACGATAAGCGCGCTCCTCGTGTGTGTGGTCATTGCCCTGCTTTTTGTGGGTGCGTTCCTCCACATCAATGTATCGGACATTGCGGCCCTGCTGTTCGTGTTTGCCATGCTCGCACTGATCGGAGGCCTGCTGGGCTTTCTCCGGGAGATTTACCTGGCGATCGCCACTGCACGCCTGGGGATGCGCTGACGCCGGTGACCCCGGACTGGGCGCGATGCCTACGCACAAGCCCAGCACCCCGCTCCACGACAACATATTCCGATCCGCCTATCTCTTCCCCAGGCACATGCCGGAGGCCTGTGGACCGCCCTGCCGGTGACCGCTTCTTTTGGCAGCCGCGGATTTCCGTAGTTCCATCCCACGGGGTGCTTCAGGCAGGACTCTGCCGGCTCTCGCAGAAGGCGAAGGGGCCCGGGGGCTGCCGGTCCTGAGTCAGACGGCGTTCCGGGCGGTCTTCCCTCACGCGAGTTTCTGCCGCCAGTTTCGAGGACTCTGCCCTGACAGCACCGGCAGCCTCCCTGACTGTCGCTTCTGCGACAACTGTTACGGTTGGTGTCGTGTATCCTTTCCTCTTGTTTGCCTCTATTCCGTGGACCCTCACAGGCGTAGCAGAAGAGAAGATGTTCCGCGCACCATTTCCGACACATCCAAAGGGCGAACCACTGCTGCTGGTAGCGGGCATGGCGGCAGGCCGGACGTGGCCAGCGCAGGTTTTCGACGGCGCTTCGCGCGGCATATCGGTTTCAGCAACACGGAGAATTTACGGGCAGTCAAACTTTCCCGACAGACGGACTGATTTGTTATTTCCTATTCTGCCGAAGCTGTGTACTGAGTCGCGGCGGCATTAACTGCCCACGAGCCAGTTCTCTGCCAGTATTTGATTGTGGGTGATGTTCGTCCATGAGCTTGTGCGAACGAGTTGATTCTTTTACGGCATCAATGGGTTTGGCTGAGTAGTCGAAACCCTGACTCGAAGTGTTTGATCAGTAACTGCAGGGGTATTGGAAGTGATTCATCGGTATTTCGAACATGCACCGTTTCCCGTTCTGCTGGTGGAGCCGCAGGGACGCATTCTGCAAGCCAGTCCCGCTGCCCTCGAGTGTCTTGGAATAGCCTTCCCTCATCCCTCACCCCGCACACTGGCCGACATCATGCCCGCTGAGCAGTGCGCGGCCGTGCTCCGCGCCGGCGCTGCCATGACTGACACCGGGTTCTGGGAGGGAGAATGTTCCTTGGCCGGGCAGGGTGGGCAGCCCGTCCGGGCATTCCTCCGGGTGGCCAGGGTGGATGATGGCTGTTTCGTCATCTACCTGTGGAACTCTGCCGGGCGCGGCATCTCTGAAGAGTTGCTGCGCATCCGCTTGCATCTGTCGGAACGTGCCCGGTGCGAAAGCCTCGACGAGTTACTCCGGTCGGCCCTGGATGCCGCTGAACGGCTGACCGACAGCAATATCGGCTACCTGCATATCATTGACCCGGACCGGGAGCAGACCCCCCTGCGGGCGTGGTCGAGCAACACCCTGACCGCCATGTGCCGGGTGAGAGGCGGGAAAGAGCACCATCCGGCCGGCAGGGCCGGGATCTGGGGCGATTGCTGCCGCGAGCGGACCGCCGTCATCCATAACGATTACGCCAGCCTTCCGCACGGGAAGCAACTGCCCGAGGGGCATCCTCCCATTGTCCGGGTGATGGGCGTGCCGATCATTCATGGCAACAAGGTGCTCGCCGTTATTGGCGTGGGCAACAAACCGACGGAGTATACCCGGGAAGATGCGGATGCGCTGCATGAGCTCGCCTCTATGATCATGGATCTGGTGGAGCGCAAACAGGCGGAAGCACAACTGGTCACGAGCGAAAAGCGCTTCAGGACGATCTTCGAGCAGGCGGCGGTCGGCGTGGCCCTGGTTGACCCGATGACGGGCCGGTTCGTCAGGGCCAATGCGAAATACGGCGACATTGTCGGCTACTCTCCCGAGGCAATGCAGACGATGGGGTTTCAGGAACTGACTCCCCCCGACGATGTGGCTGTCGATCTGGAATGCATCTCCCGGCTCCTGAAGGGGGATATCCGCACTTTCACGAGAGAGAAGCGCTATGTGCACCGGAACGGCTGCAACGTGTGGGTCAGGCTGACCGTCTCTCCCCTGTGGGCCGATGGCGAGGAACCGAGCTTCAATATAGCCATCGTGGAAGACATAACCGCCCGCAAGGAGGCAGAGGCGGCCCTCCGGGAAGCGAAGGAGCAGTTGGAGCTCCGCGTCAGGGAGAGGACCGCGGATCTGGAACAGGCTAACCGGGCCCTTCAAGAGGAAGTTACCACCCGCAGACAGGCCGAGGAATCGCTGCGGGGCAGCGAGTCCAGGTTCAGGCGGCTGGTCCAACTGGCGCCCCTGCCGCTGTACTTCGCGGATGCGACGGGCACCATGGTATATGTAAACGACCGGTTCACGCGACTGTTCGGCTATACGGCGGAAGACATCCCGACGCAGGAGGAATGGTGGGCCCGGGTCCATCCCGATGAGTGCTCCCGGGGAGAGGTGATCGGCTCCTGGCAGGCGGCCGTGCAGAGGGCCCGGCACGGCACGGGCGATATCGAACCCGTTGAATACCGGGTCACGTGCAAAAATGGAGGCATTCGCCTGGTGGAGGTCTCCGGGATAACGATCGAGGGCGCTGTCCTTGCGACATTCATCGACATCACCGAGCGCCGGCTGGCAGAGGATGAGCTCCATCGCCACAGGGAATTGCTCGAGGAGCTGGTTCACCAGCGGACTGCTGAACTGAAGCTGCGGAACATGGAATTGGCCACCGAGATTGCCGAACGGCGGCGGGCCGAGGCGACCCTCCGCTGTTACGCCGGGCGGCTTACCGAGATGGAAGAGAACCTGAGGAAGAAGCTTGCCGCTGAACTGCACGACGAGATCGGGAGGGACCTGACCGCCCTCAATCTCAACGTTACCGTCATCGGCGGCAGCATCCCGCAGGCGCCGGACGGGAACCTCAGGGCGAGGATTGAAGATACGGAACGGCTCATCGAAGACATCAGCCGCACGGTCAGGGGCCTTACGGCCAAGCTGCGGCCACCCGTGCTGGACGACTATGGTCTGCCGGCGGCACTGCGCTGGCATGCCGATCTTTTTTCGCGGCGGACCGGGATTGCGGTGACGGTGCATGTGGCCGACACGGTTCCCCGGATGCCGGCTGAGAAGGAAATAGCGCTTTTCCGCATCGTCCAGGAGGCCCTCACGAACTGCTCCAAGCACGCACTCGCCCGGAACGTGACGGTCTCTCTCTCGACCGGCGCCGGTAAGACGCTGATTTCCGTTGCGGACGACGGCATTGGGTTTGCGCGTGAAACAGCCTCACCGACGCCGGCGGGAAGCGGCTGGGGGCTGACGATCATGCGCGAACGGGCGGAGCTGATCGGAGGGGTGTTTCAGGTGGCTACCGCGCCGGGCAAAGGTACGGTGCTGACCGTTGAAATAAGCGAGGATTCGTAGATGGTGATCAAGGTTCTCATTGTCGATGACCATGCCGTCGTGAGGGACGGACTGACCATGATTCTCGAATCACAGAGCGATATCGCCGTGATCGGCCAGGCCGGTGACGGGCGCGAGGCGATAGCGATGGCCGAAGCGCTCAAGCCCAACGTGGTGGTCATGGACATCACCATGCCGGAGTTGAACGGCATTGAAGCCGCCCGCCTGATTTCCAGGGAACAGCCGGCGACAAGAATCGTAATCCTCTCCATGCACGACACCCTTGAGCACATCTACCGCGCGCTTCAGGCCGGTGCGCGGGGGTATCTCCTGAAGGAGTCGGCAGGGGCCGAGGTTACCGACGCGGTGCGGACGGTCATGCGGGGACACCGCTATTTCGGCAGAGGAAGCCGACTGCCGTCCGACATGCACCACTCCGCCTGCGCGGATCTCCCGAGAAGTCCCCTCGACAGCCTGAGCCAACGGGAGCGGGAGGTTCTGCAACTGGTGGTCGAGGGGAAGAAAAGTTCGGAGATTGCGGAAATCCTTTCCCTTTCCCCCAAAAGCATCGAAACTTACCGCAGCAGGCTCATGGTGAAGCTCGGCATCACCAACATCCCTTCCCTGGTCAAATTTGCCCTTCTGCACGGCGTTACTCCCGCAAAATAGCCTTTTCACCGACTGAGTCAAACATTCCCGACAGACTGACAATGTCATTTCGGCTATTTACTGGTACGGGACGCCATGTCCTTTGCCCATATCGCGGATAACCCGCACCACCTGTCCCAACCTGGCACCATATCCTTTGACATGCATGTGCCGCTTCCGGTCCCGGAGCGTACTGTTCCGGCGAAGCACTGGAGGGAGGAATATGGCCGGCAGCAACCAGAATATAGCGTTGCGGATCACTGCCATCTATGCACTCGTCGGCGTGTTGTGGATTCTCTTCTCCGATTGGCTGCTCTGTCTCGCGGTCGAAGACCCCCGCGTTCTCACACGACTCCAGATGGGGAAGGGATGGGCATACGTGGCCGCGACCGCTGCGCTCCTCTACTGGCTCGTCCACCGGGATACGGCGCAGATCAGGCGCTCCGAGGAAGATCTCCTGGTGCGCAACGAAGAGTTGACCGTGGTTGAGGAGGAACTCAGGCAGCAAAACGAAGAGTTTATCGTGGCCGAGGAAGAGCTGCGGCAGCAGTTGACCGAGAATTACGAGAGCCGGAAAAAGCTGTTCGAGGCGAACGAGGCGATGACGGCCATCCTCCAGGCATCGCCGGTAGCCATCGTGGCACTTGACCGGGAAGACAGGGTCGTGGTGTGGAATCGTGCCGCCGAGCGCCTTTTTGGCTGGCTTGAAGAAGAGGTGAGGGAGACGCCCTTTTCCCTGCTCCACCCGGACGATGCGAAGGACGGGAAACGGGTGTGCGCGAGCGCCTGCCGGGAGGCTGTGCTGCACGACATCGAAGGCGTGCGCATGAGGAAAAATGGAGAGCTGGTCAGTGTCAGCATCTCCACCGCGCCGCTGCACGACCCTGCCGGGCTGAACGCCGGCATGATCGCAATGTTCACCGACATTACCGACCGGAAGTCTGCGGCTGAAAATCTCAGGGAAAGCAACGAGAAGTATGCCGAGCTGGTCAATGCCGTCAGCGGCATCGTCTGGGAGCTCGACGTCGAGAGCTTCCGCTTCACGTTCGTCAGCCAGAGGTCCGAGGATATCCTGGGCTATCCCGCCGAGGCATGGCTTGCCGATCCGGGCTGCTGGGAGCGCAGCATCCACCCTGACGACCGCCCGTGGGTCCTTGCTGCCTGCCGCGCAACGCACGGCGAGGGATCCGGCCGCGAACTGGAGTACCGCTCACTCGCCGCCGATGGCCGCATCGTCTGGCTGCGGAACTCGTTCATGGTTGTCGAGGACGCTAACGGCCGCGTGAAGCTCCGCGGGGTCATGACCGACGTCAGCCGGAGAAAGAAAGCCGAAGAGGATCTGTCCATGCTCAACGCCGAGCTCGAGCAGCGGGTGGCACAGCGGACGTCGGAGCTGGAGGAGCTCAACCGGGAACTGGAAGCCTTCAGTTATACGGCTTCACACGATTTGAGGGCTCCCCTGCGTCACATAGAGGGTTTCAGCAAGGCTCTCATGGAGGATTACTACGATACCTTTGACGGCGCTGGAAGGCAGCACTTGGACCGACTCTGTTCGGCAGCCAGAAAGATGGGGCAACTGATCGACGACCTGCTCCGCCTGGCCATGGTCAGCAAGGGAGAGATCATCCGGCGTCCCACCGACCTCAGCATGATCGCCCGTGGCATAGTGCAGGATCTGATGGTGTCCCAGCCCGAGCGCATGGTTGCGTTCAGGATAACCGACGGGATCAAGGTGAACGGCGATTCCCGCTTGCTGCAGGTCGCCATGGAAAACCTTCTCGTCAACGCATGGAAGTACACGGAAAAGCGAAAGGATGCCATCATAGAGTTCGGCGTGGACGAGGACCGGGGGCAAACGGTCTGTTTCGTCCGGGACAACGGGATCGGCTTTGCCAATGAACATGCCAACAATATCTTCAAGCCGTTCCTGAGGCTCCACCGCACGGAGGAGTACGAAGGCTCGGGCGTAGGCCTGGCAACGGTGCGCCGCATCGTGGAGCGCCATGGGGGGCATGTGTGGGCTGAGGGACGGGAAGGGCACGGCGCCGTGTTCTTCTTTACCCTGGACAACTGAAAGCAGAAGACTGTCCCCTGTGGAGGCGATTGGCTGAGGCCCCTCAGGCGAGTTCCGACAGCCTGCGGACCGTTTTTTCGGCAATCATTCCCTCGACCGCGGCAAGATAAGCCCGGAAGTGGCCGGATCCCAGGTGCCGTTCCAGGCAGGCCGGACTCTGCCAGTTCTCGTAGAAGATGAACAGGGCCGGGTCATCCCCATCCTGATGCAGCCGGTATTCAAGGCAGCCTTCCTCCTGACGGGTTTCCGCCACCAGTTTCAGAAGTTCGACCCTGACCGCGTCGACCGCCTCTTCCGTTGCCCGTACCTCCGCGATCACCGTTACTGCCGGCATGACTATCCCCTCCTCTCGTGGGCTTTTCTTCCGTGAACCCGCTCATAGGCCTTGCAGAAGGGGCAGATGTCCCGCTCCACAGTGCGCACGAAATCGAAGCCGACCCCTTTCTGGTGATAGCGGGCATGGAGGCAGACCGGGCACAATTCGCATACCTTTGCGAGGGCCTTGTCCAGTGCCGAAACCTCAGGCGTCATAGCAGCTTCTTCCCCGCGGAGAATGCCTTGCCAACCAGCTGTCCGACCGCGTGATACCCCTTGTGGGCGGTGTCATAGACCAGCGGGCGGATCTTGAGGATGTCGGGGAGCCCGTCCTCGCCCAGGATGGCCTCGTCCGCCTTCACATCGACGATTTCGCCGATGAACTGGGTGTGTATCCCCAGCTCCAGGGTATGCCGCAGCCGGCACTCCAGCACCAGGGGAAACTCCGCCGCATAGGGCGCGTCAACATGTTCGCCGGCCACGTGGGTCAGGCCGGCCGCGGCAAATTTGTCGACATCACGGCCGGAGGCAATGCCGACATAGTCCGCTTCCACCACTGTGGCCTCGTTGGCGATGCCCACCGTGAATGCCTTGCGCTGAACGATGTTGTCGTAGGTGTGCCGGGACGTGCGCACGGATACCGTGACGCACGGCGGGTCGGAGCAGCAGATGCCGCCCCAGGCCGCATTCATCAGGTTCGGCGTGCCAGTGGGGCCATAGGTTCCAACCATCAGGACGGGGGTCGGGACGAGCAGTGTTCTGGCACCGAGTGATTGTTTCATGGGGTCTCCAGTCAGGGATTTCGGAAACGTTCGATTCGCTCTCCAGCGGGCAACGCCGGGGGACGACTCCCGTTGCGGACAGAATATAACTCGGACCGGCAGCAACAAGGAATACTTTTTATCCGGACCGAAGCCGCTCTGGTTGCTCTGGGAAGCGTCGTTGCTCCGGGAGCGACAAGACCGGTCCCCTCCGGCGCTCGCCCGTTCAGGCCGCTGGGTCCGGCTGATCGGGCGAGCGGCGTATGATCTCCACGGAGCAGGGCGCGTGAAGGGCAACGGCCAGGGATACGGAGCCGAGGAAAAAGCGCTTGAGCGCCCCGGATCCCTGGGAGCCGACAACGATCAGGTCCGCACACCATCGTTCGGCTTCGTCCAGAATGGCATTCTTGGGCCGGCCTTCCAGCAGCACGGGCGTGACGTGCAGGTCGGGTGCCCGTTGCTGCAGGGTTTCGGTCGCGTCCTTCAAGCGTTTGGCCGCATCCCACCCCTGTTGCTCGAAGATCTCGTCGTAGGACAGGGGGATGTGTGAAGAGCTGCGCAAGGGGAGCGATTCCAGCGGGGAAAGCACGGTCACGATGCGGACTTCGCTTGCGGCCGGCCAGGGCCTGCGGCATACCTCTGCAACGGCAGCGTCGCTGCCCGGTGAACCATCTACTGCAAGAAGAATTCTCATTCCGTTCCCTCCAGTCATAGTGCCGGGAAATCCGTGTCATTGTTCGGGGTTGGTCCCGGCGTCAGTGGTCCGTGGCGAGTGGTTTCATGGCCGGCGTCCCGCCGAGGAGCTCCGACCGGACCCGCTCCCGTTCGCGGTCGATCTGCTCGGGCGTGGCGCCGAGTTTGTGGAGCATGTGTTCGGTCATATTGAGCGCTATCTCGCCCTCTCCCGAAAAGACCGCATCGGCCCCGGCGCGGCGCAGGGCCGGGATATCCCTCAGATAGGCCGCACGGGCGATGATGCGTAGGTTGGGGTTGAGCTCCCGCGCCAGGCGGATCGTCTCGTCGCTCCCCTGCATCCCCGCTGAGGTCAGGATGAAGGCGACGGCACTCTCCACCCCGGCTCCCTTGAGTGTCTCCTCGCGCGTGGCATCCCCGTAAATGGCCGACATGCCGTCGGCGTTGAGCTGGCGGACCGTGTGCAGGTTCATCTCGACAATGACCGGGTCGATCCCGTTCTCGTTGAGAAGGCGGGCCAGGGTTCTGCCCGTGGGGCCGTATCCCACCACGATCGCCCTGTCCCGGGACGTGGGCACATGGTTGCCCCCATCGTCGGCACTCCCTGCGGTACGCAGCCTTGCCCGCTCATCGAGCATGCGCCAGAGCCGCCAGTGCCTGGCCCTTTTTTCCAACGGCCCGATGAGCCGGTACAGCAGGGGATTGAGGCTGATGGAGATGATCGCCGCGGCAACGAGCGTGTTGGCTCCCCCTTCACCCAGGACGCCCAGGTCTCTGCCGACGGTGGCCAGGATGAACGAGAATTCCCCGATCTGGGCCAGGGCGATGGCAATGGACAGTGCAACGCGCGGCGCATAGCCGAGGACGAGGACGATCGCCAGCGCGGCCAGCGGTTTGCCCACCAGAATGATCACAAGGGTGGCAAGCACGAGGCCGGGCTCTTCCATCAGATATGCCGGGTTGAAGAGCATCCCCACGGACACGAAAAAGAGGACCGCGAAGGCATCCCGCATCGGCAGCGCTTCCGATGCGGCCCGGAAGCTGAAATCGGACTGCCGCACCACCATGCCGGCCAGAAATGCTCCGAGCGCCATGGACACGCCGAAGAGTTTGGCGGAGCCCACGGCAATCCCCAGGGCGAGCACCAGCACGGTCAGGGTGAACAGCTCCCGCGAGCGGGTTGCCGCCACGTGCCACAGGAGGCGGGGGATGAGGCGGCTGCCGACAAATAAGGTCAGGGCGACGAGGAGGGCTATTTTGACCACGGAGAGCCCGATGGCGAGGGGGAGGCTGTCCGATCCGGCCACGCCGGAGCCGAAGAAGATGGGCAGGATTACCAGCAGGAAGACGGTGAAGATATCCTCCACCACAAGCCACCCCACGGAAATGTGGCCGGTGGGGGTATGCAGCTCATTGTTGTCCACCAGTACGCGGAGCAGTACGACAGTGCTCGCCACCGACACGGCAAAGCCGAAGACGATCCCCGCCGACCAGCTCCAGCCGAGCCACTTGGCCAACAGGCAACTCAGCAGGGTGGCCACGGCACTTTGGCACACCGCGCCGGGAACGGCCACGCGCCGCACGTCGAGCAACTCCTTCACGTGGAACTGGAGCCCCACGCCGAACATCAGAAGGATGACGCCGATCTCGGCGAACTGCTCAGCCATCCCCTGGTTGGCGACGAACCCTGGCGTGTGCGTTCCAACGACAATCCCCGCCAGCAGATACCCGACAATCGACGACATCCCCAGGCGATGGGTCAGATATCCCAGGAGCAGTGCCGCGGTGAAGCTCCCCGTGATGGTTATGATGAGTCCAAGATCGTGCATATGTCCTTAATTCCTCCTCCCGGCTGACCAGCCGTGGGCGGCTCCTTCATCTGGAGCCGGTTGCGCCCGCCTCTTTCGATGCCTCACCTCTGCCGTACCTCATGCCCCCCGCTCGGACACGATCGGAGTCGCCACGAAAGCCGGCGAATCGGTATCAAAGGCACTGTCCGTGACAAGGAGCTCGAATCACGTTTCAGCCGCAGATCAGGGGGGACCGTGCGGCCATCGGCGCGGTGAGCGGCGTGATGGCAGAGCGCGAGGATCTCGACGATGCTCCGGTCGGAGACCTTGGACTCGGGCCCATGATGGCCTTTGCCGGGGGGCCGGATATGGTCGGAAACGACGGCCCCCTCGGTCAGGAAATGGCCGGCACCTCGTCAAGGTGGCAGTTGGCTGCGGCTAAATGCTATGGACGGCTGTAAAGAGCGGGTGGAGCCCGGGTGGAAACGATTGATGCGGCTAGGGATGTCAGGGGGTGCGGGTCCTGATGGCCGCTCAGAAGGAAGGAAGCCGGACTGTGGAACTCGACTGCCCGCTGGCCCAGGACCACGATCTGGGCATACTTGAGGATCTTCGAATGGGATGTGGCGCCCTGCAGTTTGCTGATGGCGCACTTCGGCTGAAGGGAGGCGCCATGCTCCAGAAAGCCCGAGCTGGCGACCCCGTTGAGGGCAAGAATCACGAACATCGTGGTGATCACCGACGTTCGCAGGGTATTTCCTGAGAAACGTTTCAAGCCAGCGTGCATGTGAGAAAACATAGTACAGAGTTGCCGGCTGATACAAGTTAAAGTTACGCGCCAACTCTGCGGGGCGCCCCGCGCAGGCCCCGCCGGTTCACCTGGGTGGCGCCGATCAGGCCGCAGGCGTTGGCCCCGAAGAAGAGGGCGAAGTGCTGGGGAGATATCGCTCTAACGGTAAGGCATGCTGGAGCAAAGCGCGCCAGCTTGGATCGCTGGCATCACGATGCCGCACCGTGCTTGGCAAATCACAGGGCAGGAATATGTCCATGCCGTCCAGGAAGGGCTTGCCTGGGCGAGCATCCCTGTGGCGGCAGCACCAGGCGCGGCGGCATGGCCAAAACCGACAGTGGCCATGCTTGGCGGGGCTCACGGAGGCCGCTCGTGCCTGCTGCCATCCTGTCCGGGACGCCTGCCTCCGGCTGATCTGAGATCAGAGCTTGTCCCTGTGGGGAGAATGATGTTATGTTGTTATGACAACATGATTTTGAAGCCAGGAATGGATATGCCCGTGCTGGATCCGGAAAGTCGCATGCCGTTGTACCATCAGATCGAGAGCCATCTCCGGGAGGTCATCAAGAGCGGCAAGTGGCAGGCCGGCGAAGCGATTCCTCCCGAGAGGCTGCTGATCGAGCAGTACGGGGTCAGCCGGATCACGATTCGCCAGGCCCTGGCAAATCTCGTGGCTGCCGGGCTGCTTTACCGGAAGCATGGGCGGGGGACCTTTGTGGCCGGTGCGCAGGATCGGCCCATAACCGAATCGCTGGCCAATCTGACGGGCCATCTGGAAGAGCTGCAACTGCGGGGGCTCGATCCCCGGGTGAGGGTGCTGGCGCTGGAGACCCGGTCCATGACCGCCGAGGTGGCTGAGGCCCTGCAGCGGAGCCCCGGTGCCGAAGGGTGGTACCTGTACCGGATCGTTACGGTGGAGCAGCAACCGCTCATGCTCTCGACCGTATGGCTCCCCTGCGACCTGGGGATAGAGCTGAACGAGGGAATCCTGAAACAGCACGGCATGGCGCTGCTGCTGACCCACAGCGGCATCCCCCCTCTGCGCGGCAGCCAGCGGATCGGAGCCATGGGCGCCGGACCGGAAGAGGCGCGCCTGCTGGGAGTCCGGACCGGAGAAGCGGTCTTGCGTGTCAGCAGGGTCATTCTCGGTGCCGCGGACCGGCCGCTCGTGTGGTTCAGGACACTCTACCGCGCTGACCGCTACGAATACGAAGTCGAATTGAAGAGAGGCAGGTCCCACGCATGATCATGACCACACTGGAGATATTCCTGATCGCGATAGCGGCCGGTATTGCCGGCTCCATCCTGGGCCTGGGCGGGGGAATCATCATCGTGCCGGCCCTGACCCTGCTGTTCGGCGTGCCGATACGCACAGCCGTGGCGGCCTCGACGGTGTCCATCATTGCCACTTCGACCGGTGCGGCAGTGGCTTACCTGAACGACCGGCTGTCCAATGTGAGGGTCGCCATGTGGCTGGAGATGGGGACCGCCACTGGCGCGCTGACCGGGGCGCTGGTGGCCGGCTACCTCAACCAGCGCGTGCTGTTCCTGATGTTTGGCGTGCTGCTGGCCTATTCCGGCTATAACATGTTCAAGGCCCGCAAGGCCGAATTACCGGGCGAGGTGCTGCCCGACAAGGTATCGCAGCGGCTGGGCCTTGCCGGCTCCTACCACGACCATGTCCTCAATGCCCGCGTTGACTACCAGGTGACCAGGAGCATTCCCGGCCTGATCATCATGTATTTTTCGGGTGCCGCGGCCGGCCTTATGGGAATTGGCGCCGGCATCTTCAAGGTGCCGGCAATGGACCAGGTGATGCGCATGCCGTTCAAGGCCTCGACCGCCACCTCCAACTTCATGATCGGGGTAACGGCGGCCTCCGGCGCGGTGGTCTACTTTGTCCGGGGCGACGTGAATCCGTTGATTGCGGGGCCGGTGGTGCTGGGGGTCCTGCTGGGAGCGCTGGTGGGGGCCCGGCTGATGGTCAGGATGAAGACGACCACCATCCGCAAGCTCTTCATCCCGCTGATCATCTACACGGCCGTCATGATGATGTACAAGGGGGTCAGTCCGTGACAAGTCCGAACCAGCCGGAAAACGAGGGCGTTGTGCCGATAGAACTGATCCTGGCCCGTCTGCTGCGCATCGGTTCGATCATCGCCGCCATCCTGCTGACAATCGGTATTGCGGCCATGCTGCTGACAGGGGCCGCCTATGCGCCACGGTTCATCACGGCCGGCTTGGTCGTGCTCCTGGCAACGCCGATCATGCGGGTGCTGGTGGCCGGACTGGTCTTTTTCCGCGAGCGGGATTGGCTTTTTACCCTGTTCTGCCTGGTCGTGCTCTGCTCGCTCGCTGCGGGCGTCCTGCTCGGACAGGTCGAATAGGGCACCGGTTCTCAACTCCATCGACACCAGCACGACTCCTGACCCATGACCGGACGCACCCTCTCCATCCTCCATACGCATTCACGACCGATCCGGCTTTCGGCCCACGTAGACTCCGATCGGTAGGGTGCAGCCCGCCGTACCGTCCAGCCGGAGGGCTTTGGTGTCGCCCCGGCGATATGGGAGGGAAGCGCGACATGATGGGTGTGGGCCGGACCGGACAGCCCGGTAGTACTCTGGCCACGTTGCTGAAAAAGGGGCCGAAAGGCCCCTTTTGGGTTACTGCTACTCGTGCCGCTTGGCAGCAAACGACATCACAGCCGTCGCTCGCCTATTCCACCGTGACCGATTTAGCCAGGTTCCGCGGCTGGTCCACGTCGGTCCCCTTGAGGACCGCCACGTGGTAGGCCAGGAGCTGAAGCGGCACCGAGAGGATGATCGGGGCCAGTTCCTCGCCGTCGGTGGGCACCTCCAGGGTTACCTCGGCCTTTTTCGCGATCTCCTCGTCGCCGGCGGAGCAGATGGCGATGACCCGGCCGCCCCGGGCGATGACCTCTTCCATGTTGGAGAGGACCTTCTCGTAGGTGCTGTTTTTCGGCACGAGGACCACCACCGGCATGTCCTCGTCGATGAGGGCGATGGGGCCGTGCTTCATCTCGCCGGCCGGGTAGCCTTCGGCGTGAATGTAGGAAATCTCCTTGAGCTTCAATGCGCCTTCCAGGGCGATGGGATAGTTCATGCCCCGCCCCAGGTAGAGGAAATCGCGGGCGTTCATGTAGCGCCGGGCGATCCGCTCCACCTGCTCGTTGGTCTCCAGGGCCTGCTCCAGGAGCGCCGGCACCTTGAGCAGGCCGGCGATCATGGTGCGCCCCTGCTCGCAGTCGATGGTGCCGACGGCTCGGCCAAGGCGTATGGTGAAGAGGTAGAGGGCCACCAGTTGGGTGACGAAGGCCTTGGTGGAAGCCACCCCGATCTCGGGTCCGGCATGGGTGTAGAGCACGCCGTGGGCTTCCCGGGCGATGGAGGAATCCACCACGTTGCAGATGGCGGCGGTCACGGCGCCCCGGGCCTTGGCCTCCCGGAGGGCGGCCAGGGTGTCGGCGGTCTCGCCGGATTGGGAGATGACCAGCAGCAGCGTCTTCGAGTCGATGACCGGGTTGCGGTAGCGGAACTCGGAGGCGATGTCCACTTCCACCGGGATGCGGCAGTGCTCCTCCATGAGGAATTTGCCCACGAGAGCCGAATGCCAGGAGGTGCCGCAGGCAACGATGCAGATCCGTCCGATTCCCCGCAACTGTTCGTCGGAGAGCTTCATCTCCTCGAGCCGCACGTCCCCCTGCTCCTCCAGCAACCGGCCGGCGATGGTGTCCTGGACCGCCCGGGGCTGCTCGAAGATCTCCTTGAGCATGAAGTGCTTGTACCCACCCTTTTCAGCCATGAGGGGGGACCAGTCGATGTGGCGCGATTTTTTGTCAAGGGGCGCGCCGGCCACGGTGGAAAAGGTGGGGTGGCCATCCCGGAAGACAACCATCTCGCCGTCCTCCATGAAGACCATCTCCCGGGTGTGGGAGAGGATGGCGGGAATGTCCGAGGCGACGAAAAATTCCCCCTCGCCCAGGCCGACCACCATGGGGGAACCCTGCTTGGCGGCGATGAGCACGCCGGGCTCCCGCTCGCAGAGGATGCAGAGGGCATAGGCCCCGCGAACCTCGGCCAGGGCCTCCCGGACCGCCCGCTCGAAGTCGCCCGTACCCGCGAACTTGTCGTCGATCAGATGGGCGATGACTTCAGTGTCCGTGTCGCTGTTGAAAACCCGGCCGCTTGTCACGAGCCGTTGCTTCAGCTCCAGGTAGTTTTCGATGATGCCGTTGTGCACCACGATGATGGAGCCGGCCTGGTGGGGGTGGGCGTTGCGCTCCGAAGGGGGGCCGTGGGTCGCCCACCGGGTGTGGCCGATGCCGATGCGGCCCGCCAGGGGAGTGCCCTGGATGAGACGCTCAAGGTTGATGAGTTTTCCTTCGCTGCGGCGCGTGTCCGCCTTCCCCTCCTGGAGGGTGCAGATTCCCGCCGAGTCGTAGCCCCGGTATTCGAGCCGCTTGAGCCCGTCGAGGATGATGGGGGTCGCTTCCTGAGCGCCGATATAGCCGACTATTCCGCACATAGATCAGGTCTCCGTTTGTATGGGGGTGCATGTCAGCGATCCCCGCGTCATGATCACTGGTCCCGCTGTTTGAGCTTCCAGCCTTCCTTGTTCACCTGGGGCGTCCGGGCGATGGCCAGCGAATCCGGCGGGACGTCCCGGGTCACCGTGGTGCCGGCCGCAATGAGGGTGTTGCTGCCGATGGTGACCGGCGCCACGAACTGTACGTCGCTCCCCACGAAGACGTCGTCGCCGATGACGGTCCGGTGCTTGTTCACGCCGTCGTAGTTGCAGGTAATGGTGCCGCAGCCCACGTTCACGTTCCGGCCGATGGTGGCGTCCCCCAGGTAGGTCAGGTGGGATGCCTTGGACCCCTCTCCCATGACGATCTTCTTGGTTTCCACGAAGTTGCCGATCTTCACGTGGGCCATGAGCTCGCTGCCGGGGCGCAGATGGGCCATGGGGCCGATGGCGGCGTGGTCCATGACCGTGGAATCCTCCATAACGGTGCCTGCCTTGATGACCACGTCGCTGCCGAGCCGGCAGCCCCGGATCACCGCCCGCGATTCCACCACGCAGCGATCGCCCAGTTCGCTCCCCTTGATGATCGCGCCGGCCTCGATGGTGCACCCTTCGCCGACCCGGCAGCCGTTGGCGATCTGGACTCCCGGCTGAATCGTGGTGTCGGCGCCGATGACGACCCCCTGGTCGATGTAGGTGGCTGCCGGGTCAACCAGGGTGACGCCGTTCAGCATGTGTTCCTCGGCGATTCGCCGGCGGGCGTGCCGTGCTGCCTCGGCCAGTTGGATCCGGTCGTTGATCCCCATGACCTCCACCGGGTCGGCCACCGGGTGGGCGGTGCAGCGCAGGCCCCGGTCATTGGCCATGGTAATGATATCGGTAAGGTAATATTCCCCCTGGGCGTTGTCGTTGCCGATCCGCTTCACCGCATCGAAGAGAAAGGACGCCTCGGCGCAGTAGATGCCGGCGTTGACCTCGGTGCGGCTCCGTTCGTCGGGGGTCGCATCCTTTTCCTCCACGATCCGGATGACCCTGCCGTCGAAGCCGCGGATGATGCGCCCGTAGCCGTAGGGATTCTCCTGGCGGGCCGTGAGCACGGTCAGGACCGCCCCGGTCGCCTCGTGGGCCGCCGCCATGGCCCGCAGGGTCTCGGTGCGGATGAGGGGGACGTCGCCGCAGAGAATGAGAACTTTTCCGCTGAAGCCGGACAGCTCCCCGGCGGCGCAGGCAACGGCGTGCCCGGTGCCGAGCTGCTCCTCCTGCACGGCCAGGGTGATGTCGGCATCGTTGGCGAAATGCTCGCGGAGCCGCTCGGCCTGGTGGCCGACCACGGCAACGATGCGTCCCGCGCCGGCCTGCCGGGCCACCGCCACCGGCCACGCCACCATCGGCGCACCGGCCAGGGGGTGCATGACTTTCACGAGCCCCGATTTCATCCTCGTCCCCTTGCCGGCGGCAAGGATGATCGCCGCAAGATTCTTCATGGATTCCTCCCGGACTGAATGCGTCCGTAATTAACTCGTATCAGAAAACAAGTAACGTTAAACGATGCCGTGGTTTCCCGTCAAGTGATTAACGTGGCGAAACCGCGAGCTTTCGCCTTTACACGGGATGGGTTCTGGAGTAGTCTTCTGCCGGAGGGTCTATGGGGATACCTGAAGACATACACCAGTTCGAGCAGGGCCTCAATGAACTGATCATCAAGTATGAGCAGTACTTCCTCGGCATCGAGAAACGGGAACCCCTGCGCCTGCGGGAGACGGTCGACCGGCTGGCGCGCAAGCACTCAGCCGTGAAGATAGTCAATACCATGCTCAACTTCAAGTATACCTCCCTTGTTTCCCGCTACGCCAGCTACCGTCAGTACTGGGACCGGATTCTCCGGCTCATGGAGGAAGGAAGGTATTCCCGTGACCGGTTCCGGATGGCGATCCACGAACGCTCGGCCCCGAAGGCACGGCAGCACGAACCCCCGCCTCCCGGAAATGAGGCGGAGGATCTCTACCACCAGTTCGTGGAGGCGCGCCGTTCCTGCAACCTTCCTGCGGAAACGATTTCCCGCGATCAGGTTGCCGCGGCCATCGAACGCCAGAAACCGGTCATCAAGGCCAAATATGGCACCGATCAGGTGGAGTTCCGCGTGGTAGTGGAAAACGGCGTGCCCAAGATCAAGGCCCGTCCCCGCCGCTGATGCGTCTTCCCTTCCTGGTTTTCGGAGTCTGACGTGAAGGTTGTCCTTGTTGCCATTCATCCCTATCCCTCGCCCCAGGCCGTTCCCCTCGCCAATGCCTGTCTCGCGGCATATCTCGCCACCGACGAGGAACTGTTGGCCCGGGTCCAGGTCGCACTGTGCGATTTTTTTGTTGGCGGTGATGTTGCCGCCTGGGTGGACGACATCCTTGCCCGCGATCCTCATGCCGTCGGGGTTTCCCTCTACCTCTGGAACCGGGACGACGCCCGGGCCATGGCGGATGAGCTGCGTCGCCGCGCGCCGGGCCTGAATATCTTTGCCGGTGGCCCCGAGGCAACGGCCGACCCGGCAGGGCTGCTCGCCGGCTCTTCCTTTGACTTCCTCATCCAGGGTGAGGGGGAAATTCCCTTTCTCGATGTGGTGGGGCGCCTTGATGCCGGTGAACCGGGCCGGGGCGCCGTGGGAACGGCCTGGCTTGACAGCGGCATGCTCCGGCATGTCCCGGCCCGTCCGATCCGCCTCCTGGATACCGCCCCTTCGCCCCTGCTGACGGGGGTTATCGATCCGTCCGGCTATCCCGGCATCCTCTGGCAGCTCGCCCGAGGCTGTGATTTTTCCTGCGAATACTGCTTTGACGACAAGGGAGAGCGCGGGGTGCGGCGCTATTCCCTGAAACGGATCGACGCGGAGCTTGACGTGATCGTCCGCAGCGGCGTTTCCCAGGTGTTCGTCCTGGATTCCACCTTCAATCAGGACCGGGAACGGGCAAAAAAAATCCTGAAGATGATCCGGGCCCGGGCCCCCCATATCCATTTTCATTTCGAGGTCAGGAGCGAGTTCATCGACCGGGAGATGGCCCGGCTCTTCGCGCGGGTAACCTGTTCCCTCCAGATCGGCCTCCAGAGCGCCGACCCGAAAATCCTGCGCAGAATCAGGCGCCACCTGGATCTCGACGACTTTCGCGAGCGGATCGGCCTGCTCAACGAAAGCGGGGCGATTTTCGGTTTCGACCTGATCTACGGGCTCCCCGGCGACTCCCTGGCCGCGTTCCGCCGCAGCCTCGACTTTGCCCTGGAACTCTACCCGAATCACCTGGACATCTTCCCCCTGGCGATCCTTCCCGGCACCATCCTCGCCAGCCGGGCGCCTTTGGAAGGGCTGGAGCATCGCGCCACGCCTCCCTATACCCTGACGTCATCCCCCACCTTTTCCTCCTCGGACCTTGAGCGGGCTGCCCGCCTGGCCGAAGCCTGCGACATCTTCTATACCCGCGGAAGGGCCGTTGCCTGGTTCAACAGCGTGGCGTCGGCCCTGCGCCTTTCTCCCTCCGCCCTGCTCGACGAGTGTGCCGCCTGGCTCGATGATGCCCGGCAGAAGGGAGGGGGCGGCCCCGACCTCACCGATCAGGATATCTGGCTCATGCAGCGGGAGTTTCTCGACCGGATCTTCCGGCGCCGCAAGCGGACTGCGCTTCTTTCCCTGGCACTCGACCTGGTGGACTACCATTACTACTTTGCGGCAGCACTGCTCGCACCGCCGCCACCTCTTCCAACCGACCGGGAACTGGCGGGGCGAGACCTGCTCGGAACGGCCTTTTTCCTCGCTCCGACGGCCCGGCTCGCCCATTTCTCCTATGAAATCGTCGATATCCTCGAAGCGGGAGAGGTGGATCTGGCGTCCTTCCGCGACTGTTTTACCCCTTCCGGCTCATGGGCGGTCATTTACCCCCGGGCAGGGGATGTCTATACTGAACCCCTTCTTGAGTCATATGCGAAGTTCCTGCAGGGTCTCGACGGTGCTGACCGGGCCGGCGCTGCGGCATCCCGTGCCGGACTGGGCCGGGATGAAGCGAGGGAATTTCTCGATTTTGCCGCGGCAGAAGGAATCGTTGTCGTGGTGACATAGGCCTGGCACTCACGGACGGGCGTTTACCGCTTTTCCTGTTACGGCCTGTATAAAAAAATCATACAATTTTGTTGCTTTTTCTCGTTTGCGTGTATTAGTATCGCCGGGATTCAGAGCTGTTTCATTGAAACGCTCTTATTTTTAGAATATAGTTTTATGGTAGTGATTAACGCAAAATATCCCCCCTTGTGATTACTGTTTATTGTGGTTGTTAATGATGCGCCCTGTCTGGATATAGATGTGGATATCCACGGGCGATACCGTGTTCTATTTGTGTAAATAGAATACACCAACAGAGGAGGAGTTATATATGTTGTCCACGTTTCTCCGGCTGTTCCCCGCGTTTCTGCTGTTCGTAGCTCTTGCCGGCACGGCAGCGGCCGAGAGCGGCATGGCGATTGATCCCGCCACCTGTCTCGGCTGTCACAGCAACAAGATTTCGGCCGCGGCGTTCTCCGCCTCGGTGCACGGCAAGAATGCCTGTACCAGTTGTCACGTGGAGATCACGGATCTGACCAAGCACATGAAGGGCGAGGTCAAGGTCGAAAAGGTCCGTTGCGAACGGTGCCACAAAAAGGAAAACTCCGAGCACTACGCCAGCGTCCATGCCCAGAAAGAGGTCATGTGCGCCGACTGCCACACCGACATCCATACCCACACCTACTGGAACAAGGATAAGCGCAAGGTTGTGGCCAAGTGTATCCAGTGCCACGACAAGGAGGCCGGTTACCGCAACTCGATCCACGGCAAGGGCGTCGCGGCCGGGAACATGGATTCGGCTGCCTGCAACGACTGCCACAATCTGCACGACATCAAGCCGCTGGGTGACCCCAAGTCCAAGGAGAACAGGGAGTTCCACACCAAGGTATGCCTGAAGTGCCACGCCGACGAGAAGATGATGGAGCGCAACAATGTCTTCACCGTCGCCGTCAAGACGTACATGGACAGCTACCACGGCAAGAACTACCGCCTCGGCTTCCCCGAGAAGGTCGCCGGCTGCGCCGACTGCCACACCGCCCACGGCGTGCTCCCGGCCAAGGATCCCAACTCCAGCGTTAATCCCCAGAACCTGGTCGCCACCTGCGCCAAGTGCCACCCGAAGGCGACCCCTCTCTTCACCAAATTCTACTCCCACGGTGAGTATGGTGATCGTGCAAAGTATCCGATCCTCTACTACACCTTCATCGCCATGACAGGCCTGCTCGTCAGCACCTTTGCCGTATTCTGGGTCCACACGCTCCTCTGGATGTTCCGCGGCTTCGTGGAAAACCGCGAGAAGCAGCAGGCCCTCATCCACGGCCATGCCGAGCACCACATTCCCGATGGACACAAGGTGTACCGCCGCTTCAAGCGTCGCCACATCTTCCTCCATCTCCTGGTCATCATCAGCTTCCTGATCCTGTCCCTCTCGGGGCTGCCGCTCAAGTTCAGCAACCAGCACTGGGCGAAGTTCATGATGGATCACATCTTCGGGCATTCGGCCAATGCCGCGCTCGTTCACCGCATCGGTGCCGGCATCACCTTCGTCTACTTCGTCGGTGCTCTGCTCCTCTCCTTCCACTTCCTCTTCGTCCGGAAGGATCTCAAGGGCAACTGGCTCCAGCGCATGTTCGGCCCCGACTCTCTCATGCCCAACTTCCGCGACATCAAGGATGTGGCGGGGATGGTCCGCTGGTTCCTGTTCCGGGGGCCGAAGCCGACCTTCGAGCGCTGGACCTACTGGGAGAAGTTCGACTTCATCGCAGTCTTCTGGGGTATGTTTGCCATCGGCGGCTCTGGCCTGATGCTCTGGTTCCCCGAGTTCTTCGGCAGCTTCCTGCCGGGCTGGATGTTCAACGTGGCCACCATCGTCCACTCTGACGAAGCATTGCTCGCCACCGGCTTCATCTTCACGGTCCACTTCTTCAACACTCACGGCCGGCCCGAGAAGTTCCCCATGGACTTCGTCATCTTCAACGGCCAGTTGCCTAAGCACGAGTTCATCGAAGAGCGTGGCGACCAGTGGAAGCGTTATGAGGAACTGGGCATCACCGAGGAATTCGCCGCCAAGAAGACCAGTGGCGTTGCCTATGACTTCATCGTGAAAACCTTTGGTTTCACTGCGGTAATCATTGGCATTACTCTGGTCGTGCTCATGCTGTACGCCTTCCTGAGCGGAGGCGCGCACTGATCTTGAAGTAGTTGCAGCATTGCATGAATGAATGAAAAGGGGGAACCGGCTGACCGGTTCCCCCTTTTTAGTGCATGAACGACTGTGTTACGGCACGAGCCGGGATAATCTCCGGGAAGATACGTAAAAAGGGTACCGATGGTCATCGGTACCCTTTTGATAATGGTGGAGACGAAGGGGATCGAACCCTCGACCTATGCGTTGCGAACTCTTGCGTAATGGTGTTTCATGATGTTTCAGGCGGTCCTTTTTTGTGGCGTGCGACTGATAAAAAATAGTGGAAAATTAACATATTGTGGGTGTATCTTGTTTCAAGATGTCTTGCGAGATTCCGTGCCGTGTCAGTTGAAAAGTATCACTCAAAGTATCACTCGTTGGAGGCCCCATGAAGAAGTTTACTGATACCTTTTTGAGGAGTCTGAAGCCAGGCGCTCAGGGTGACATCGACATCCTCGAAGGGCATGGCTTTGGGGTAAGGGTCCGCAAATCAGGCGCGTTGAGCTTTTTTTACAAGTACCGCTTTGAGGGTAAGCTCAGATTTATGACCTTGGGGGTGTATCCGCATATGACTCTGGCGGATGCGCGAGAGCGCCACGCTGCTGCACTCAAGGTCCGGAAAAACGGGCTCGACCCCATTGTCGAAGCTGAAAAGGAGAAGCAGAAGGGACGGGCGAGTGAATGGGAGGCCAAGACGGTAAAGGATTTTTGCCAGGAATACGTAGAATATCTCAAGAATGAGAAGAAAAAGAAGGCGTGGCACAAGGATGAACTTACGCTCAAAGCGGACATTATCCCAGCCTGGGGTAAGCGGAAGGTTGGCGATATCTCGGGCATCGATGCCGTGGAATTGCTGGAAAAGGTGAGGAAACGAGCCCCGGGGCAAGCCCAAAACGTCCTTGAAAGCTGTCGTGCGATGTGGAACTGGGTCGTTATCAAGAAAAAGCGGCTCGGCTTCAACCCCTTTGCCGGCATCGAAAGGCAAACTCCCCTTGCCCCGGGGGGACCCCACCTCAAGGAGGGCGAAATCAAAAAGTGGTGGCGCTGTCTCAATGGGGCGGAGATGTCTGACGAGATAAAACGGGCACTCAAACTGACACTCTTGACGGCACAGCGGCCTGGCGAGGTTATTTCGGTGCGCTACGAAGAAATAACCAAAGAGGCGACCGGGTGGTGGTGGACCATACCGAGCGACAAGGCAAAAAATGAACACGAACACCGGGTTTACCTGACCGATACCGCCCGCCGTTTAATCGGCGATATTGAAGGCAAGAAAGGTTATGTCTTCCCTTGTCCGCATAAGAAGAAGAACAAGTCAATGTCCGAAGGGGCCATGGGGTATGCGCTCCGTCGGGCATATGCTTCCGGTCAGATTGCTGGTGTTACCCAAGTCAGCCCGCACGATCTTCGCCGTACGGGAATAACGCACTTTGCCAGGCTGCGGATCAAGAAAGAGTGGCGAGAGCGAACGGTCAACCATGAAAAGGAAACCCTGGATCGCCTTTACAATCAGTATGAATATGACCGGGAAAAGCGCGTCACCCTTGGGAGATGGGAAGATGAGTTGCTCCGCCTGCTCAACGAGGTTAACCCTCAGTCGCTTGAACAGGATGACCGGGAGCCTGTCACTATCCTGTGATTGGTGAGAGCGACACGCGGGGGGGGGGCGTTTTCTGGTTTGTCGATGCGCTCCCTGCGTGTACCCCCGGTCACTTCACGCACCCAGCCTCCGCTCCTCCTTAAATCCATAACCGGTAAATTCAACCGGTTCTTCGAAAAAGCATCATGGTGAAATTCAGAGGCACAGCACGGATGCCACATAACCGCTTTACCGGTTATTTGCCAAGATTTCGCTCGTCCTCCATCCTTCACTTCAGAACCGTAGGAGCCCTCTCGACAGGGCCAGGAAATTATGGTGCTTCCCGGCATTAACCGGTTATTTCGGGAATTCCGCAAGGGTTTCAGGAGGAAAAACATTCATAGTTTCGGCTGTATAGCCACGGCTAACCACTTTTACCGGTTAATGGCAATCCCGACCGCGCTGATGCTTCTGGTCCCTTACAGCTTACCGCTCTCCCCCATGACGACATGAAACCACCGGCTTGCCTTGCCGCTGCCCGGCGGACTCCACACGCGGGTATTGTGGCTGTCATTGTCCCTGATCAGCAGCCCCTGCTGAGCCAGTTCGGCGCAGACCCGCCGGCTGATGAATCCGGCGAAAATCTCGTTCTTGAAAACCGCGGGATGAATAAAATATTCCGCGCCCCCATCCTTTATTGGCCGGCGGAATCCCGCGCAGTTGTCGACATCCTCGGAATTGTCGCCCGCAGGCAGAAACGGTTGCCGTGGGCTTCGAGGAACGCGAGAAGTTTGTGCCGGCAATGGCTTGACTGTGCCGTGGTGGAAAACCATGCCTGGAAACATACCCCGACGCTGCGCATTGCTTCTCCATTGGGCCAACCGGTAATTCCATGGCGTGTGGCAAGCTCGCCGGCTGCAGCGATAACCGCAAACCTGCGCGCAACCCGGGCAATGCGCGCTTTATCCCCTTCGGGGACATAGTGTTGCTGGAACTCATCCATTTTTTCCGCCACAAATGCCTTGGATTCTTCCATGTTCTGGGTCAGTCGCTCCAGGTAGGCGATCAATGGGGTGCCGTAGCTTTTGGCGGTTTGCAGTCGCAGGTGGTCACTGAGCGCCTCGCCGGATGGGAACTCATGGAGATTTTCGTAGACTCCAAAGCCACCCTCGGGCTCGGCAGGGATATCGACCAGCCGGTCCTTTTGCCCACCCATGACCTTTTTGCCGGCAGTATGAATATGTTCTTCGAGGGATATCTCTCCGCTGGAGATAAAAGCCAAGCTGAAATGTGGTAAGGGTTTAGAGCTGTTACCGTTCCAACGGACTTTGAGAGCCCCGTTGCCCAGCTGGTAAACTGCTTCGCCGACCTCTTTGGGATCCTGCTGGCCAAGCTCATCCAGTATGAGCGTGAGATTATTGTGTTCCGCGCCAAGGCGCTCTAAACCGTTTACAGTCGCCCGCCACGAGCTGCAATACCATTTGCCGGATATAACACTTGTTGCTGCTAGCAAGATCGTAGACTTGCCTTTGCCGTTTTTCCCCACAAAGTGGACCCCGCCGTTCTCCAGCCCCAGGATTTGCAGCAGGGGGCCAGCAAAGGCGAGAGAAACCCCTAAAGCCAGCCTGCTGTTGCCGATGCAATATTTACCAATTTTCTCACGCCATTCATCGAGGGTCCCCTCCTGGTCAACAGCACAGGCCCGAGGTCCATTGAATCCCAGGCGATTCTTGTCAGGGCCTATGATTTGACTTGGCAGGACAAACGAAGAACCATGCCAGCCGATTTTGGTCACAAGCCGCCGGGTGGGGCCATCCGGGGTGCTGGAATAGAGAGTATAGAGAAGGTGTTCTCTATCTTGCTTTCCCATCGGCACCTTGTATCCATTCTCCAGTAGCTTCTCGATGACTTTAGCTCCCCCGCCGCTGAACCAGTACATTGGGATGATTACCTCTTGGGGATTGCCATCCCTATCGGCGAAAGCAATAAGGCGGAACCACCGATCTGTACTCTCTTCTCGGAGATCGCAAATCACGCGGATATCATTTTTTTCCGTAGAAGATCGATCTGCCGCCGGTGTCACCTCGTTCCATGGGAAGCCTTCTGTAGCCCTGGCCGCTTCGTTCCTCGGTGTGGATTTCGCCGCTGCCACCAGCGGAGGAGACAGCGCCACTGCTGCCTCGCAAATTCTAAAAAAAGCATCATAGGAGTTGCCCGGCTTATTAAGCCAAGCGAGGATGTCCCCATCCTCTTGGCCGGGCAGTTTTACCAGGGTAACCGATGTGGCGATTCTTTTCAGAACCTCAGCCGCGTCAAGGATGATAGGATCTCTGGCGTCGTCGATCATAATGATCCGCTTGTCCCCGAATTCCTTGATATTATCATCAAGATACCCGTAACACGCCAAATCAGGGAGGCTGACAGCGGCACACTGTTCCTCGCGAAGTCTCTCAGCCCCCTCGTCGGTCGGCGTGATTGTTATGTACAGATGCTCAAAACAATTAATGATGTGATCCATCTCCAGCTCTTTTGCGGTCTCCATGATAATGCCTCCTGAGGGAAAAATGGTGTTCATACTGTTTATGTGACGGCGGCAACCTAAAAAAATGGCATTTTTTGAGAATTTTTTTCTACAAGTCTTCCGCCGTCGTTTCCTTGAGATCAAAAACAAGCCTCGAGGTCCCTTTTTCACCCAAGGGCCAGATCCTCTTCACCTTCGCCAGCCACCCCGGCTTGATACTGCCGCGCTTCAAAACATCGTCAGGAAATACACTGAACGTAAAGGGGATAAGAGGCCTCTCCCGGTAATTTCCCGGCCCATACGAAATAATATGGACAAGGTAGAAATACCCCACTTCCGGGAAGTTGCCCAACAGCGCTCCAGCGGCATAAAGTTCGAGAATCAGACGCCGCAGCAGTCTTCTCCTCTCAAAGGGGTCTCCATCGTAGAGAAGAATTTTTCTCCATCCCGCCTTGATGGCGAACCTACGAAAAACGCGATAGAGGGTGTGGGGCACAAAGTAGATGTCGCCGCGGCGTCGTGAAATCGCAAAGTCCCCCGGAGGCAGCGATCGATTATTTCGGCCAGTTCCAGAAGGAAGCTATCGATATTGAGCCATCCCAGATCGACCTCCGAGCAGTCCAGGCGAGCGACCCCCGTGGGGTGGGCACCCCAGATCATGGAACTGTCATGGCCCACTTGGAGAGGGAGAATGGGTATCGTGTCCCAGGACTGCGCCAGGGTATTGAGGTCGAGATCGATGCGTTCGAGCTCGATGGCCCGGGCCCTCATGTGGGCCAGGCGGAGGGCGGCGCAGAGCCGCCCCTCCGCCACCACATCAACGTGGTGAGTCCGTATCGACAGTGTAATGGCTTCAACTTCCGGGGGGCTGATTCGGCCGACAAGTTTTTCGCGGGTCATGATGCAGCTTTTCAGGGGGTGATTGTTCCGGGAGCTTTGCCCGTCCCTGGCCTTGGAGATATCGGAACCCAGCGCCGCAATAATCAGCAGCCGGTACAAGAGCAGTGACGTGGGAGGAATGATTTTGGCTGCCTCTTCGATTACCAGGGCAATATGTTCCGTGAGGGTCACCTGCTTCAGGGCCTCGAAGGCGTCAGGCTTGAGCCAGCCATCCGGGTCGTTGGGGTCCGATGATGCGATGACCGAGGAAACGCATTTCCCTTCACGGTCAAGTTGGCAAAGCAGTCCACGCGCCGCGGAGAGGTATGGTTCGTCAAAATAAGGGACAATCAACATACACCAAGCGCGGAGAAGCGCTGGGGTTTCGATTGTTTCTTGCAAGGTCATGGCTATTCTCCTTTCGGGCCGTTATTGTTTTTTTTCTTTTTCGCGTAGTGCCGTGCGTTATGGATGCGGTCGCGTATTTGCCGGATCCGCCGTTTGGCGAAGCCATCCACTTTAAACTTGAAAATAAGCTCCACCTCGCTCACGACCATTTCAAGGGGGAGGCGTCCCGTTGCGTTCTTATAGCGCCCGAAGACATAAACTTCCCAGCGGTTGAGACCCGCTGTCTCAATAAGGCTGACCCGCTCCGCCTTTGACAGGCTGGCCAACTGCGCCCGAAGCAGGGTTCGGTCAGCCCACGTATTCTTCAAGAATTCCAGGACCTCGATATCCTTCTTGGTGTCCAGAAATTGAGTAAGAATGCCTTTCTTGATCAGATGCCTGATGAGCCTTTGCGGAATCTTCGGGTAATCTATTGCCTTCTGCTTGACTGCCTCGATCATGTTCATGTTTGCCTCCTTGGGCTTGATTGGAAATTTCATTAAGGCAATGTTCCCCTGCGCAACGAAAAATTTTGGGAGTGCGATTTTTTTACAGGGGGGGTAGAGAGGTCCCGAGAGTAAGTTCTCAGTGATGGTGGAAAAGGGTGGGAAAAGACGGAGGGGTGGGACGGAATCGGGAAGGGAAGTTGCCCGCCGTTTGTGAGGAGTTTACGTTCATGTCGGAACAGCCTTCTTTATCCCGAGCGATTACGAACGTTTTTTCAAGACATCATGCCCCTGGCGGGCGTGTGGTGGGGGCAACCGTTGACTCGGAACAGTCCGGGTGTTATTACCGTCAATGACGGCATGTCAGCCGCCGGGCCACTGTCGCCACACCGAAAGGATATGATATAACGATGCAGGACATCACCCAGGTAGAGCAGCGGCTCTGGGAAGCCGCCGATCAGCTCCGCGCCAATTCCAAACTCACCTCCACCGAATACGCCATGCCCATCCTCGGGCTCATATTTTTACGCCATGCCTACAACCGGTTCCTCGCGGTCAAGGCGGAGGTCGAGGCGACCCTGCCGAAACGCGGCGGGGTGCCCCGTCCCCTGGCCAAGGACGACTTCACCCGCAAAAGCGCCCTGTTCCTTCGTGAGGAATCCCGGTTCGATCACCTGCTGAGCCTTCCCGCTGACCGGGACAAGGGGCAGGTGATCATCGACGCCATGGAGGCCATCGAGGCGGACTACGAGTCGCTGGCCGGCGTGCTCCCCAAGGACTATCAGATCTTCGACAACGACCTCCTCGGCCGGCTCCTGAAGATCTTCAATGATGAGTCCCTCCGCAGCGCCACGGGCGATGTCTTCGGCCGCATCTACGAATACTTCCTGATGAAGTTCGCCATGGAGGCGCCCAGGACAAAGGGGAATTCTTCACCCCGCCGTCCCTGGTGCGGACCATCGTCAACGTCATCGAGCCGGACCACGGCACCATCCTCGACCCCGCCTGCGGTTCGGCGGGGATGTTCGTCCAGACCGGCTACTTCATCGAGCACCTGGGGAGGCACACCGCCGAGGCCGTCACCTTCTACGGCCAGGAAAAGACCGCCACCACCATCCGGCTAGCCAAGATGAACCTGGCGGTCCACGGGCTGGAAGGGGACATCCGGGAGGGGAACACCTTTTACGAGGATACCCACGAGCTGGTGGGGAAATGCGACTTCACCATGGGAAATCCCCCCTTCAACGTGGATGGCGTCGATGCCGGGAAGATCAAGGGGGACCCGCGCCTTCCCTTCGGGCTGCCGGGGGTCAATGCCCGGAAGGAGGTTTCCAACGGCAACTACCTCTGGATCTCCTACTTCTACAGCTACCTGAACGACACCGGCCGGTCCGGGTTTGTCATGTCGTCCCAGGCGTCAAGCGCCGGCCACGGCGAGAAGGAGGTCCGCCGCAAGCTGGTGGAGACCGGCCATGTGGACGCCATGATCGCCATCCGCTCCAACTTCTTCTATACCCGCACCGTCCCCTGCGAACTCTGGTTCCTGAACCGGGCCAAGCCCGACCATCTGCGCGACAAGGTGCTGATGATCGACGCCCGGAACATCTACCGCAAGGTCACCCGGAAGATCTACGACTTCTCCCCCGAGCAGCTGGCGAACCTCACAGCCATCGTCTGGCTCTACCGGGGGCAGACGGAGAAATACCTCTCCCTCGTGGGGGACTACCTCGCCGCCGTCCACCGGGAGGGGGGGCTGGTCCGGGAAGCCCTCGCGGCCTTCGAGGAAAGCCTCCTGGCGCTCCAGGGCTGGGTGAAGGCATTCCACGGCACCATCGCCGGCAGTGCCGACCTCCCGGAGGAGGGGCGTGCCAGGCTGGGCGAAACCCTGGCCGAATGGACGGATGCCCATGGGCCGTTCACTGCCGACCGCGACACTCTCCTGGCGGCCCTTGACGGCTGGCGGAAGCTCCATGCCGACATTGCCCGGGACAACCGAGCCCAGCACGATGCCCGGCATGCCTTCGAGCCCATCGCCGAGGAGATGCGGGGACTCGTCAAGCAGGCGGACCACCTGGCCAAGCTGACCGCCCGGGCCGTGGAGATTGCCGAGAAGGAGCTGGACGCCAAGGCATGCGACGCCTGGGACAACCGCACCGTGAGCCGCCTCCGGAAAGAGCTGGACGAGAAGCGCCGGGAGGCCGTGGAGCAGTTGAAGCATGCCGTCTACTTCCACCGGCAGGCGATGTGGCTCCAGAGCCGGTTCCCCGAGGCACGGCTGGCGGACGTGCCGGGGCTCGTCAGGCTGGCGGACCGGGCCGAGATCGAGGCTAATGATTGGAGCCTCACCCCCGGCCGGTACGTGGGGTCGCGCCGCCGGAGGTGGATGAGGATTTCGACTTCGAGGAGACCTGCGGGACATTCACGTGGAACTGGCGGGGCTGAACGAGGAGGCGGCGAGGCTGGCCGAGGTCATTCAGCGGAATTTCGAGGGGCTGGGGATATGAAAAAGCCGGAAGATCGTTCAATAGATGCGCCGGAGGCTAGAAGATCCCGCGGCCGCAAGCGTGATGGCGTTTCGTTTCCTGCTGCACCCGCGCACCAGGACCTGCCCGCGAGCTATGCCGGAGTTCTTGGCGAAATCAAACGGCTCATCCAGACGGAACGCCTGCGGGTTGTCATGGCCGCCAACTCCGCCATGGTCATGCTCTACTGGGAGATTGGCAGGCTGATTCTCGAACGGCAGGAGAATGAGGGATGGGGAGCGAAGGTCATTGACCGCCTCTCCTCCGATCTGCGGGAGACCTATCCCGATATGGGGGGATTATCGCCACGCAACCTGCTGTTCATGAGGCTTTTGCCGCAGCCTACCCGGATGCCCAGATAGTGAAACAGCTCGTTTCACAATTGCCGTGGGGTCATACGGTCCGGCTCCTGCAACGGATCAAGGACCAGGACGTTCGCCATTGGTACATGAGGGCAAGCATCGAGCACGGCTGGTCCCGCAGCGTTCTCGAATTTCAGGTCGACGCCCGTGCCCATGAGCGGCAGGGGAAAGCGCTCACCAATTTCGGCGCCACACTTCCGCCTGCCGAGTCGGACATGGCGGCCCAGGTGTTCAAGGACCCCTATCTCTTCGATTTCCTCGGCACCGCCGATCCCCGCCGCGAGCGGGAGGTTGAACAGGCCCTCGTCGACCATATCCAGCGGTTCCTCCTTGAACTCGGCGCGGGGTTTGCCTTTGTAGGCCGGCAGGTTCATCTCGAATTTGCCAATGCCGACTACTATGTGGATCTCCTGTTCTATCACCTGAAGCTCCGCTGCTATGTAGTGGTGGAACTCAAGGCCGTTCCCTTTGACCCGGCATTCGTTGGTACGATGAACATGTACCTCTCGGCGGTGGACGACCTGCTGCGCCACCCCGATGACAAGCCGTCAATCGGCTTGCTCCTGTGCCGCTCGAAGAACCGGCTCGAGGTCGAATACGCCCTCCGCGACCTCAGGAAACCGATCGGCGTGGCCGAGTGGGAAACCAGGATCGTCGCCGCTCTGCCGGAGGAACTGAAGGGGAGCCTGCCGACCGTGGAGGAGATTGAAGCGGAGCTGGGGCAGGAGACTTTCGAGGAGCCGGGGGTATGAGCTGGCGCAAGGCTAAACTTCAGGACCTCGTCTACTTTCAGAGGGGGTTCGATATCACTAAGGCCCAGCAAAAACCAGGTCCTTACCCTGTGATATCCTCGTCTGGGGTAACAAGCTACCATAATGAGTATATGGTCAGCGGCCCCTGCGTAGTCATTGGTCGCAAGGGAACCCTTGGATCAGTTCATTTTGCGGAAGGAGATTTTTGGCCACACGACACAACCCTCTGGAGTAAAGAGCTTAACGGGAATGACCCGAGATTCATTTACTTCTTCATGAAAACCATCGATTTGGCGAGCTTCAATGTTGGGGGAGCAAACCCAACCCTGAATAGAAACCACATCCATCAACTTGATATTTCGATACCGGCCCTGCCAACCCAGCAAAAAATCGCCTCCATCCTCTCCGCCTACGACGACCTGATCGAGAACAACCAACGGCGGATTCAGCTTCTGGAAGATTCGGCGCGCCTTCTCTATCAGGAGTGGTTCGTGCAGCTCCGCTTCCCCGGCCATGAGCATACCCGCATTGTGGATGGTGTGCCGGAGGGTTGGGAGAGAACAAAACTTGGATTGGTGGCTCAAATTAATGCGGAGACACTGCCCGGAAGTTTTAAGGGTGTAATCGATTATGTCGATATTTCTTCCGTCTCGCCTGGCTCTATTGATGAGATAACCACATTTGACTTTGAAGCGGCTCCGAGTAGAGCGCGTAGAGTGGTAAAGCACGGGGACATTATCTGGTCATGTGTTCGTCCGAACCGCAGGTCACATGCTATAGTTTGGAATCCACAGGCTAATCTGGTCGCCTCGACAGGCTTTGCCGTTATAACACCCGTCTTACGACCTACTTCGTTTGTGTATTTTGCGATAACCACAGATGCCTTTGTTGGCCATTTGGTCAACCGCGCCCGTGGTGCCGCCTACCCCGCCGTAACTGCCGGAGATTTTTCAGATGCTGAGATAGTAACAGCCCCAAGAGCACTGACAGAAGCGTTCGATGAATTGGTGAAGTCAACGCTTGACCAGATGTACACCTTGAGAATGCAAAATCTCAAGCTCAAGCAGGCCCGCGACCTACTGCTTCCGCGCCTCATGTCCGGGGAGATAACAGCATAAGCCATCTCGTGATATCTATGGACGAATTCGGGCCGAATCAACCCTGTTCCGGCCATAGAAATCGGCCATAGGGGTGTTCCGCTGTGGTTAACCGGCCGAAATTGCTTACAGTTTCTATGGCCGGTTTTGATCGAATACTTATCAACACGAATACGCAATGTGCTGGGCAATAATGGTATAGAGAAAGATTCAATTTGCGCGTTCAACCGGGGCAGCACCGGTAACTAGTTGAGCTTTAATGTTTTTGCATTGCGCAATAGTGGGCTGAATACTACTCTTTTGCGCGTAATCTTGCGCATTGCGGCGTAGCGCCAACACCACGGAGCCTACCATGCCGGGAGAAATGACCGAGGACCGCCTGGTCCAGCAGACCGTGGCCGACTACCTGCTGCACGATCTGAAGTGGGACGAGTCGGTCTTTGCCTACAACGAGGAGATCCTCGGTCCCGACGGCACCCTCGGCCGCACCTCGGAGAAGGAGGTGGTGCTCGTCCGCCATCTCCGGCAGGCCCTGGAAAGGCTTAACCCCTCTCTCCCCGCGCCCGCCTACGAAGCCGCCATCAAGCAGATCGCCGAAACGAACGCCGCCAAGTCCACCCTCCAGCTGAACCGCGAGAAGCATGCCCTCTACCGGGACGGCGTGCTGGTGTCGTTCAAGAACGGCAAGGGGCAGATCGAGCAGCGGCGCCTCCGGGTCTTCGATTTCGGGGAGCCGGAGAACAACCACTTTCTCGTGGTGCGCGAGTTGTGGGTGAAGGGCTCCCTCTACCGCCGCCGGCCCGACATCCTCTGCTTCGTGAACGGCATCCCCCTGGTTTTCTTCGAGCTGAAGAACGTCTGGAAGGACATCCGCCGGGCCTACAACGAGAACCTCACCGACTACCGGGACCAGAGCATCCCCCACCTCTTCGACCACAACGCCGTGGTGATCCTCTCCAACGGCATCGAGGCCAGGGCCGGGGCCTTTTCCAGCAAGTACGAGCATTTCTTCGACTGGAAGCGTCTCGATGAGGCCGAGGCGGGGATTGTCGACCTTGAGACCCTCCTGAAGGGGATCTGCTCCAAGCGGGCGCTGCTGGATATCGTGGAGAACTTTACCCTCTTTGACGAATCGTCGGGGAAGCTGGTGAAGATCGTGGCCCGCAACCACCAGTACCTGGGGGTGAACCGGGCCGTGGCGGCGGTGCGGGACCGGGAGGCGCGCAACGGGCAGCTGGGGGTTTTCTGGCACACCCAGGGGAGCGGCAAGTCGTACTCCATGGTCTTTTTCGCCGAAAAGGCGCACCGCAAGCTCCCGGGCAATTTCACCTTCCTGGTGGTCACCGACCGGGAAGACCTGGACAACCAGATCTACAAGACCTTCGCGGGCTGCGGCGTCGTGGACAACGACAAGGACAACTGCCGGGCCGCCTCGGGGGATGATCTCCTCGCCACCCTGAAGGCGGACAAGCCCTACGTCTTCACCATGGTCCACAAGTTCAACAGGGACGTGGACCCCGACGACCCCTATTCCCGCCGCGACGATATCATCGTCATCTCCGACGAGGCCCACCGCACCCAGTACGGCCGGCTGGCCCTGAACATGCGCAACGCCCTGCCAAACGCCCACTACATCGGCTTCACCGGCACCCCCCTCTTCAAGGACGACGAGATCACCAAGCGGATCTTCGGCGACTACGTCTCCACCTACGATTTCCAGCGGGCCGTGGACGACGGCGCCACGGTGCCCCTCTTCTACGACAACCGGGGGGAGAAGCTGGCCATCACCACCACCGACATCAACGAACGGATCGCCGAGAAGATCGCCTCCTTCGACCTGGACGAGGACCAGCGGGCGTCCCTGGAGCGGGAACTGGGGCGGGACTACCACATCATCACCGCCGGCCCCCGGCTCGACGCCATCGCCCGGGACTTCGTCCGGCACCACACCACCCGGTGGGAGACCGGCAAGGCGATGCTGGTCTGCCTCGACAAGGTGACCTGCGTCCGGATGTTCGAGTTGATCCAGGCGCACTGGCGGGAGCGGGTCAGGGAGGTGGAGGCGGCGGTGGCGCGGGCCGCCGACGAGCAGGAGGAGATCCATCTGCGGCGCCAGCTGGCCTGGCTCCGGGAGACCCGCATGGCCGTGGTGGTCAGCGAGGAACAGAACGAGGTCAAGCGCTTCAGGGAGTGGAACCTCGACATCACCCCCCACCGGGTGCTGATGAAGGGGGGCTTCGAGACCGCCGACGGCAGGCGGGTGGACATGGAGACGGCGTTCAAGGACGAAGCCCACCCCTTCCGCGTCGTCATCGTCTGCGCCATGTGGCTCACGGGCTTCGACGTGCCGAGCCTCGCCACCCTCTACCTGGACAAGCCCCTCAAGGCCCATACCCTCATGCAGGCCATCGCCCGGGCCAACCGGGTGAACGAGGGGAAGAACAACGGCCTCATTGTCGACTACTGTGGCATCCTGAAAAACCTGCGGAAGGCCCTGGCCACCTTCACGGTTCCCACGGACGGAGGCGGCACCGGCGGCGGGGGAACCGACCCGGTGAAGCCCGACGAGGAACTGCTGGCGGATCTGGCCGAGGCCCTGGAACTGACGGGACGTTTCCTGGTGGAGCGGGGCTTCCAGTTGTCATGGGTGGTGGAGCGGGGGGGCTTCGAGCGCAATGCCGCCATCGCCCGGGCCAAGGAGGTCATAAACAGCAGCGAGGAGACCCGGAAGCGGTTCGAGATCATGGCCCGGGCCGTCTTTAAGAAGTTCAAGGCATGCCTGGCCGTGGAAGGGGTCAATGACCACAAGCCGCTCCATGACGCCGTGGATATCATCTATAAGAGGTTGCAGGATGACCGGGACAAGGCCGACATCGACGCGGTGCTCAGGGAGCTCCACGAGCTGGTGGAAGGGGCGATCGACGTGGCAAAGGAGCCGGCCGAGGATTACGGGAAGATCTACGACCTGAGCAAAATCGACTTCGAGCGGCTCTGCCGGGAGTTCAAGCGGTGCGGGCAGAAGAACACCATCACCTATGCCCTTGCCGTGCAGGTGGAAAATCGGCTGCTACGTATGATCCAGCGCAACCCCCTGCGGAGCGACTACTACCAGCGGTATCAGGAGATCATCCGGGACTACAACCGGGAGAAGGACCGGATCACCATCGAAGAGACCTTCGCGGCGCTGCTGCGCTTCGTGGCGGAGCTGGATCAGGAAGAGAAAAGGGCCATCAGGGAAGGGCTGGACGAGGAGCACCTGGCCCTCTTCGACCTGCTGGCCAAGCCGGAGCTATCGCCGGCGAACCGGGAAAAGCTGAAGCGGGTTTCCCAAAAGCTGCTGGACACCCTCAAGGCGGAGAAGCTCCGCATGGACAGCTGGCGCGAGAAGGAGGCCACCCGCGCCGACGTCCGGGCCTTCATCTTCGATTTCCTCTACGACGAACAGGACGGCCTGCCCGCCGACGACTACACCGACGAAGAGGTGGCGGTCAGGACCTCGCTGGTTTTCGAGCACATCTATCAGCAGTACCCCGACCTGGAGCACTCGGTGTATCAGGTACAGTAACCCTCAACACGTCACTCCTTCACACTCGCCATTGCCCGCATCACTTCCATGATCACCCGCCTGTCCCGTGGCGACAGCGAGGCGTATTGCCGAAACGCCGCCGCCACATCGTCATCAATAAATACATCCTGCTGATCGGTGGCGCCCAGGAGATTGTCGGCAGTCGTGCCGAGTACCTTGGTCAGGCTTACGAAGACCTCCAGCGACGGAACCCGTGCCCCGCTCTCGTACATGGCAATGGACGCGCCTTTGACATCGGTGGCGGCAGCAAGGTCTCGCTGGTTTATCCTCAATTCTTCCCGCCGTTTTTTTATCCTGGTTCCAAGTTCCACCGCAAAAGCGTCCTTATCCTTGGCCACGGCGCACCCTCCTTGCTCACTCAGAGTGATAAAAACATTTGACTAAAAGTGATAATGATGTTAACATATGTATCACAGTGAGTGAAGGGAAAGGAGAGACCACCAAGGCAGAAGCAATAATCATGCAGCGTCGCCCAGGGAGGGGCTCCATCCAGCAAACTTACTTTGATAGGGAGGTAATTGTCATGGTCTATGGAGCGGTCGCACTACACAACAGCACGGATCTTACCCCGCTATACCCCCTCAGGTACGGCGACGAGGCGCTGCCGGGGGAGACGGAGGTTCGATTTTCCGGCAATGACCCTTGTTGGAACGAGGCCTCATACATTGTTGATGACAACGGCTATCTCCACCTCAATGTCAAAGGGCACCCGCGGCGGGCGCTCCATCAGGTTCTCTGGGAGCGGTTCCATCGGAGGAGCATCCCCAAGGGGGCGGCAATCCACCATGTCGATGGCAACCCCCGGAACAACAGCTTCGGCAACCTGCTTTGCCTGCCGCGGGCCATCCACCGGGAGCTCCATGGTGAGCTGAACCGGCTCGAACCCGACCTTCCGCCCCTGCTGCTGGAACTGGAGCGGCATCGTATTACGGAATTCTATCGCCGGCGCGCAGAACACTACTGGCAAGAGCGGGGCGTCCGCCCTGCCCGGGAAGAGGAGGAGTGCCAATGAGAGACGAACTGCTGGATCTGGAGACCATTCGCCGGGAACTGTACTTCACATTAAAGGAAATGGGAGAGCAGCTGATGCTGAGGTGTGACTCCCCGCGGCTGATGAAAATACAGCCGACTCGGGTCCATGAGTGGGAGCGGGGGGCGCGGCCGGTTCCCCTCCACGTCATTGCCTCCTACGCAAAGGTGGCCGCGGAATGCTGGCTTGCCAGGAGAGAGCAGGCGGGGGCTTCGGGAGCCCTGGAGGTGGACCTCCACTATTCCCGCCTGATCAACCCCTCCTTTGCCCGACTTCTTTTCGCCCGGGAGAGGCTGAGGACGACGGCCCAGGATGCGGTGGCCCTGAAGGCTGTGGAGGATGGCCTAAGTGAACTCTTTTGCCATTACCGCCGCCTGCTCGGCGTGGATCTCTCCTTTTGTCTGACGTCTCCTTCGAGGCAACAAAAGGCGACGGGAAGGGGAAAACCATCGCGGCGGTCCCCGAAGGGGGTTCCGCTCCGCCACATATCCTAGGATGCCGGTGGAGGAATCCGTATGAGGAAACGGGTAGGGCGGCCCGGCATCGCTTCCGCGAACCGCCCTTGCGAGCCCCCGGATGGCGTTCTTACGGTAATACATACGGCGAACCCTGTTTTCAACCAACCGTTTCAAGGAGGCTACCATGGCAGTTATCAGTGAAATGGAACGAAGCTGGATCAAAGAAAATCTCGATCTGCGACACAATGAGATGACCAAAGAGCAGGCGAAACAATGGCTGCGGCTGATGATGGCGGACCAGAAAAAGTTTTTCTGCCTTGGTATTTTCGGCTTCGTCCTGAAACGGAAACGCGATGCCCGGCAGATGAGGTTCTCCAAGGAGGAGTTGGAGGAGTTTTGCGGCGAGTTCACCCTTAAGGTGCAACTTGCCGCTCGCAACCGGAAGGTAACGGTGAGTTTTCCCCTCTTCGATCTCGTGGGCCGGAACGTCCTGAGGGGATTGACGTTGATTAACTGAGCAGGTGGCGGGACAAGGGAGACAGGCATTGGCGAAAGGGATGGGGGGCCGGCGGCATGCCCCGCCCCCTTCGCCGGAAACCAGGAAAGAGGGAGGGTTCTATGGGATTGCCCTACGAGATGTACCAAATGTCGGCCGAATCGTTTGCAAGCATCGCCGAACCGGCAATGCAGCCATTCTGGGATGGCTACAAGAAGGGGCTCTATGACCGGTTCCATGATGGCCGGGACCTGTCAGTCGAGATGCCGGGGGGCGAACTGTATGCCGAAGGATACCGGGCCGGGTTGGAGGGGGTCCCGGCAGTATGTCTTATCCAGAGGCTCCTGGAAGAGGAGTACCCCTGAGCTGTTTCAAAAACCCCCCGCGTTTGCCCCTCGCGAAGCCCCGAATTTAGGGGCTTTCGTTTTTCGCATTCCGGTGTTGCGGAAAGAGTTGGTATTGGGACAACAAGCGCTTTGCTCTCTGGCCAATATTGCTCGTGCATTAATGAAATTCAATTTGCGCCACTATGGGCGTGAGTTCCCAGCACTGAGAATGTCCTTTCGGACGGAACAGCAAAAAGGTTTTGCGGAGACTGCTATGTTTCAGTTCCCATCACTGAGAATGTCCTTTCGGACTTATGTGGCAACCCGGGAGCCCCCGCGTCTCTTCCCGCAAGGGGAGTATGCCGGAACAACCGAAGAGGGAGAAAGGCAGATGAGGCGCGGGGAGTCGGATGGCCCAGTAGTACCGGTGAAGGCGGGTAACGCCGCTGGAGGGAAGGGGGCCACACATGATAGCGCGGAGTGAGGAACCACCGGCCGTTCAAAGAAGCGGGGAACCGGTGGTACCGAAACTGCGCCGGCAGTTTGGAGTTGTGGCCATTTCGCGGGAATAGTCATGCGCAACTCTGCCCATAGGCGGGATGATCACAATGTTCTTGCCAGTCAAGTCGGTAGTGGCAGCCGCAGAGGCCGGGAGTGCCCCGTCCAGGGAGGAACTGGCAGCGGCGATCTGCCAATTACCAATATTTGCGCTGCCCCATTCCGGGCGCCACAGATCATAGACAATTTCCTCGTTACGCGCTCGGTGACACGAGCATGGCCGACGTGCTGCTGTAAAGACTTTTGAAGATGAATTCCGGCATTCCGGATCGAGCCATCCAATTGCCGTCGTTCTCCGAATGGCCCAGGTAAATTGTTGCCACCTCCCCCTGCATTTCACTGCCAGATCCGAATCAAAATTTCACATCTCTAAAATAGAATATAATTCCTTTTTATATCTCTGCTTTTCACTAGAAATACGCCATGATTTATCCACTTGTTGTGGAAGAAACTAGCTGAAAATTACGTGAGGACGCTCATCACTCGTCACTGCAATCTAATTGGTGGGAAGCGAGTCAATCCAGCCTAGCACATCTGAACTTCGCCACCCAATGGTGCCTGGGCTCATCCGAACTGGTCTGGGGAAATTGCCGGCCTTTATCCAGCGCCAGATCGTCGACCTGCTGACTCCTGTCAGATTCAGTATCTCGGGCAGTCTAATCATTCGTTCCATGGAGCACCTCGCTATTGATCAGGTTTGAGGAGGAAAAGATCCTCAAGCTCTGATGCTCCGTATGGCAACAACCAGAATGATTATTTTTGGCTAATGGTTGTGCGTGCGGGTATGTTCGCTGCCCGCATGGTGCGATGGTGAGTATCCGTGGAACTGAATGGTTGAAGAAGTTGTGTGATCCAGTGATCTTGCCCCATAGATGCTTCTGTCAATCATACCTCCGGGCAGCCGCCTCGAATTCCTGCTTTACCTCAGCCCTCAACTCCGCCGGCTCCAGCACCTCCGCTGCGGAGCCGAAGGAAAGCACCCACCGCTTGACCTCGTCCCGGCCAGAAGTTCTCATCGCCAGAACCACCGAGCCGTCAACTTCATCGATAAACTCCTGATCCTTCGCCCAGCGCCGCTCCTTTATGTACCGGGCCTGCCCGGAGGGAAAGCGAATCCTTGCATCAAAGGGCTCGTCGAAGATGATGTTGAAGGCGGAGTCGAGCAGTTCGTGGGGATCGAATCCTTCCGGATAGTCAAACTCCTGCTCGGCAATGTCCAGAGAGCGGATCCGCTCGACGGCCAGGGTTCTGATGCTGGAAAAGCGGGCGACCATGCACAGCAGGTATAGCCCGCCATCCCGTTCAAAGAAGTGAAGCGGGTGGATAGTGAAGGTCTTGTCCCGGTCGTCGTAGAAGGAGTGATAGGTGACAGTGCAGACCTTGCCGTTGAGCATCGCAAAGCTGAGGTCGTCAATGGTTTCCTGCACCCCGCTGTAGTCCTTGGCCGCCTTGGCGGTGGGAATGAACAGCGTTGCATAGCGCTCCATCATCCGGCGAAACCCCGGCGGGAGGATCAGCCCCAGTTTTCTGAAGGCGGCATCCACCGACTCTTCGATCATGGTGCCCTGGTAGACCCCCAGGTTCCCCCTGAGGGCATAGAGGGAAAGGGCCTCGTCAAAGGTGAGGGTCGCCAGGTTGGGGGTCTTGAGGACCGATCCCTCGTCGAGCTGGTAGCGCTTCTGCCGCTCCATGATCCCGGCGGCGGTTTCGTGGACCGGAAGCCCTATCCGCTCCAGCGCCTTGAAGATCCGGTAGACCGTCCGGCGCTCCACGGAGGTGTTCGCCACGATCTCGGCTATCGTTGCCCCCTGGGGACGGCTCAGAAGCTTCACCGTCTCCACCATATCCACCAGCTGTCCTGCCCAGCAGTCCTTTTCCCGCTTCGGCACGTCACCCTCCCCTGTCCGGTAATCGGCACAATCGCCCTGTGCCCGAAAATGTCACGCATGCATTGTATCGGTATTTATAACGAATGCTTGAGGAGGCACTCCATGGCGAAAGACGGCAACAAGCAGCAAAAAGAGAACGGGCTCAGCGATTACGGCATCATCTACCTCTCCGGCGCCATCGATGCCGGCACCGCCGAAGGGGTCTGCAAGGAGATCATCGAATACAACATCAGGGGGGAAGTGAACCAGATCCAGATGATCATCAACTCCCCCGGCGGATCGTGCCCGGCAGGCTTCTCGATCATCGACATCATGGAGTGGTCGCGGATTCCCATCTATACCACCGGCATCGGCATGATCGCTTCCATGGGGCTCCTGGTCTTCATGACCGGAGAAAGGGGGCGCAGGGTCATCACCCCGCGGACCTCGATCCTCTCCCACCGGTTCTCGGCCTTCAATTTCGGCAACCACAGCCAGCTCATCGCCAGCCGCAAGGAGGAAGACTTGGAGCACGAGCGGATCCTTCAGCACTACCTCTCCTATTCGAACAGCTCCTCCCGGGAGGAGCTGGAGAGCTACCTCCTGCGGGACGTGGATACCTGGCTTTCCCCTGAAGAAGCCATCCAGTACGGTCTGGCCGATATCATCGAGCCGCTCAGAACCCGCAGTCACTGAAAACGAGGCCCACCATGACCATGAACGCACAAACGACCTTCACCCCTTCGGACCAGGGCGCCCAGGTTCTCCTTTTGTCGGCGCGGGATTCCGCGCCGGCGGCCGCCCCCTTTGCCGACAACCTCGACCATCTTCAGGCCATGGAACAGGAAGCGCGCCTGATCCTGGCCCGGGCGGTACTGCGCTGCAACGGCAGCGAGGCGATCCAGGAGAGTGATTTTTCGCGGGTACTGTCCCTGGCCGGTCTGTCAACGGAAAACGCCACCCTGGACCGTGTGGAGCTGCTCCTGTCGGGACACGTGCAGAAGACCCGCTTGCGGGAAGTGGCATCGGCCCGCGCCGGCATTGCCCTCACCCTGCCCCGGTTCTGCGAAAACTACAGCCTCCAGGGCTTCGAGCGCAGCGTGGTGCTCCTTCTCTTCATGCTCACTACCAGTCGCGGTTTCTGCGAAATGTTCTATCTCTGCGGCTTCGAAAAGGAGCGAAAGTGGACAGAGGGAATGAAGATTGGTTCCCTCCTCGCCATCATCTGCAGGGATTACCGGGAGCAGATCGACCGCCGCTCCGGCTTCAGCGTCGACGCTTCCCTTATCCGCCAGGAGATCGTCCTCTTCCGGAATACGCTGGACGAGACATCCAACATCCTGGACGAGATCGTCTGTCTCCACGAGCGGTTCGTCCGCTTTATCCTAGATGACAACAACCTCTATAGCACCATGTTCAGGTTCGTCGGCAGGGAGCGGAGCTGTGTCAGCCTTGATCAGGTCGTCATGGACGAAGCGGCGAAGCATGAGGTGGTCACCCACGTGGGAAACTACCTGAAACGGCGGGAGCTGGGGCAGCGGAGCATCCTCGACGAGTTCTACGGCTACGGCACCAGCCTTACCCTCCTCTTCCACGGCCCCCCCGGTACCGGCAAAACCATGCTGGCCAAGGCCCTGGCGTGCCACTTCGATCGACAGCTCTTCACCCTCCGGCTTGAGGATCTGAACGATACACCCGGAAGCTACGAGGAAAACTTCGGCTCCCTGTTCCGCGAGGCATCACTCCACGGGGGGATCGTCTTCTTCGACGAATCCGACGACATCTTCCGAGATGATTCCCGGGCAAGCCGGGCGCTCCTCATCGAAATCGAAAAGGCCCGCTGCGTGGTGATCCTCGCCACCAACAAGCCCGTGGAGCTTGACCCGGCCATGGAACGGCGCATCAGCATGAAGGTTTCCTTCGCCATCCCTGATCCCGACCTGCGCTTTTGCATGTGGCAGTCGCTCATTCCTCCCGGTGTCCGACTGGCCGACGACATCGACCTTCGGATGCTCTCCGAGCGGTACGAGTTCACCGGCGGGCTCATCAAGAACACCATCTTCCTGGCCCTCAACAAGGCCATGTCCGACGATGGGATCGAGAACACCGTCATCACGCGGGAGCTCCTCAGCCACGCGGCGTCATTGCAGATTTCCCCGCTGGCCGAG
Organism: Geobacter anodireducens; assembly: GCA_001628815.1. Lineage (NCBI taxonomy): Bacteria > Pseudomonadati > Thermodesulfobacteriota > Desulfuromonadia > Geobacterales > Geobacteraceae > Geobacter > Geobacter anodireducens. Next base: position 256,771 of record CP014963.1, read on the forward strand.
ATGTCCCGCCTCTGCCGAACATACCCTCCGGCGATGACCCTGGAGGATATCCCTCTCCGGGAATACCAGAAAGAGCAGATCCGCCACCTGGCCACGGCGTATCGGCGTCTGAAGGAAGGGGGACTCGGCCTTTCGGTCCTCCTCGGTTCCGGCGACATCCAGACCGGAATTAACGCCGTCCGGGCACTGGCTCACGAATGCGGCCTCATGGTCAGGGAATTCGATTTCGACAAGGCCCTCTCCATGGCCGACGAAAACAGGGTCGTCGATCCGGTCAGCCAGAAAAAAGTCAGTCCGATGCGCTATGCCTTCTCGCCCGGAACCGGCAGCGCGTCCGTCATCCTCTTCGTTGACCACAACCGCGAAGTGGAGCGGCTGCTGGCGGACACGCCGGACACCGCCCGCAACATGATGCTGGGGGAGCTGACCTCGCACCTCCGGACCCATCCGGGTCTCTTCTGCCTGGTCACCAGGTTGCCCGGCAAGGCGAGACTCCCGGCTGAGTTCAGTCTACGGTTCGAGCTGGAGTATCCGCCCGAGGAGGAGCAGATACGGCGCTGGGAAGAGCATATCGGGCGGAGTTCTGTCGATGACGATCTGGTCACTCTGGTCGAACGCCATCCGATGCACATCACCGAGATCGACTTCCTGGCCCGCCAAACAATGATCCACGCCATTATTCACGGTGGGAGCGACAAGCCGACAGTCGCCGACATTTACGAAACCATCGAGAGACATCAGGGGAAGAAGCATCAGCCGGTGCTGTTCGGGGGGAACAGGCAACCATGAAACTGATCCGGAACTGGTTTTCTTGCATCAGGAAATTCGTAAAACCGGCAGCGAGATAAAGAATTTGCTAAAGAATCTCTCGTCCATGCCGATAGCCATAATATCAGAAATAGAGAATCGCATTAATTAAGCAATTGCAATTCATATCAAGCTCTGGAGGCACGATTATGGGACTGTTCGATTCAATTCTGAATATGGCAGCAAACGCCTGGGAAGGAACCCCTGATGCAATGTACGAAATGGCTTGCAGAAGTATCGAAAAAAACAATGTCAACCTTGCCCTGACTTTGTTGGAAAAAGCGGCAACCAGGGGCCACGTTCAAGCCCAGTACCATCTCGGATTCCTTTATTGGGAAGGCAAGTTGACCCCCCAGGACATGGCAAAAGCGGAGCATTGGCTGGGAGCAGCGGCAGACAACGGGCACCCGGAAGCATTGAAGTGCTTTCCTGCTGCAGAAAAAGAACAACAACAATCCACACCAGGCATTTCATGCACCGGTTGTGGCGCCGCCATGGCGGAAGGGGCTAGGTTCTGCCCGGAATGCGGTGAAAAAGCGCCACAGCCCATGTGCTGCCCCTCCTGCGGCGCACCACAGGCAGGCCCGGCCAAGTTCTGCCCGGAATGCGGCGCCAACCTGAATGCCCCTCCGAAATGCAGCGGATGCGGCGCCGAGATGGCCCCAGAAGCGAAGTTCTGCGGAGATTGCGGGACGAAAGCAGGTGCTACGGTGCCCAATCCGACCGCCACCGCCCCCAAGCGGAACGATGCGCCGGAAAGCATCACCCTCGAAATTGCAGGACCTGGCATGGAAGTTTCGTGCGGGCGGCTGTCCGATGAGCAGTACGAAGAAATCCTCCAACTCCAAAAAGATGGGGAATTCGAGAATAGTGACTACTATGAATGCACGCACAACTACAATGACGTTTTCCATCTCTACGGCGTCCTGTCGTCACAGGATGGCGATGAGATCAGGTCTCCAAAGCTAGCGCCCAATTATGAGGAAGTCGATACCTACAGCGAATTTGAAGACGGTATTTACATCATCTATGCGGCGCCGTCGCGAAAGACATACGGCAGCTTCACCATCAATTGTCCGGGCGGATTTGTCCCGGAGAAACTCAGCATACAGCTGTCAACGTTCGATATCAGCATGCTAGAGCTTGATGATGAAGGAACAGAGCTGATGGGCTCGATAATCTCCGGCATCTCCTATGACGACGAGCCCATTGATCTTGAGTTTGAAGATAATGGCGGAGATTGTTGCCGGTTCATTGTTCGGATCGATGACGGGTGCTGGGACATAATTTACTCTCAGCGGGGAGAAGAGTCGGAGTGGAATATTTAAGCATCTCAAAATAAGCAGTTCACATATCTAAACATATGGAGGCCTTTAAAATGAGCTTTGATCTCAAAACAATCGGTGAAAAATTAGACATTATCAATCATGAAATATATTTCGGAGTCACCAGCAGTGATGATAATGCGGATACTGAAGATGGTTTCAGTATTGACAATTGGAAATTGGATTATCTTCATTTCTCAATAGTTCAGAGAGAAGATGAAGATATTTTTCATGTAATAGACTGGTTTGAAAAGAAAATAAGCCCAAATATAGATGAGTTTGAAAAATGTGACGACTACATAGCCAAAATAGCCAGTACCAGATTCAAAAGTATGAATGAAGTCAATCTGCAAAAGAAATATTTCTCCGGCATGCTGAGATGCGCCCTGGATGAAGATGAAGATGGAATGTCGAGCATAACGGATAAAAAAGGGGGAGAAATTCTTTTTTATGATTATAGCGATGAGGAACCTGTCATAGATATTGGCTACCAGAATTGCATTTTTTGCATAACATCATCGAGGCCATCAAAGATCAGCAATGGAGCAATTATAGAGGATGACGCCTCTTTGTTTGAACCAGGTTCGACACCAATGGACAAATTCAAATCCGCGCTATATTCCGAGGAGCTAAGTCTATTCGGCAATTAGAATAAGCCTCTCAGAAGCCGCTATCGCTCTTAACCAATAAGCAACGAGTTTGGTCTATGGCTGTCGATCTTACCGAATGCCTCGTCGTTGGCATATCCTCCCGTGCGCTCTTTGACCTCTCCCATGAGGACGGGCTTTTCACCAGCGAGGGGCTGGACGCCTACCGCGCCTTCCAGATGGAGAACGAGCACCGCGTCCTCGAACCGGGTACCGGCTTCCCGCTGGTGAAGGCGATCTTGAGGCTCAACGAAACGCTCCCAGGCGACAGGAGGACCGAAGTGGTGGTCATGTCCCGGAATTCGTCAGAGACGAGTCTCAGGATATTCAACTCCATCGACCACTACGGTCTCGACATCACCCGCGCCGCTCTCACCGGCGGCGCCCCTCTCTCCCCATACCTGCGCGCCTTCAGGGTTGACCTGCTCCTCTCCCAGCACGAAGACGACGTACAGGCCGGCATCAATGCCGGCATTGCATCGGCGTTGCTCTACAGCCGGCCGAGTTGCCTCAACGAAGAAATCAACCAGATCAGGATTGCCTTTGACGGCGATGCAGTTCTCTTCTCCGACGAATCGGAACGGATTTTCAAGGAACACGGATTGGAGGCATTTGTCCGTCACGAGGCGGATAATGCCCGCAGACCGCTCCCCGAAGGACCGTTTGCCCGCTTCCTTAAGAGTCTTGCCGCGATCCAGGAGCTGGCAGGGACCACGGTGCCCCCCATCCGCACCGCCCTGGTCACCGCCCGCAGCCGCCCAGCCCATGAAAGGGTAATCCGGACCCTCAGGGCCTGGAACGTGGTGGTGGATGAGGTGTTCTTCCTCGGGGGGATGAAGAAGATGGAAGTCTTGGAGGCATTCAGGCCGCACATCTTTTTTGATGACCAGGATGTCCACTGCGGACCAGCTTCCACCGTTGTACCGGTCGGACGGGTGCCCTACGTGGAACGGCAAACGGCCTGAAGCGCAATCATCGATAATCTCGGAGGAACGATGAAAATCCAGCAATTCCCGCCATCTGTCACTGAAAAGCTTGGCTACTACGTTTACGTTCTGTCTTCCCCCGAAGGTAAGCCTTTCTATGTCGGGAAAGGCGTGGGCAATCGCGTTTTCCAACACGCAAGGGCGGCTCTTGAGACGGCTCATAAAAGCGACAAGCTTGACACTATCAGAGAGATTCTTAAAGACAACGGCGAGGTGCAGCACACTATCATCAGACACGGCCTGGATGACGTGACAGCATTTAACGTCGAGTCGGCGCTGATCGACTACATTGGCCTGCCTGAACTGAAAAACGAAGTGAACGGTCACCACGGCAACGACATTGGGATCATGAGCGATGCCGACCTGATCGCAAGGTATAGCGCCAAGCCGGCCACTATCAACGAGCCGTCGCTCCTGATCATCATCAACAAGGAGTACCGCAAGATCAAAAGCGGAATTGAGATCCGGCCTGACCGGATGTCTGCAGCAGAGCTGGCAGCCCAAACAAGGGAGTTCGCCCGGCAACTCTACGAGGGGACGCGCAGCTCCTGGGTTCTCGGTGCACGCCGGAACAAGGCAAAGTTTGCCTTTGCTGTCTGTGACGGCTTGGTGCGCGAGATTTACCGCATCCACAGCTGGCAGCCATACAATGGTCGCTGGGAATTCACCGGCGAAGTCGCCAGTGATTGGGAGCGCTACGACGAACTCATTGGTGGAGATGTTTCAGAATACCTTGGCGCGAAGGGGTCACAGAACCCGATCCGGTACGTTGGGTGCTAATGTTGCTCGCCAGCGGTTTTCCGCTACGGATGCTGAGACCAAAAGGTTGATCGCACAAAAGATGGCCAACAACCCGGAATAGTCATCCCATGCCCGAAAATGACACGCATGGGCGGTATGTTTGGCTTAAGTAAAATGCCGATACGCAAACTTTACCGAATATTTCAAGGAGCACGCCATGGCCATCCCCCTCGAATGCCTGAGCGTCATCATCCCCATCGCCACCATCATAAACCAGATCGGCCTCGACGGCTTTCACCGCCATCTCGCCGACAACACCAGTCATGACAATTACCTCTACCGCATCGGAGCCATGAATCCGATGGACGTAGAATTGATAATCAACAATTGGCAAAAGCAGGGGCTCAGGCCAACCGGCAGACGAAGAGGTGAACTGTTTTGGAAGGACCTCTGCGTGGTTGACGCCCATGGTCCTACCCTCCCCTGCAACTGGATTGAATACAATCCTGGCGAAAGGATCGTACGCTTGAAGGGAAAGGACTAACGTGACATGCAGACTGAACAAATGACGAAGGAGCGCGCTGAGCGCATCCTCGCCAAATGCCTGAAACTATACGACAGAACCCGATCCAAGCGGAAGCTGCAGAGCTTTGTCGACCGCATCGACGGGCCCGGCTACGAAGTGCTGAACCTCATGCAGGAACGGATCGAGCCGGAAATCAGGCGGTGCTATTTCCCTGATTTGACGGTGGAGAAGCACCTGGAGAAAGTAATGGCCCGTTGCCGGGCGGTTGACAGGCCGGCCATGCTCCTGTCCGATATCTGGTGTGAACTGGACAATGAGCTCTTTTTTGATGCTGAAGAGTACGGCGAATTCGTTGAGCGATTCGAGGAAGAGGTCAACAAACTGCCGAATCCGCCATCACGGCAGGACTGGGATGATCTGGAAGAAGAGCTGATGAAGTAACTTCCGTGGCGCCATTTCACAGGTTTTTATGAAAGTCATCATCGCCGGCAGCAGAACCATCACCGATTACGAGGTTGTCCGCAAGGCCGTCGACGAAGCCAGGGCCAAAGGCCTGGAAATATCGGCCATCATCGAGGGCGGCGCCCGCGGTGTTGATGCCCTTGCCGCACGCTATGCCGAGGAGCACGGGATAGAGCATATCCGGGTTCCGGCTGACTGGGGCCGCTACCGGCAGGGTGCCGGAAGGAAGCGGAATGAGCTGATGGCGGAAATGGGTGATGCCCTGATCGCCATATGGAACGGCGCATCCCGGGGGACAAAACACATGATTGAGTGTGCACGGAAAAGGGGGATCGCGGTTCAGGTGGTGACCCTCGACAGATAAATTCCAGCGCTTGGAAACCCGAGACGAGACGGAGAACACATAACGCCAAATGAGCCCCTGGCGGTGTCGAGTAAACGGGATGCCTGTAAAAAACCACCGGAGATTGGCTCGCCTTCGGCATGGTTTGCGCGGTTTCAACAGCTGACGGAAGATCAAAAGAGATCCATAAGGCACAAGAATGTCAGTATTTGTGCGCATCCGATTTCCGGCAACAAAAATTGACTCTCACCGAGGTAAGCATGGCCATAACCAGGCAGGCAGTTGTCCACTTCATCCTTGTACCGGACAAGTCCGCGGCCCGCAGGCTTCGCCGCATGGCGGCCACCGCCAGTGCCCGCGTTGGCGTCCAGGTCGGTACGTGGCCGGAACTCGTCAGCCTTGCGCAGAAAAGCTACCTCCTCCCTTCTTCTCCCGATGAGTGGCAATCGCGCCTTGATTCCGCCCTCGAATCCCTATCCGATTCCTTCTGGAGCAAGAGTCTCCATCATGCCCAGTCGGACCGGCAGCAGATCGCAGACGCGTGGAACGGACACTGGTAACGCTGCTGGAAGGAGCGGGGCCCGTCGGTCGGCTTGATGCCGTCAATCCGGCCGTGCTCCCGCCACGGTCGGCGAAACATCTCGCTGATCTGGCGCGGCTTCGAAACGCCCTGGGGAATCTCCTCCCTCCCCACCTTGCCGTCATCCGGCAGATTCTGGACGCGAGTACAGAACGACTGCTTCGCCCGGCCCGGATATACCATCGGGAAGGGTGGCCGGTGCTCAATCCCTGGCAGTGGGCCCTGGTCGAAAAACTCAACCGGGATGCCGGCGAGTGTGAAGATCCTGAACTGGCGGCGTATCTTACGGAAGAGCCTGCCGCCGCGCCAGCGGGCACGGCCCTGGGGCACCTTCAGCGACACCTGTTTGCCATGCCGGACAGCAAGCCTGTGCGAGACAACACCCTCCAGTGGCTGGCTGTCCGCGACTGCCTCCAGGAAGTTGAAGTGGCCGCCGGGATGGTGCAGCAGTCCCTGGCAGAGGACCCTTCCCTTGCCATGTCCGACCTGGCGCTGCTGCTCCCCGCTGATGAACGGTACGACACCGCAGTTCGGACCGTCTTCACCATGGCGGGAATCCCCGTCTCGGGTCTTGCCTCCGAAGCCACCGGACGCGATCTGGGGCGGGAGGCGGTCTTCAATCTCCTGCTCAGTCTCGACAAGCCGGCGCCGGTAATCGCCCTGGCAGCGCTCCTCACATCGCCCCTAATGCCATGGGATTGCGCCGCCGGGAACCGCCTTGCCCAGGAAGTCATCAACCATAAATTTGCTCTCGAAGCTGGCGCCGACAGCACCGATGACGCCTGTGCCATGCTGGAGATCATTCGCAACAAAGTTCAGAGTTGTGATGAGGTGCGTGAACGCCTGAAGCGCTTTGTCCAATTGAGCGGGGCCGGCGCCAGGCGACTGACCGATGAAGAGCGCTCCTCACCGTTGTTCGCGCACCGAATGGAGCTGGAGCAGTGTTGTGCCGCGCTGATTGAGAGTCTCGACGGTAAATCAGGGGAAATCCCCTGGAATGAACTACGCAAGACGGCAACTCCCCGAAACATTCCCATACATCTTGGAAAGGATCTCAACCGGGAGGGTGTTGCCGTCTTTCACGAAGGGGAAGAACCCTGGCGCCGTGTGAGGCGGCTTTTTGTTCTGGGCTGCCATGACGGGCACTATCCCCCGAAAACGGCAGGCTTCTCGCTCTTCACCGATCAGGAGCTGGAGTTGTTCCGTACCGTTGCGGGCCTTGAACTGGTCACCGCCGCGGAACAGAACCGTCAGCAGCGCCAACTGTTCCTCCGTCAGCTTCGCAGTGCGTCGGACCACGCAACCTTCCTCGTCCCCCGCCGCGATCCACTGGGCAAGTCTCTGTCGCCATCCGCCGCCATAACCTTCAGTGCGGCTCTGTTTTCCGATGTCAGGGATGAAGATGAATTGGTGCTGGAGCTTGACAGTGCATCAGACCGCGCCAGGGCCTTCGGGCTTCCGCCGGCGCCCCGCATGGATCAGCAAGCCCCCCGCAGCCCCGATCCCCAAGACCTTAAGTTTGACAGAAACCTGCTGGAGCTGAACAAGGGGACTGATGGCAGCATGAAACCCGAATCCCCCAGCCGGCTCGAAAAACTGATGATATCCCCCCTCGCCTGGCTGTTTGAACGGCTGGGGGTGGAGCCCCGCGACTGGCAGCCTGAAACCCTTGATATCAGGGCAAAGGGCACCTTAGCCCATGCCGTGTTCGAGCTGCTCTTTGATCCGAAAGTTCCCCTGCCGGAAAGGGACCGGATCGAGGCTCAGGTCCCGGCATTGCTGAAGAGCAAGATTGCGAGATCATGCCGTTTCTTCATCGCCGGGAATGGAAGGTGGAGCGAAAGCATCTCCAGCAGGAAATCGTCAAGGCAGCCCTTCAGTGGCGGGAAATACTGTTTCATGCCGGCGCCCGGCCGGTGGCGGTGGAGATTTCGCTCAAGGGTGAACTGCACGGGGTTCCGATTCACGGCAACGCCGACCTGCTGCTTGAGTTGCCGCCCAACCGGCTGTACGTGGTCGATTACAAGAAGTCCTCTAGCAATGACCGCCGCAAACGAATGGAGGCGGGCTACGACCATCAGGCAGAACTGTACCGCACCATGATCAGAACCGGCGGGCTGGAGAAGCCGGAAAAGGCGCCCGCGGGGTTGGCGGAAAAACTGGCGGGTATCAGGGACACCGGCGAGATCGGCACCCTCTACTACCTGATGAACGACCAGACCGCCCTGGCCGATAGCGCCGGCTGGCTGCCGGTGAGCATCGGCAACCTTGAGGAGATGCAAAACAGCACCTCAGGAAATGCCATGAAGCTGATACAGGAACGCTTTGCCCAATTACGACGGGGGTGCATTGAGTTAAACACCACCACCGATGAGAAGGAATTCAAGGATAAGCGGGGGATATCTGCGTATGCCTTGAAGGGGAGTCCTTTGGTGGGGATGTGGATGATTAATGCTAATATAGATCGGAGACTAAAATGTTCAGAATAGACACTGCTAACAAAAAACTGATTAAATTGGAGGATACCACTTTTGCAGACATAAACATTAAGGAGCGTTACGATATTCAGGAATGGATAGCTAGCAATCCTGAGGTATTAGGACAAGTTATTTACAACAACGAAGATTCATTGCTGATAATAGCAAAAGAACACGCTTTCGACGGGAAAGTTGCTGGCAGAGGCATAAGATCTGATCTGATAGCGATGGATAAAGATGGTAAGGTAGTAATTATAGAGCTAAAAAGAGACAATTCTGGATGCGATGTAGATTGGCAAGCCATTAAATACGCTGCTCGCATTTCAAAATATAGCACAGAAAGAATAGCAGAGTTGTTGTTAGATTACGAAAAAATTAACAGTATTGACGATGCAAAACAAAAAATAATAGAACATGTGAGTGGTATTTCTTCCGGCAACAATAATTTCGATGAAGTTTTTCAAAAAATAGGTGATGGGCTTTGCGTGCGAATAATTCTTGTGGCTAAAGATTTTAACCCAGATGTATGTGCTGCCGTTTTGTGGATGAGAGAAACAAGCAATTATGCAATTGATATTTCATGTGTTAAGCTTAAGCCTTTTAAAGATGGAGATTCATTGTTTTTGGATTCTGAACTGATTATCCCATTGCCTGAAACAAGAAGTTATACTGATCATAGGAACAAAAATTACACTAAAACTGACAAACTTACCTATGATTATAACTCACAATCAAGATACTCAGACGATTTACCAGTTCCACCTTTATCAAAAGAACAGTTAGAAATAAAACTACGTGAAACATTCAGTATCAATTCCGATCAAATTCCTAGGCTGAAGGCTTTCTTGCGTATTTTATGTGATAGATCAGAACCCATAACTCAGGACGAGATGAAAAGAGAATTAGCCGAAATGTTGAACATATCCGAGGGGAGAGCAGGGACATACTTAAGCAATATATCAACGTTTATAACCAGTAAAAAGTCGGGCTTTCTACGACAAATGATAGAATATGGGATAGTCGGTGGAGGAGAACCAAGTCCTGGAGCCAAAAAAACTGACTATAAAATAAGAACTGATGAAAATAAAGATTACAGAACCATTATCAAAAACGTGCTGGATGAGACCAAATGCACAACACATCAATAGGTTCACACCTCACCATCGTCCCCGCCGGGGCAGGCTCGGGCAAGACCTATTTCCTGCAGAACGAGCTTGCCAGGCGGATAGAGAACGGCCTCGCCCCGGAAAAGATCGTGGCCGTCACCTTTACCGAATCAGCCGCCGCCGAGTTGAGGAGCAGGATACGGGCAGCGTTGATAGGGAGAAACCTGCTGGAGCAGGCCCAGAAACTTGATCAGGCGTATATCACGACCATTCACGGTTTCGGTCTGCGCCTCATCACGGAATTCGCCTTTGACGGTGGCATGTCTCCCTCACCCCGCATGCTGAATGACGATGAACAGGGGATGCTGGTAAGTCGCGCCCTGGCCCATTCTGACGACGCTTCCGCCCTGATGGAGAACCTCGATCAATACGGCTACCGCTACAATTTCAGCAATAACGCGACCGCGGAAGAGTCTTTCCGAGGGCGGATGCTTTCCTTTATCGGCACACTGCGGGGCATAGGGAGGACGGGAACGGCGGCCGACCTGATTGCGCCGGCCGAGGATGCGATTCGCAGGCTTTACGGCGACACCCGGTCTGCCGAACACCTGAAGGCAGTCCTTCTTTCCGCCGTAGAGGCCCTGCTGAGGGAATTTCCGAAAGACCTGTCGCCTGACTACAGCGCCGTGAAATCAGTTCGTGAGGAACTGCGCGCCAATTTCCATCAACTGCGCCGCGCCTCCGGCGGCAGGGCGCTGGACACTGACTGGAAGCTCTGGAAGTCGCTACGCAAGCTGCGGGTTTCCAATCGCACCACCAAGCTGCCCGCAGGGTATGACGGCCTGGCTGAAGAGGTCATGGCTGCGGCCCATGCCCTGCCTCTGCATCCCGGCCCGTTGCAGGATGCCCTGAACCACGCCACGGCTCTTATCCAGTCTGCTTCCGCATGTCTGAACCGCTATGGCGAGGAAAAGCAGCAGCGGGGGCTTGTGGATTTCACCGACATGCTGTCCCTGGCCCATGGCCTAGTGTGCACTAACCAGGCGGTTGCCGAAGCCTTCAGGGAAAGGGTCGACTGTCTGGTGGTGGATGAATTCCAGGATACCAACCCGTTGCAGTTCTCCCTCCTCTGGTCCCTTACCCGCAAGGGCGTTGAAACCATCATCGTGGGTGATCTGAAACAGGCCATCATGGGCTTTCAGGGGGCTGACCCCCGCCTCATGCAGGAGCTGGTCAATCGCCATCCTTCGGCAACCAGGCCCCAGACCGGAAACTACCGCTCATCCAGGCAATTGATGCACTGGATCAATCTGGTGGGCACCGGGCTTTTTGATGACTACACGCCGCTTACGGCGGAGGCAGACTACACCAGCACGGTGGATCCTCCCCTCGATGTGATCCGGGCGGGAGACAAGACCCTGTCGGAGAGCGTCTGGGCATCCCATACCACTGCTCACCTGACCGGTTTGCTGGACAGCGGCATCGAGATATTCGACCGGCACCGGAAAGAGCATCGCAGGCTGCGGGGGGGCGATATCGCCATCATCTGCCCCACCAATAAGCGGCTGCAAACCTACGCTTCGGCCTTGAGAGATGCAGGAATCCGCTGCAAAATCGCCCAAGAGGGGTGGCATGAATCACGAATCGTCCAACTGGGGTGTAATGCCCTCAGCTTCGTGGCAGATCCCGGAGACCGGCACGCCGCCCTCTACCTGGCCGTAACGGAGCTTGGCAGTCATACCCTGAAATCCGCCCTTGCAGAGCTGATGGACCACGACAAAATTTGCGATCCGGTGCTGGAAAAACTGTGCGCCGTGGCGAAAGGACGCCAGGACCGCCACGTGGAGGATCTCCTGGTCGATATCATCGCCGCCCTCGACCTCTACGGCACCATTAACCGGTGGCCCGACGCCGGACAGGCCCGGGCCAACCTGCTGCGCCTTGAGGAGGAATGCCGTGAGTTCCGGAACGCAAATCGCGACGCCATGGCCTGCGGCGGCTATTACGGTTCGGACGTCAAGACCTTCCTGGCCTGGCTGAGAGGCCGGATCGAGCGGGAAAACACGCAGCCGGAAGCGACCGTCATCGACGAAGACGCCGTGGTTCTCACCACCTGGCACAAGTCGAAGGGGCAGGAATGGCCCATCGTTGCCGTCTGCGGCATGGACAGGAGCTACCAACCCCGCCTGCCGGAGACACGGGTCGTCTACAACGATTTCAGCGAACTGGATGCCCTGCTTGACAGTGCGCGGATAGAAATCCACCCCGCCTTCGATGCCCCGGAAACATGCGATGCCTTCAGGGCCAACCTGCTGGAAGGCGCGAGGAACACCGCAACGAGGCTTCTCTACGTGGCCCTTACCCGGGCGCGGGAGAAGGTTGTCCTCGAATGGCCTGAGTACAAGAGGGGAAAAGCCGGCGACAGCTATTGGGATCTGCTCGTTTCATCGGCAGGGCTTGATCTAGAAAAGGATATGATGCGTGTTGCGGGCGATGCGGTCACCTGCACAATCACCACTGTCGGGCCGGAAGCGGCAGAGATTGAGGGGACCCGCACCGGCACCGCCCTGCCGACATATGGCCGAATTGCGATTGTCCCACGGGAGATGCCGGAAAACCTGACTCCCGAGGCGACCACCCCTTCCTCCCTCGAAGGGATGCCCGTTTCCGAATTGCCGGAGGTGCGCCTCGTCAGGTACGGCAGTGGGCTGCAGTGCGAATTCCCGGGCCTGGATGCCGCATCACGGGGAACATTGCTCCATCGCTGCTTCGAGCTGTTGAGCGGACACGCGGAACGGCGCAATCTCTTGCAGGATGCTGTCGACATGGCCTTGACGGAGGAGCAGATAGCAGCCATTTCAACTGTGGTTGCGGCCTTCGATGCCTGGCTGGCCCAGGAGCTGGCGCCGGTGGGACTGGAATCGGAAATCCCGATTCTGAGCCTCAATGAAAACGGCACGGTTGTCACTGGAACCGCTGATATGTTCGTGGAAACCGCTGACAGTTTCTGGGTCATCGATCACAAATCAGACCAGACCGATGACTTCAACAACCGGTTCCTTCATTACCTGCCACAGCTTCGCTGCTACGCCGCAGCCCTTGGCAGTGCCCAGTCATGCAAGCCGGTGCGTGGCGTTGCGGTGAACTGGATCAGCTGCGGAGTCATCTCTCTTGCGCCGCTACCTGAATGTTCCATCGGATAATGCCATGCCGAGGGAACTACGGAATATGGAAGCCATGGACCGCCTACCGTGCTCCTTCCTTCCCTCAGTAATTGAGGCATAACGAAGAATCAGGGCATTTGTACGATTACAAACGGCACCTCTGGGGCCGGAGCACCATCAACCATTTCCCGAAGTGGCCGTTCAGGACGCTTCTTGCTACAGAAAGGACAGTTCTCATCCGTGCAAATAGGATACTTTTCCGTCCACTCGTTGCACACAGGGCAGAACATGGAATCGTAATACATGTCGTAGACGATCACCGAGTGACAGGTGTCGCATCGAGAATCGACAATATAGCCGGAAAACTCCTGCCCGTTGACCGTGACGATCCAACCTGATGCATCTTCCTCAATACGGATTGGAGGGTTATTCATGTTCTCTCCAGACCCCCTTCGGATTTAATGCCGCTGAATTTGATGCTTGCACAGGCATGTGTCATAACCGGGCACAGCGGCTCGAAGCTTGTTGCATCTCGTTTTGGTTAGTGCCACGGAAAAAGTATCACTCAATGTATCACTCAAAAATAAAAGGGGACCCGGCTTAATGCCTGATCCCCTTGTTTTTATTGGTGGAGACGAGCGGGATCGAACCGCCGACCTATGCGTTGCGAACGCATCGCTCTCCCATCTGAGCTACGTCCCCGGAGGAATTGTGTGCGAAACGATAGTATATAACCCAATCCGTTGAAGATGAAAACTAAAAAATCAGGGAGAGGTGGGAAGAACAACCGTAAAGAGGGCGCCTCCTTCGGGCCGGTTTTCCACCTCGATCCGTCCGCCGTGGTTGGTAATGATCCGGTGAACAATGGCGAGGCCGAGGCCGGTCCCTTTCTCCTTGGTGGTAAAAAAGGGGGTGAAGATCGAGTGGCGCACGTCCGGGGCGATACCGCTGCCGGTGTCGCCTACCTTGACGGATATGGCCCGCTTGCCGTCGATCCGCGCCGGGCCGGTTTCGATGGTGAGAATCCCCCGCGGTTCCATGACGTCCAGGGCGTTGCTTATCAGGTTGGTGAAGACGTGGCGGAGCTGTTGGCAGTCGCCCAGCAGGGTCGGCAGCCGGGAGGCGAAACGCTTGTCCACAACCACCTCTCTCTGTTCCAGGGGGACGGCCATGGTTGCCAGCCCGTCTTCGATGATCTGGTTGATGCCGCAGCGGGTATAGCAGATGGTGGTCTTTCGCGAGAAAAAGAGGATGTCGCCCAGCATCTTTTCCAGGTGCTGCACCTCGCGCCCGATGACGTCGGCGTAAAGCCACTCCTCGGACTCGGGAGAGAACTTTCTCTTGAGCCTGCCGGCGAAGCCCCCCACTGAAACGAGAGGATTCTTGATCTCGTGGGCGATGCTGGCCGCCATCCGGCCGATGGCCGCCAGTTTTTCCTCCTGGAGGAGTCGCTCCTTGGCATCCTGAAGGTTTCGGTTCGTCTCTTCGAGACGGTGGAAAAGGATCGAGTTTTCAATGGCCATCCCGGCCTGTCCGGAAACCAGGTGAAGGATACCGAGATCATCGCCGGCAAGGGGACGGCCCGTGAGCCGGTTGTCGACGACGATGGCGCCGACCACGCGATCCTGGGACACGAGGGGGGCGACCGCGTAGGACGATGTGCCGAACTGCTTCATGAGGGTCCGGTCAACCGGTTGCTCCCGGTCGGGGTGTTGAACGTGGAGCAGGGTGCGCTCCAGGACGGCCCGGGATATCTGGTTGAGGGACGCATCAAGGGGGAGGCGCGTGGCCTTGACAACGGAGTCGAAGTCCGCGTTCCGGACGGGGAACCGCCGTCTTGCCCTGGGTTCGGGCGGCACACTGCTGTCGGTCTGCTGGGCGGAGGTGATGCCCATCATCCCCTGGAGGATGCCGGCGCGCTCATTGAGCAGAAAGAGCATGGCCCGGTCGAACAGGGGCGGCAGGTCGGATGTGAGGGAGGTCAGCAGCAGGTGAATGAGCCGGTTGAGTTCAATGGTCGAGAGCATGACCCCGTTGATCTGGTTGAGGAAGGAAAGCTCCCGGATGCGCTTTTCCACCGATTCGAGCTGCCGCTTGCAGCGCACCACGCTGGCGGCTTCGATGAGGATTACGGCGAGCATGTCCTGATCGTCGTCGGTCAGGAGGTCATCGTGGGGAACCCCAAGGGCGAGGGCCCCCAGAGTCTGTCCCCGGCAGTTGATCGGAAAGGCGGCGATGGCTTGTTCCTTGCCCGTAACAACTTCGTCGGGATGGCGTTCTGCGCTGTTCCGACGGACCGGCTTGCCGCTTGAGGCGCACAGCCCTGCAATGCCTTGGCCTCCCGGTATCCGGCAGTCGCTGCCGGTGCCGGAGTCGGCGCTTGATATCTTCCGGACGATGGAGCGGCCGGCGTTGTCCAGGAGGTAGAATGTGGCGGAAAGGGCGCCGAATGCCTCGGCAATGAGAAGGGCAAGGGACTTGAGCCGTTCATCATGGGAGTGTTCGGTCGCATTGGCGATCCGAATGGCACTGCTCATTATGGTGTAGGGATCGCGAACGGCCATCCAAGACTCCGCGGGAAGGGGTGCGAGAGGGGGAGAACTGGTCAGGGATGCTTTTCTTTTCTTTCCTGCTCCATCTTGCAGTCGATGCAGAGGGTGGTGACGGGGCGCGCCTTGAGCCGTCCCTCGCCGATTTCCTCGCCGCACACTTCACAGGTGCCGAAGCTGCCGTCGTCGATGCGTTCGAGGGCCTCTCTGATTTTGTTGATGAGCTTGCGTTCCCTGTCCCGGATTCGCAGCTCGAAGTTACGGTCCGACTCCTGGGTGGCGCGGTCGTTGGGGTCGGGAAACGGCGTGCTGTCTGAAGTCATCTCGGAGACGGTCTTGCCTGCCTCATCGAGGAGGGTCCGCATCTCTTCGTTGAGTATGGTTCTGAAGTATTCGAGCTTCTCACTTTCCATTCTCCGAATCTCCTTTGCGTATAACTGCTGTAAATAGTAAGAGAAACGGCTAATCAAGTAAAGTAAAAAAGCGCGTCGGATCGGTCAGAGGAACTGTTCCAGCGCTTCGTCCAAGGATTTTACCCCTACGACCGTCATGCCGGGCACGTCGCCAACCTGCCGGACGCTGCCGGCGGGGATGACCGCCCGGGTGAAGCCCAGCTTGGCAGCCTCGCGGACCCGTGTTTCCGCCTGGGTAATGGCGCGGACTTCCCCCGCAAGGCCCACCTCGCCGACAATGACCGTGTGGGGGTCGATGATCTTGTCCAGGTGGCTCGATGCGAGGGCCGCCACCATGCCCAGATCGATGGCCGGCTCGCTGAGCCGTGCGCCGCCGGCGGCGTTCAGGAAGATGTCCTGCCCCGACAGGTGGAGGCCGACCTTTTTGTCGAGCACGGCCACCAGGAGCGCGAGGCGGTTGTGGTCGACCCCGAGGGTGGTGCGGCGCGGTACGCCCAGGGACGAGGGGGTGACGAGCGCCTGCAGTTCCACCAGCAGCGGGCGGCTCCCTTCGATGGTGGTGACGACGGCGGATCCCGGGACGCCGAGCGGCCGTTCGGCCAGGAAGAGCTCCGACGGGTTTCTCACCTCGCTGAGGCCCCCCTCTTTCATCTCGAATACGCCGATTTCATTGGTTGAGCCGAAGCGGTTCTTGACGGCCCTGAGAATCCTGAAGGCATGCCCCGGGTCCCCTTCGAAGTAGAGCACCGTGTCGACCATGTGCTCCAGCACCCGTGGGCCCGCCAGGGAGCCGTCCTTGGTCACGTGTCCCACAAGGAGGGTGGGGATGCCGTTGCGCTTGGCCAGCTCCATGAGCCTGCCGGCGCATTCACGCACTTGGCTGACGCTGCCGGGCGCAGATTCGAGGCTCGCGCTGAAAACGGTCTGGATGGAGTCGATCACGAGGGCCCGGGGGGCGAGAGCGGCAACCTGGGACAGGATGAGTTCGAGGGAGGTCTCGGCAAGGACCAGCAGTTCACGCGCCCCGATGCCCAGGCGCTCACCGCGCATTTTTGTCTGTCGCGCCGATTCCTCGCCCGATACGTAGAGGACCGGTCCCACGGTCCGGGCAAGGTGGTCCATGACTTGCAGCAGAATGGTGGACTTGCCGATGCCGGGGTCTCCGCCGATGAGCACCAGAGAGCCGGAGACGAGGCCGCCGCCCAGTACCCGGTCGAATTCGGAGATGCCGCACGACAGGCGTGTTTCCGCCTCGCTGGCCACCTCACAGATGGGGACCGGGCGGGTGGCTGCGGGCGCGGGGGAGCCAATCTTCCGTCCGCCGCCGGTGATCTCCTCGACAAAACTGTTCCAGGCGGCGCAGTCGGGGCATTTCCCGAGCCATTTGGCCGATTGGTAGCCGCATTTCTGGCAGGCATAACGGCTTACGATTTTCACGGGGTGTCCTTGTCTCGGGGGTGAGCGGATACTACCGCCTTGCCACCCGGCTGTCAATCGACCGTCGGCATCAGGTTGAGTCTGCGGGTTTGACACTGGTTTGCCGCGTAGGCTACTATTCACATGTTATCGCTTGTCGACCCGGAGGGGTAATGGGAACACAGGGAGGGACCGCAACGGGCAGGCCTGCGGCAGGATCCGGTCAGTACGGGGTCGTGCTGGCCGAGCTCTATCGGGCGTTGAAGGCCCTGACGTTCTATCCGGAGGGGCATCCCCAGCGCGCCGAAGTCCTGGCGCGGGCCCATGCCGCGCTCCGTGGTTCCCTCTGGGGGCATGAGCTCGCGTTCGTCATCGGGAAGAGCGGTTTCACCACCTCGGAGGGGGGGGCCTTTGTGGAGCCGACAGCCATGACCCAGGCCCTTGCGCGGGAGTTGTTCATCCGGCGGGTGAAGCGGCTCACGATCCTGCCCGACCTCGGCGCGGCCGATCTTTCCCTCTTCATTACCCTTCTGGCCACGGATTATCGTGACATCCACGAGGCGGGAGGGATGGAGGCGCTCATGACCCAGCTCGGCCTGACGACCATCTGGGTCAACGAAATGGACCTTGACGAGATCCGGCGCAAACGGGCGGTTGTCGAACTCGCCCGCGCCGCGGCGGTCCACGACCGTGCCCCTGAGGAGGCGAAATCCACCGCCGAAGAGGTGGCGGCCCGGGGCGAGGCGCCCGAAGAGGGTCGGGAGGCGGGGGGGCCGCCGGAAGAGGGTCGACTGGAGGCGGAAGCCATAATCGACCGCATGGAGCGGGAAACAAGCGACGACCGGTACCGGGAGCTTGCCCGGCTACTGTCGACCCGCTGCGCGGAGCTCTGCGACCGGGGTGAGTTCGAGCGGATTCTGTGGGTGCTGATCAGCCTGCACCGGCAAGCGAAGAGCGAAGCGGCGAGCATCGCACGGCGGGGGTATGCCCTCCTTGCCTTCGAGAAGGCGGCCGGAGGCCCATGCTTCCGTTTCTCGTGGGGCGCCTGGAGGCGCGCGGGGAGGAGCGGGAACCCCTTGTCGACCTGTTCCGGGAGATCGGCGCGCCGGCGGTTGCCCTGCTGGTTGAGCGCCTCACGCTGGCAGAGAGCAGGAATGCCCGAAAGCTCATCATCGAGGCACTCGTTGCAATCGGTGCGGAGGCGGGGGGGCTCCTGGCCGAGCATCTTGCCGACAGCCGCTGGTACGTGGTGCGGAACGCGGCGGTCATCCTGGGCGAGATCGGTGATCCGGCAAGCGTCGGGCCCCTGCGGGCCTGTCTGGTGCATGCGGATGCGCGGGTGCGCCGGGAGACGCTCAGGAGCCTCGTCAAGATCGGCGGCGAACAGGCGGAAGAGGCGGTTATCGGCCTGCTCTCCGCAGAGGATGAACTGACGAAGCGTCATGCCGTCATCTCGCTCGGTCTCCTGAAGAGCCGCCGCGCGGTGGAGCCCCTCTGCGCCCTCATCGAGCGCCGCGACCCGTTTAAGCAATCACTAGCACTCAAGAGGGACGCCATCCAGGCCCTCGGTCGGATCGGAGACCGCCGGGCAGTACCGTATCTGCTCCGGCTGCTGGAGCACAGACCCTGGTTCGGCCGACGCCGCTGGGACGACATCCGGATGGCGGTGGTGGCTTCCTTGGCCCAGATCGGCGATCCGGCCGCCCTGGACCTGCTGAATGTGCTGACAATGCAAGGCGGCATGCTTGCAGTGGCCAGTGCCGATGCGGCAGAAGACATCCGGCGTCGGAGGGAGTCCGTTAATGATTAGGATTGCTCAGCCTCAGGCCCAGCGGTTCGTCCTTCTCCTGGCCGGCGCGGTGCGGGCGGTTTTGCTCTATCCCGGCTCCCATCCGGCAGTGGTGCAGCAGTTCACCCACCTGGGTGACCATGTGGCGGAGCTCCTCCGGGCATATCCCGAAGTCCGTATCGGCGTCATTGACGGGGTCTTTTTCTGTGAGAACCACCTGTTCTTCACGCCGACCGCCGCCGAGGAGGAGCTTGCCTCCCTGTTTACCAATCGCCACGTGGAGGCAGTCGCCTTCAGGGCCGGCGTGACCCCGCTGGAGATCGAGCGTTTCGTGGAGTTGCTGACCCGGCGCGAGTTCCTGGGAGAGCGGCTCGCTGCCGAGGTGCAGCGGGCGGGGATCGCTGCCATTTCGGTGGAGCTCGGCGGCAGTGGCGCCACCGAGGTTCCTTCTCCGGGGGATGAGGAGCACGACCCGGGCGCGACCTATCGCGAGGCCCTGCATGTGGTGACCGGTCTGTTCAGCGAGGTGGAAAAGGGGCGCCTTCCCAGTTCCGACAAACTGCGCGGGATTGTCGACCGCATGGCGACCATGATCATGCAGGATCGCGCCACGCTGCTCGGCCTTGCCATGATCAAGGATTACGACAACTACACCTTCCATCATAGCGTCAACGTCGGGATCCTTTCCATGTCGCTCGGCGCGGCCGCGGGGCTTCAGCGGGACGAGCTGGGAGAGCTCGGCATGGCCGGGTTTCTCCATGACGTGGGGAAAACGCGGGTGGAGAAAGCGATTCTCAATAAGCCCGGTCGGCTTTCGTCCGACGAGTACGAGCGCATGAAAAGGCATTCGGAGGAGGGGGCCCGGATCGTGGACGAGATGCCGGGAGTGGGAGAGCGAATCGCCCGGGCGGTGCTCGGCCATCATATCCGTTTCGACCGTGCCGGCTATCCCGAATCGGCCCGCGCCCTGGCCTTTGACCGGTTCTGTGACATCATAGCCGTTGCCGACTGTTATGATGCCATCACAACCCTGCGGGTCTACAAGTCGCCCCTCAATCCCAAGGACGCCCTCCTGAAGCTCAGGAGCCTCGCCGGCAGCCACCTGGACAGCGGCCTCGTGCAGGCGTTCACCGAGATGATGGGGCGTTTTCCCGTGGGAACGCTTGTTCGCCTCGATACCAATGAAGTGGCCGTGGTCTTCCGCCCCGACCCCAGCGCGGGCGAGCGCCCCGCGGTAAAGGTCGTGGCGGACCCGTCGGGCCGGTTGCTGGAACCGGCACCCGTGAGGGACCTGGCGCGGGAGACGGGCACGCGCATTGTTGCGGTCGTTGATCCGCTGATGACCGTCATTGATGTCAACCGCTATCTCGGCTGAACTTTGGGATCAATCGAGGGGAAGGGTGCCCAGGGCCTCGGCTGCCGCTGCACGGGTGGCCGGATGGGGAGAGGAGAGGAGAGAGAGGAGCTTTCCCTCATGGTCCGCCGAGCCGATGGTTCCGATTGCGCGGGCCGCCTCGGCATCGAGGAATCCGTCCCGGGCATCGAGGAACGGCAGGATAAGGCGAAGGGCCTCCGGGGTCCGGTATCTGCCCAGGGCCTCGATGGCTTTGGCCTGAACCGCAGCCGAGGGCTCGCGCAGGCATTCGGCGAGCAGAGGGAATGCCTGGGAAGATGCCAGGGCGCCGAGCATGTCGATGGCGGCGATCCGTATGTCCTCCTCAGGTCGCATGGCGCAGTACATGAGGGGGGTAAGCACACGTTCGCCACCGATCCTCCCCAGGGCGTAGATGGCTCGTATCTTGGCGCCGCGGTTGCCTTTTTTCAGTTGTTCGATAACTTCGGCAAAGCTGCCCGCACCCTCGATCCGCTCGATGGCCCTGGCCGCCGCCTCGCGAACCTCTTTGGCGGGGTCCTTCAGGAGTGCAATAAGTTCTTCGCGTCGTGTCATCGCAACCTGTGCCTTCATGTCAGGGCATTAGTACCAGAGTTGGAACAACTGAGCAATTGATATTACACCCGGGAATGGTGCCGCGCAAGGCCATGGATTCCCGGGTCCCGGAAGGAATGTTCCCATGAAGCTGAACATCAAGGCTGCGCTTCTCTCTGCGTTCGTGCTCCCCGGCCTCGGCCAGCTCAAAAACGGCCGGAGGGCCAAGGGGGGAATACTGCTCCTGCTGTCCAACGTGTTTCTTATCGGTGCCGTTTTCGTGGTCCTCAGGGGCTTGGGGCCGGTGCTCGTCAAGGCGAAGATCACGGGGGTCGTCGATGCCGGCGCCGTTACCGAAGCGATGGCATCAGGAGGGGCGGTTGCCATGGGGCTGCTCGCCTTTTTTGCCGCGGTCTGGTGCTATGCCGTTGTCGACGCCCTGTTCGACCGGGGCGACGACACGGATGCGGACGGTTAATTGTTTTGACATTTGCTCGTGAAATGTGAGATATTTCGAGGAATTATCAAGCAGCCCCGGTGTGGGCTTCCGTGTTTCACGGGGAGCGGAGAGTCTCATGTTTCATTCAATCATCCTTGCCACCGGCGGCCAGGTTCCCGAGCGGGTGGTCCCCAATTCCCATTTTTCATACCTGGTTGACGACGCCGACACGTGGATCCAGTCCCGAACCGGCATTCGGGAACGCCGGTTCGCCGCTCCCCACGAGGCCACGTCCGACCTGGCCACTGCCGCGGCCCTCAAGGCCCTTGACCGTGCCGGCTTGGGGGCAGGGGAGCTCGACTGCCTCATCGTGGCCACGTCCACGCCCGACATGTGTCTGCCGGCCACGGCATGCATGGTCCAGAAAAACATCGGCGCAGTGAATGCCTTTGCCTTTGATATGAATGCCGTCTGCAGCGGTTTCGTCTTCGGACTGGAAACGGCGGACAACTTCATCCGGTCCGGCAAATACGGGCGGATCATGGTGATCGGCGCCGACACCTACTCGAAGATTCTCGATTTTCAGGACCAGACCACCTGCCCCCTGTTCGGTGACGGCGCCGGCGCGGTCATTCTGGGAAGGACCACCGAGCGCACCGGTATCCTCCAGAGCGTCATCCGGAGCGACGGCGGCGGCTGGGAACTGATCCAGGTACCCTCGTCGGGGTCCCGCAAGCCGGTGACCGCCGAGACCATCGCCCTGAGGGAAAATTCCTTCCGCATGGCGGGCAAGCAGGTCTTTGTCTTTGCCACCGACGTAATCCCTCAGATTATCGAGGAAGTGACGGCCAAGGCCGGGGTGGCGGTGGCCGATCTGGACCACATCATTCCGCACCAGGCCAATTATCGGATCATCGACTTCATTTCCCGCAAGACCGGTATCCCCAAAGAACGTTTCCTCCTGAACCTGGATCGTTACGGCAACACGGCCGCCGCGTCGGTGGGGCTCGCGCTGGACGAATACCTGCGCAACGGCACTATCAAGCCGGGGGAACTCGTTCTCATGATGGGGTTCGGCGGCGGGCTTTCCTGGGGAGGGATCCTGATCAGGGTCTGACCCCGGCAACGCCCTCCCCGGCAGCGAGCACGGTGAGCCCCGCGTTGCGCAGCATCTCTTCCAGCATGGCTGCGGGGACCCGCCGTTTCCACCCCTCGTGGAACCGGTCGGCCGCCACAATGAGCCCGCCCGGAGCCAGGCGGGCCGCAAGTCGTGCGATCGCGCGCTCAAGCGTCTGCCGGTCGTGGAGGAACGGTCCTCCCAGAATGCCGTTGCAGAGAATCACGTCCCAGGCCCCATTCGTCGCCTCCCTGATATCCTCGCGCACGAACCCGATGGACGTCGCAGCTCCTGCGGCGAAAAGCGGCGCCGCAAAGCTCCGCAGGATTTCCCCGCGCCGTTGGTCGTGGGGGAAGAACGCGTGGCGGGCCGCAAAGAGCTCGATCTCTTCGAGGGAGCTGCCGAGCACGCGGAAGCGCTCCGGCGCAATTCCCGCATCCAGCAGGAGGCGGGCCAGGGCGTAGGTCCCTTCGCCACAGCCGCAGGCAGCGTCGAGCACGGAGAAGATACCCCGTTCAGGGGCGCCCCGCTGCCCGATCCATCGTTTCAGAAAGACGGTCTGGCCCGGGTAGCGGTCGAAACCGCCGCCGTATTGGCGGGGAATGAAAAGGGAAAAGACGAAGCCCGTGCGCCGTTCGCCATCCCCGGCCAACTGTTCGAGAAGCCGGGCCGGATTCGTCCGGGCCGCGGATGTGCCGAGCCGTTCGAGCAGGTCGAGCCATGAGCCGGCGGTCGTCAGGGGTGTCGCTTCCAGGAGCGGGGGAAACCGGAGCGCCAGCCTGAACAGTCGGACGAATGCCGGCCGGATTTCCGCGAGGGGGAGAAGGATGTCGGTCAGGGCACGCATCTCCCGCGTGACCACGAGTCCGCTGTCCCATATGCCGAAGGGATAGGTGTCGCAGTAGGTGCGGAACCGTTCCCGGAGGCGGGCGATGCGCCGGTCGAGATCGGCGTCGACGATGGGGCCGGAGACGAGAAGCCGTGACAGTTGGTTTGATGTCCCGACCGGATCGAAACATGGGTGGAGCGGGGCGTGGTGCGTGCTCATGGTTGGGGGATTCTAGCCGGCCCTGGCGCGTCTGTCCAGCGCACGACGGCTACCTGGGGTGAAAATGCTGCAACGGCTGTGGACATTCATTCTGGTGACGGCGTGGTGCCTCGTGCCGCCAGCCACGAAAAACGGCAGCCCCCGTGCAGGGACTGCCGCATCTGTCGGTTCTCGTGGTGCGGTGGGGGTGCGGACGGCTCTGGCTCCGCTGGCCCGTTTCCTTTCCTGCCCCGAAACAGGGGGCGACCGCAACGGAGAACTGTCGCTTTTTGTCCCCCACTGTCCGGCCCTGGCCGGACCGCTGCTGTTGTTCCGCCTCAAGCGGACCGGCTTCTCCCGGTGCCGTGCCCTGATTCGCGGGGGGGGTATCCTCCTCTCGGCGCGGCGCTGATCATCCTCCCAGGCGGGCGATCTCCGAACCGATCTGGGTGAGGGGAAGCACCGTGTCTGCGACGCCCCCTTCGATGCAAGCCCGCGGCATGCCGTAGATGGTGGAGGTGGCCTCGTCCTGGACGATGGTAATGCCACCCTTGCTTTTCAGGTGCTTCATCCCCTTGAACCCGTCGCTCCCCATGCCCGTAAGGATAACTCCCAAGGCTGATCCGTTGGTGGCGTCCGCCAGGGTGGTCATCATGTGGTCCACCGAGGGAATGTAGATGTACTGGGGACACTCGGCAGTGGAGAGCGTCCGTACCGCGATCGAGTTTCCCTGGCGAACCAGCGCCATGTGCCGGCCGCCCGGAGCAACAAGGACCACGCCGGGCTGGATGATGTCGCCGTCGTTTGCTTCCTTGATCTGGAGGGAGCACTTGCTGTTGAGCCGTTCGGCATAGGGTCCCGTGAATGCCTTGGGCATGTGGATGGCTACCACGATGCCGTGGGGGTAGTTGCCGGGGATGCGGCCCAGCACCTCCTGGAGCGCCACCGGACCGCCGGTGGAGGCGCCAATGCCCACGTAGTGGAACTTGCCGGTCAGGGCCTGCGAGGGGCGCGGAGCGGGCCGCACCTGCCGGGGGGGGGCAATGATCGTTCGGGGGGCCGAGGTGGTCATCGGCCTGCCGAAGATAGAGCTGGCAGCTCCCTTGACCTTGCGCAGCAACTCTTCCCGAAAGACTCGCTGGGCATCGGCGCTGTCGGTCACGTTTTTCGGGATGTAGTCGATGGCGCCTGCATCGAGGGCGTCAAAGGTGGCCTTGGCGCCCTCGCAGGTGAGGGTCGAGACCATCAGGACCCGTGTCGGGCACTTGGCCATGATCTGTTTGAGGGCGGAGATCCCGTCCAGCCGCGGCATCTCGATGTCCATGGTGATCAGATCCGGCCTCAGGGCCAGGGCCTTTTCCACCCCTTCCATCCCGTCAACGGCTATGCCGACCACCTCGATCGCCGGGTCCTTCTCGAGAACGCTCCGGATCACCATCCTCATGAAAGAAGAATCGTCGACGACCAGGACTCGCAGTTTTCGTGTCTGATTCTGAAGCATGCGCAATCACCCGTTCTTGAAGATATTACCTACCAACTCCCTGATCTCTTCCACCCGGTCATCCAGCTCATAGCAGAACCGCTCGATATCCAGTTCGGAGAGCCGTGAGCCGGAGCCCTGGAGCATTCCCCACGCCGGTTCGTCGGCCAAGGAGAAGCTTACCCATGCCTTGCCGCCATAGTCAAGCTGGCGTACGTTGCAGAAGAGGTCGGCCAGATTGACTATGGCGGTGAGTCGCGGGGCGTTCTTCGCCTCCTGGGGGGCGTGATGGTGGGCGATCACCTCGCAGTAATCATCGGGGAATCGCCATGCCCGGGCGATGCAGAGCCCGATTTCGCAGTGGGTCGTTCCCAGGAATTCCTCCTCGGCCTCCACGAGCCTGTGGGGCTTGTCGTTGATGGAGTCGACGATCTGCTGGAACTCATCCCGCATGTAGTAGCTGAGGAACACCTCGCCGATGTCGTGGATGATCCCACCGATGTACGCCTTTTCCGTGTCGTGGTAGCCCACCTTTTCCGCGATCATCCGGGCCACGATGCCGACGCCGAAGGAGTGCTCCCAGAACGGCTTGACGCCGAGGACGCCATCTTTCCCCTCGGAGCACTGGATAATGGAGCAGGTGAGGATGAACTCCCGGATATGCCGCAGCCCCAGATAGACCAGAGCCCCCTTGAGGGAGGTGATCTCGGTGGCCGGACGGTAGAGGGGCGAGTTCACCATCTTGAGAACCCTGGCGGCCATGACCTGGTCGGTCAGGACCAGTTCGGCCACATCGTCCACATCCACTTCGGGCTCGTCCAGGAGTGAAAGGACCTGAATGGCGACAGCGGGGATGGTGGGAAGATCAATCATCCCGCCGAGCAGTGCGGCCGCCTTTTCCATTTTGCTCGTTTCCACAGGTTCCGTACCACCTTTCATTTTTTGTAGGCAAATCCCCCGGGGAAATGAACCGTCTTGAACTTGTCGTTCACGCCATGCAGGGATTCTGACTGCCCGACAAAGAAATAGCCATAGGGCTGGAGGTTGTTGTAGAAGTGCTGAACCACCTTTGTCTTGGATGCCAGGTCGAAATAGATCAGCACGTTCGCGCAGAAAATGAAGTCAAAGCTCTTCATGAAGACCATTTTCGAGTCTTCGTAGAGATTCAGGTGGGAGAAGGAGACGAGCTTCTTCACGTCGGGCGACAGGAGAAATCTCCCGCCCGTTTCCTCCCTGAAGTATTTCTTGAGATAGAAATCGGGCGTATTGCGGACCGAATAGGCGTTGTAGATCCCTTCGCGGGCCTGGGCCAGGACCGATTCGCTGATGTCGGTGCCGACGATCTCGATGATCCAATCCTTGAGGATCGTCGAGCGCTTCTCCAGCATCATCATGGCCATGGTATAGGCCTCTTCGCCCGACGATGAGCCTGCGCTCCAGATGCGGATCTTGCGGAAGCCGATTTTCCCCTTGGTGGCGACGATCTCGGGGAGGAATACGTTTTCCAGGGCCTTGAGCTGGGGGGGATTGCGGAAGAAGCAGGTCTCGTTGGTGGTGATTTCGTTGAGCAGCTTGGTCAGCTCTTCGGTCTTGCCCATCCCTACCTTGAGGTGTCCCATGTATCCGTGGATGTCCGAGCATTTCGTCGCCTCGAGGCGCCGGGCAATGCGGCTTTCCAGAAAGTACTTCTTGCTGGCGTGAAAATACATGCCGCAGTGGTTGTATATGAAATCTCTGAGTAGTTCGAAATCCTTGTCCGAGAGTTTCACGGTGGTCCCTTCGTGCGTTCGGTTAGTTTGGAGTCCGGCTCGTTGCCCGCTCAGGCTGCGACTCGTCCGCCGCCGCTCCCGTCGCTGTTCTCGATGAGCCCGGCCGGGTCAATGATGAGGGTCACCCGCCCATCGCCCAGGATGGTGGAGCCGGCGATGCCGGGCAGGTTCGCCAGATACTTGCCCAGGGACTTGATGGCCACTTCCTGCTGGCCCAGAAGCCGCGACACGACGAGCCCCACCCGCTTCTCGGCAACCCCCACGACAACCACGTAGCATGAAGAGCGGTTCCGTTCGCCGGGGGCGATGTTGAAGATCCGCTGCAGCCGCATGAGGGGGAGCACCGAATCGCGCAGCTTGAGGACTTCCTGGCCGCCGATGGTGTGGAACTCCTTTTCGTCCACCCGGAGGGTTTCGAGGACCGCAGCCAGGGGGAGCGAATAGGTCTCATCCTCGACCTCAACCAGGAGCGACTGGATGATGGCCAGGGTCAGGGGGAGCTTGAGAATGAACTCAGACCCCCGTCCCAGCTCGCTTCTGATGTCGATGATGCCGTTGAGCTTCTTGATGTTGGTCCGGACCACGTCCATGCCGACGCCGCGCCCCGACAGGTCGGTTGCGTTCTCCTTGGTGGAGAAGCCCGGCAGGAAGATCAGGTCCAGCAGTTCGCGCTGGCCCATGGCTGCCAGTTGCTCGTCGGTGACGAGCCCCTTTTCTTTGGCCTTGCGGGCCACCTTGTCGGTGTCGACTCCCCGTCCGTCGTCCTTGATGCTGATGACGATCTGGTTCCCCTCGTGGGCCGCGGAGAGGATGAGCGTCCCCTTGCGGGGCTTGCCGGCGGCAACCCGCTCGTCGGGGGTCTCCAGGCCGTGGTCCATGGCGTTGCGGATCAGGTGGATGAGTGGATCGCCGATCTCGTCGACAACGGAACGGTCCAGTTCCGTTTCCTCGCCCAGTACCGTCAGGTCCACTTCCTTGCCCAGATCCCGGGCCAGGTTGCGGACGATGCGGGGGAACTTCTTGAAAACCTTTTCCACCGGGATCATCCGCATCTTGAGAACCTGCATCTGCAGTTCCGATGTGACGAAGCTGATCCGCTTGGAGAGCTTGGCGAATTCCTCGCCGAAGCTGGAGTCGCCGGATTCGCCCTGGAAGTCGGTGTTGAGCTGCATCATCCGGTTGCGTTCCAGGACCAGCTCACCCACCTGGTTCATGAGGTCGTCGAGCCGTTTGACATCGACCCGGACCGTCGAGTTGTCCGCGAGATCGTCGGCCTTCTTGTCGTCCTTAACCGGCGCTGGTGCGCTCTGGGGGCGCACGGCCGGTGCCGGTGCGGCTGCCTCCGGTGGCGGGGGAGGTGCCGTTTCCACGGGGGCTGACGCTTCCGGCGGCTGTTCGGCGGCCGGGGCGGTCTGGGACTGTGCCGCCGGGGCCTTGAGCACGGTCGCTTCCTTGGCGTTTTCCGACAGCAGAGGTATCAGCTTGCTGATGGTTCCGTCGGTCTCCCGGTCCACGATGTCGCCGCCCTTGATGTCCGCCACCAGGACCTTGACCAGGTCGACCGCCTCAAGGATGACATCCATGATCTCCGGGGTAACGGTCAGCTCGCCGCGCCGCAGGCGGTTGAGGACATCCTCCGTCTTGTGGGTCACCGTGACCAGCAGCTCGAACCCCAGGAAGCTCGACGCTCCCTTGACCGTATGGATGGAGCGGAAAATGCCGTTGAGCAGGTCCGCGTCCGACGGCGTCTTTTCCAGCGCCACCAGGTCGTCGTCGAGCTTTTCCAGAAGCTCGGTGGTTTCGGTCAGGAACCCTTCAAGCAGTTCCTGGTCTTCGCATTCAATCGCCATGTGCTGCTCCTCGCGAAAAGAAGTTGCCAGGTAATACGGGTAGTGCCGCTACATCATCCCGGAAAAGAGCCGGCGCTCGTCCTGGGTGATGAGCTTTTCCAGATCAAGGAAGAAGAGGAGTCGTTCGGTCTGGTTGATGACACCGGACAGGCATTCCTGCTCCACGGCACTGTTGACAACTGCCGGCGGCGGCTGGATTTCGCTCTCGGAGATGCGGATGACCTCGGAAACGGCATCGACGACGAACCCCATCAGTTCACCTTCCATGTCCATTACCATGATCCGGGTCTGGCTGCTGTTCTCCCCCTCCGGCAGGCCGAAGCGCTTGCGCATGGAGAGTATCGGGATCACCTTGCCCCGCAGGTTGATGACTCCCTCCACATAGTGAGGAGTGTTGGGGACGCGGGTAATGCTCGGCATCCGGATGATTTCTCTCACCTTGAGGACGTTTACCCCGTATTCCTCTTCCTCGAGCTTGAAGCTCACCAGTTGGATCAACTCGTTCCTGGTCTCATCGGCCTGGTCTGCAGTGCATTCTGCATCATCATCCTCCTTGGCTCGTCCGCGGCAACGGTTGCGTTTCCTTGCGGGTACCGTTCAGCGTTCATGCAAATTGCGTTCTCTTGGCCCGCCGACTGGTGAAGGGGAGGTGATTCCGTCCGGCGGGCGCAGTATTCTCATCGGCGCAACAGATCATAATTTTAGAATTATTTTTTGTACACGTCCTGGGATCGTGGATTTTTGAGCGCGGAGGGCTTTCTGCCCGAGGATGCTGGGCATATTTCGGGAGCAAAGGGCCTGTTCGCGGCAGTGGAAAAAAGTTTTTGGCGTGATCGTCATTTTGTTGACTTTTGTCATAAATATGACTAGTATGGGGTCCTGTTGACCGCGCAAAGGTTCGTGCCAAGATTACGTCATGCCGTCCAGGGGAGAACATGGAGACACCGAGGCTGCTCATTGCCGATGATGACAAGAAAACTCGAGATTTTGTCGCGGCGTTTCTGAAGTACAAGGGATATGACGTCCTCCAGGCCTTTGACGGTCAGGATGCCCTGGAAAAGCTCGAAGTCGAGGATGTCCACCTGGTTATCACCGATCTGATGATGCCACGGGTAAACGGCCTCGAGTTCGTCAAGAAATTGAAGGCCATGCGACCCGGCACGGTGGTCATCGCCTACAGCGCCTTCGGTAACTACGAAATGACCTCGAACCTGCTCAAGGCGGGGGTCTTTTTCTATCTCGAAAAGCCGTTCAACCTCGACGAGCTTGAAACCCACGTGAAGCGCGGCCTCGAGCACCAGTCGCTCCAGAGCCAGACCTACCGGAGCAAGCCGGCCCTCAAGAGCCGCTCCCTCATCCCCAACATCATCGGCGAAAGCCCCCGGATGCTCTCCCTTTTCGAGCTGATCGAGAAGGTCGCCGAGTCCGATTCCACCGTCCTCATCCAGGGAGAATCGGGGACCGGCAAGGAGTTGGTCGCGCGGGCCGTCCATGACCTGGGCACCCGGAAAAACCGCAACTTCGTGCCGGTCAACTGTGCCGCCATCCCGGACGAACTGCTGGAAAGCGAACTCTTCGGCCATGTGAAGGGATCGTTCACCGGCGCCATTGCCACCCGCATCGGCCGGTTCGAGATGGCTGACAAGGGGACCCTGTTCCTCGACGAAATCGGCGATATGAAGCCCAATCTGCAAGTAAAGCTCCTGCGGGTGCTGCAGAACAGAGAGCTGGAGCCGGTGGGGGCAACCCGTTCCAAGAAGGTGGACGTGCGGATCATCGCCGCCACGAACCAGAACCTGGAAAAGCTCGTAGCATCCAAGCAGTTCCGGGAGGACCTCTTCTACCGGATCTCGGTCATTCCCATCTTCATCCCGCCCCTGCGGGAGCGCAGGGAGGACATCCCCCTTCTGGTGAACACCTTCCTCGACCGCTTCAACCGCAACAAGAAGAGCAAGGTAAAGGGCATCGATGCCGACGCCATGGAGATACTGGGCAACTACGACTGGCCCGGCAACGTGCGCGAACTGGAAAACCTGGTGGAGCGGCTCGTCATCCTCAAGGGATTCGGCACCCTCGGGGTCAAGGACCTGCCGGAAAAGTACACCGGCGTTTCGCTGTCCGCCCCGTCCGAAGCCCTGGCGCTTCCCGATGCGGGTATCTGCCTCAATACCGTTGTTGAAGAGTTCGAGAACAACCTGATTCTGCAGGCCCTCAAGAAGACCGGGGGCAACAAGAAAGAGGCGGCACTGCTGCTCAATCTGAAGCGGACCACCCTGATCGAAAAATTAAAAAAGAGAAAACTCGATGTAATTTCCACGTCTCTTGCATAGACGCGGGTATGTTCATCGACCCGACACAACGCCCCAACCTTCAAACCGACACTGCAGCCGGGGAACGCCCTTCCGGCACCGGCGCGGCGGATACTTCGCGCTTTGAGGCCCTTCTCGCCGGCCGCGCCGCGTCACCGGGACGGAAAGCCGACATCAGGGAGACCGCTGCCGCGGCGGCCGAGCTCATGCGCCTCGACATGATGCGAAGCGCCTTCTCCCTGGGAGATGCCGCCGGCGAGACGCCCCGGCCCGTCGGGTCCCAGGCCATGGAGTTCATCCTCAAGAGCTTTGCCCAGAACCGTGGCGAGACGCCCGTTGCCGCTGCCCCGCAGGCAGAGGCCGGGGAGCCGGCCGCCGTGTCCGCTGCCGATGTCCCGCCGACTGGTCCGCGCGATGCCGGCTGGCTCGAAGATGTCATCCAGCGGGCCTCCCGCCGCTACGGGGTCGAGGTGGGGCTCATCAAGGCGGTCATCAAGGCCGAGAGCAATTTCAACCCCAATGCAGTGTCCCATGCCGGAGCCCGTGGACTCATGCAGCTCATGCCCGCCACCGCGCGGGGACTTGGGGTTACCGATTCGTTCGACCCAGAGCAGAACGTCATGGCCGGCACGCGTTTCCTCAAGGATCTGCTGAAGCGGTACGGGGGCGATATCGACAAGACCTTGGCCGCATACAATTGGGGCCCCGGCAACGTCGACCGCAAGCCCCATTTGCTCCCTCGCGAGACACGCGATTACCTCGTCAAGGTGAAGGAGTACTACAGCCAGTTCGCCTGAGCGTAGCGGTTCCGCGCCGCATCAATAGACGCGGTGATTTCCACCTGACCCTCTTCTCCTGTTCGGCCCGTCGACACGCAGCGACCCGGCACCCGTGCGTTTCTCTCGGGGGAGGGGCTGTGAGCGCAAGGACGAATACCCCATGCCCCATCGTCTCCACCTGGAACAGTTCGGCCCCGTCCACGCCCTTCCCGTCCTCCACTATCGCCTGGAGTTCGCGCATCTCGTCCGCGAGGCGGTGCACCGCGTCAAGCCCGATTGCATCGCCATCGAGTTGCCGCCCACGCTCGAGGCGCCGTTCCTGCGGGCCGTGGAGCGGCTGCCCGAGATCTCGGTCATCCACTACGAAGGTCGGCAGCGCCGCGGCGGCGCCGAATCGGTCTACCTCCTGGTGGAGCCGGCCGATCCCCTGGTCGAAGGGGCGAGGCTGGCCATGGAGCGCCGGATCCCCCTGCGGCTCGTGGATGTGGATACCGACTCCTATCCCCGCCACGTGGAAGCGCTTCCCGACTCCTACGCCATTCACCGGATCGGCCTCTCCCCCTACTATGAGGAGTACCGGCGCGCAGCCGGCTCTGTGGCGCCGGGCCGGGAGGACCGGCGGCGCGAGCGGGGAATGGCCTGGCGGCTCCGGGAACTGGCCAAGGAATATGGCCGCATTCTCTTTGTCTGCGGCATGTACCATCTGGAGCGGATCAAGGACGATTTCGGGCGGCCCCAGGCCGCTCCCCTGGAGCGGGTGCGGCGCCAGGGGGTGAGGCTGTTCAACCTGCATCCCGACTCCTGCCGGGAGATCCTCGGCGAGTTTCCCTTTATCTCGGCGGTCCATGAACTGCGCCGCGGTCCTCTGCCGCCCGAACCCGACGATCGCGGCGAGACGCTCCGCAAGCGGTTCAGCGCGTTCGAGCTCATTGTCGGCGGGAGGAAGGACCTTCCGGAGGAGGAACTCTTGCGCCATGCGGTGGAGCGGGGCGCAAGGCATGCGGGGCGAGGGGAAGAGTTCCCCGACCGGCAGCGGGCCATCTTCCGGCTCTTCCAGGAGGCGGCCCGCCACTACCGACAGGAGACGGGCGAACCGGTCCACCTCTGGCAGAAGCGAGCCTTTTTCCGCTTTGCCCGTAATTATGCCCTTGCCTCGGGCGCGCTCCTGCCCGACCTGTTTCAACTGCTCATGGCGGCACGGGGGTGCGTGGACGATAACTTCGCCTACGCCCTGTGGCGCCTTGCCACCTTCTACCACTGGCAGCGGGCCGAGGCAGACATCCCGACCATCAGCATCTCCCCCGAGGAAATCTGGGGCGGGAGCCGCCGCATCCGCTTCCGCCCACGGGAGCGGCGCCGGAAAGGGCTGTCGCATCTGGGCTTTCTCAAGCGCAAGAAGGAGAAGCGCCCCGGAGAATGGCTCGAAGGATTCACTGACCCGAGCATCTGCTCCTACCCGCCCGAGGATGTGGTGATCGAGGAGTATGGCCGCTTTCTCAAGAAAAAAGGTGCCATGCAGCTTTCCGAGGAACTCTCCCGGACGGAGCCCTTTACCTCGTCGCTACTGGACGGGATCGATCTGCGGGAAACGCTGCGCAACGTTGCCGATGGGCGGATCTATGTCCGGGAAAGCCAGCGGGCCAAGGGGGGCGTGGGCTCGGTGGTCGTCATCTTCGACGAAGACCGGGGAAACGGTAACTATCCCTACCGCACGACCTGGCTGGGCGAGCATGAGCAGGAATCGGACATGGCCTTCTATGCGACGCCGCCGGCGGACAACATCGTCGGCCCCGGCATCTGCCGCTGCGAGTACGGCGGGTTTCTTCTTTCATACCCGCCGCGCCGGATGATGGATGTCTGGCGCGACCCGGACTATGCCTTTGCCCGGTCAAAGCCGGAGGTGCTTCTCCTGGCCGCCCTCGACTATTCGCCCGAAAAACATGTGGTCCACGTGGCCGCCCGGCCACCCCGCAGCATCTTCCGGCAGATCGCCGCACGCATGGGGAAAAAGATCGTCCACATCCCCCTGGGCTCCCTTTCGCCGGTAAAGCTCGCATCCCTCCGGGTGCTTCATATCCTGCACGGCCACGACAAGCGCCAGGTGGCCAAGGACTACATCTGGTGACATGTCCTTGCCCCTTGAGGGGTGAAGGGTATACTTGAGACAAATTCCGGCCGGAGGCCCCGATGTCCTGGTTTGCCAACCTGAAAATCACCACCAAGTTCACAGTCATCCTCTGCGTCATGTTTGTGACCCTCATGGGGGTCAATGCCGTGGACGACTATCTGCGGCAGGAATCGCTCATCGTCAAGGATGCCACCGACAATGCCCGCATCCTTGCCCGGCAGATCGTGGAAACCCGGGAGTACATGTCCTCGGTGGTCCGGGGCGAGCCGGAGGCGAACTACAACCTGGTCCCCCAGGTGGTCGCCACCCAGGTGGCCAAGCGGATCACGACCGGCAGCAAGTACTACGTCCGTCAGGTGTCGCTGCGCTACCGCAACCCCGCCAACCGTCCCGACGCCTATGAAACCGCGATGCTGCAACGGTTCGGCAGGGAAAAGGCCGCCGAGCAGTGGGAGGTGGTAACGATCGGCGGCAAACGGGTCTTCCGCTACCTGCTGCCCATGACCGCCGACGCCTCGTGCCTCGGCTGCCACGGCCGCTACGAGGAGGCCCCGGCCTTTGTCCAGGCGCGGTTTCCCAAGGGACACCCCTCCTATGGTTACCGGATCGGCCAACTGATCGGCGCCGTGTCGGTTTCCATCCCCATGGCGGAGCTTTACCGCCAGATCGGCATCAACCTCAAGCTTGATCTGGCCGTCGTTTCGGGTGTCGTCCTCCTCATCCTTGCGGCCATGAGCTTCATGGTCCACCGCTCCATCATCAGACCGGTCCGATCGGTGGCAACCTCCATCGGCAACGTGGCGGCTACGGGAAATTTTTCGGAACGGCTCGGGAAAAGCTCCGACGACGAGGTGGGAGAACTGGTGGGGGCGTTCAACGAACTCATGGAGGAGTTGGACCGCACGACCCGCCAGCGGCAGGAGTCCGAGGACCGCTACCGCAACGTGCTGGAGATGGCCCAGTCCGCCATTGTCACCTTTCTGGCCGACGGGAAGCTCATCATTGCCAACCGCAAGGCAGAGGACCTGTTCGGCCTTCCCAAGGGGGAACTGCTGGGTGTCTCCATCTACACTTTCTTTGAGGAGGGGGATGCGGTAAAGGGCGCCATCGAGACCTATCTGAGGGAAGGGGCGGCCGCCATGATCGGGGAGGCGACCCCCCAGCGGATTCGCAGTATCCGGGGGAATGTGACAGCGGTGGAAATGGCCCTCTCCGTGTCCCGGTCGGATCACAACCCTCTCTTTACCGCTATTTTGCGGGAAAACGGCCGGTACTAGCCTCCGGCCAATCCTTTGGTCACCACGTCGCGGATATCCCTCGCAAGGCTTGGCTCCCGCGCTATCCGCTCCAGCTCGGCCTTCATCCGTTCCCTCCGGTTTGGCTCATGCCGCCGCCAGCGGGTAAGGGGCTCGGCCATCCTGGCGCCGATCATCGGGTTCAGGCTGTTCAGCTTGATCACATGGTCCGCCAGCAGCCGGTAGCCGCCTCCGGCCTGATCGTGGAACCGGACCGGGTTGTTGACGGCGAAGGAAAGGATGAGGGCGCGAGCGCGGTTGGGATTGGCCAGGGTGAAGTCGGGATGTTCCAGGAGACGCTGCACCCGGGCGAGGGTGTCCGGCAGGGGAGAGGCGGCCTGGATGGCGAACCACTTGTCGATGACGAGGGGCTCTCCTCGCCACCGGGTATGGAACTCGGCCAGGGCCGTCTCCCCCTCGCGTCCCTCCGTGTGGGCCAGAAGCGTCAGGGCGGAGAGGGAGTCGGTCATGTTGTCGGCCTCCCTGAACTGACGGAGGCACGCCTGCCGGATCGAGGGGTCGTCCAGGGTCATGAGGTAGCCGAGGCAGCAGGCGGCCAGGCTGCGCCGCCCTGTCTCCTCAGGCTCGAATCGGTAGGGTCCCCCGGGTCGGCACCGATCCCACAGGGCCGATAACTCCCCCCGCAACTGTCGGGCAAGGGCTGCCCTGACAAAGCTGCGAGCCTCGAAAATCCCCTCCACGTCGATCTCTTCCATCTGCTCGCCCAGAATATTTTCCGACGGCAGCGTCAGGGCCTCGGCCAGGAAAGCCCGGTCCTTTTCCCCCGAGGAGAGCAGTGTCCCGCAGGCTTCGACCAGTGCCGGGGGAAGGCGGAGTTCCCGCCCGGCTTGCCGGTCTGCCACCACGTGCATGATGGTTCCCGTCATGAGCCGCTGTCCCGCCTCCCACCGGTTGAAGAGGTCGCCGTCTTTCCCCATGAGAAGCGCAAGGTCCGCCTCGGTATAAGCATAGTGCAGCCTCACGGGGGCGGAAAAGCCCCGAAACAGTGACGGCACCGGCTCTTCGGGAATGCCCCTGAAGCGAAACGTTTCCTCCTGACGACTGAGCTCCAGAGCCCGCCCCGAGTCCAGGGGAGCCTGCTCTCCATCGAGGTGCACGGGCAATTCATTGCCGCTTCGGTCCAGGAGCCCCATTACCAGGGGGATGAGGAGCGGTTCCCCTTCGGCAACGGTTTGGCGGATGGTGAGGGTGTACGCCTTGGTGTCTGCATCGTGGCTGCCGGTTACATGGACCTCCGGCGTGCCTGCCTCCCGGTACCATCTCATGAACTGCGTCAGGTCGCGCCCCGATGTCTCGGCCAGGGCGCTGACCAGGTTTTCCACCGTGGCGCCGGTGCGTCGTGGCGGTCGAAATAGAGATCCATGCCCCGGCGGAAGGCCTCGTGCCCCACAAGGGTGCGGAGCATGCGGATCAACTCTGCGCCCTTGTTGTAGACCGTGGCGGTGTAGAGGTTGTTGATGGCATCGTAGGTGCCGGGCCGGACCGGGTGGGCCAGGGGCCCCGCATCCTCAGGGAACTGGTGGGTCCTGAGATACCGGACGTCCTGGATCCGTTTTACCGCCGGCGATCCCATGGCGGCTGAGAATTCCTGGTCCCGGAAGATGGTGAGACCTTCCTTGACGGAAAGCTGGAACCAGTCACGGCAAGTGACCCGGTTGCCGCTCCAGTTGTGGAAGTACTCATGGCCGATGACCCCCTCGATGGCTGCATAGTCGGCATCGGTGGCCGTGTCGGGCCGGGCCAGGACGTAGCGGGAGTTGAAGACGTTGAGCCCCTTGTTTTCCATGGCTCCGAAGTTGAAATCGTCCACGGCCACGATCATGTAGAGGTCCAGGTCGTACTCCCGGCCGAATGCCTCCTCGTCCCAGCGCATGGCCTCGGCCAGGGAGCGGACGGCATGGTCGCACTTGTCCCGGTTATGGCTCTGGACATAGACCTGGAGCGCTACTTGCCGCCCCGATTTCGTGACAAAGGTATCCTCCACCTTCACCAGGTTCCCCGCCACCAGGGCGAAGAGGTAGGATGGCTTGGGGAAGGGGTCGTGCCAGGTGGCATAGTGGCGGCCGTCGGGCAGGTCGCCACTGGCCGCCAGGTTGCCGTTGGCCAGCAGCACCGGGCAGGTCGCCCGGTCTGCGGTGATGGTGACGGTGTAGACTGCCAGCACGTCGGGGCGGTCCGGGAAATAGGTGATGCGGCGAAAGCCCTCTGCCTCGCACTGGGTGCAGAAGGTGCCGCCGGAGCGGTAGAGCCCCTCCAGCAGGGTGTTTTCCTGGGGCTTCAACTCCGTAGAAACGGAGACCGTGCACCGCTCGGGGACGTGGTGCATGGTGAGCGTCTCATCGTCCCGGACATACTCGCCGGCCGCTAGGGGCCGGCCGTCCAGTGCAACGCGCCGCAGCACGAGCCCTCTTCCGTCGAGCACCAGGGGCCGGATTCCTCCAGCCCGGTCATGATTGGCCACCACGGAGAGATCTGCCTGCACAAGGGTCACATCGTCGTGCAGGTCAACGGTCAGGTGGACGGCTTCCACTCGGTAGTCGGGCGGGGTGTAGTCACTGAGGGCAACGGGATGGCTGTGGGGCGGGTGCATGGGGGCTGGCCTCCTCCGTATGGCGGTCTGATGGCGAATGAAAAAGGGACCGTGAGTGCGGTCCCTTTATTCTAGTCTCTCCACCATGCCGTTGGCTTGTAAGGGCCTCACAGCGAGTTCCTTACAGGTGGCAGGCTCTGTGCCGCTTCAGGCAAATCCCGCGTGATGGGGTAGCACACCACGGCTTAAAGAGCCCCCAAATGATAGTAAATGTTCCGCTGGGGCGTGTCAGCCTCACGCGCATGGTAGAGAGAATCTTAATTTTGATAGTAGTCTAACGCCGGTCACAGGATAAATCAAGCCCCTTTTTGGGTAGAGTGCCGGGTGCGGGGTTGCTGGCGGAATACTTGACCTTTTACGCCATATGCTATAGGCTCGGAACCAGGCGCGAAATGGTGAGTTCCGGCAGTGTTGCACCCTCCTCCGCGCCCCCGCCATCGGATTCGTTCCATCAGTAGACAGAGACCATCAGGCCGTTTTCCCGGCGCGCCCCTTTTTGACCTCGGGCGTCGCACATGTGGCCGTAATGAAACAGGAGGCGACCAGCGCCATGTGTACCACCTGCGGTTGCGAAACAGACACCCACCATCATCACCATGAACACGGTCACGGCCACTCCCACGACAACGGGCGCGAGTCGCGGAAGATCACGGTGGAAACCGACATCCTTTCCCGCAACAATCGTTTTGCCGCCGACAATCGGGCGCTTTTCGCGGAAAAGGGAGTGTTTGTCCTCAACCTGGTGAGTTCACCGGGCTCCGGCAAGACAACCACCCTGGAACGGACCCTTGGAGATCTGTCGGGCAGGTATCGCTGCGCCGTCATCGAAGGGGACCAGCAGACCGACAACGATGCGCAACGGATTGCCGCCACCGGCGTGCCGGCCCGGCAGATCAACACCGGCGCCGGCTGCCATCTCGATGCCCACATGGTTGGACATGCCGCTGAGGAATTCGATCTGGACGCGTTGGATCTCCTCTTCGTCGAAAACGTGGGTAATCTGGTCTGCCCTGCTTCCTTTGATCTGGGAGAGCACCACAAGGTGGTGGTTCTGTCGGTTACCGAGGGGGAGGACAAACCCCTCAAGTATCCCAATATGTTCCACGCGGCAGACGTTATGCTGCTCAACAAGATCGACCTCCTCCCCTACGTGGATTTCGATGTCGAGAAATGCCTGGAGATGGCCAGGCGGGTGAGCCCGGGGATCACGATCTTTCAGGTGTCGAGCCGGACCGGCGAGGGGATGGATGCCTGGTATGCATGGCTGGCCGACCGCATTGCGGCGGTGAAGGGGTAGGTCGGGAATCCGGCCGTGGTGCTCAGGCTCAGGATAGCCGTTGAGGGCATCGTCCAGGGCGTCGGGTTCCGCCCCTTCATCTTCAGGCTGGCTGCCCATCACGGTATCGTCGGATGGGTCAGAAACAGCGGGGCCGGTGTCGTCATGGAGGCTGAAGGCGATGCCGACGCCCTTGCGGCCTTTCGCGCCGCCATTGAGAGTGATGCCCCGCCCCTGGCGGTCATTGCCCGAATCGTCATCGAGGAAATTGCGCCCCAAGGGGACGGCTCTTT
The DNA here is from genome assembly GCA_001628815.1 of Geobacter anodireducens. NCBI lineage: Bacteria > Pseudomonadati > Thermodesulfobacteriota > Desulfuromonadia > Geobacterales > Geobacteraceae > Geobacter > Geobacter anodireducens. Next base: position 296,402 of record CP014963.1, read on the forward strand.
TGTCATCGGCGAGAGCGGCGAGGGCGCGGGTACGGTGCGGGTGGCCCCCGACGGCGATGTCTGTCCGGACTGCCTTCGGGAACTCTTTGACCCGTCGGACCGGCGCTACCGCTATCCGTTCATCAACTGCACCAACTGCGGGCCCCGCTATTCCCTCGTCACTGCTGTTCCCTATGACCGGCCCAATACTACCATGGCGCGCTTTCCCCTGTGCGATGCCTGTCGGTCCGAGTACGACGACCCGATGGATCGCAGATTCCATGCCCAGCCCGTAGCCTGCCCCGTGTGCGGCCCGACGCTGAGGCTGGTGGATGCCTCGGGCGCCGGTCTGCCGGGGGATCCCGTCGACCGGACCGTGGACCTTCTGACCGAGGGCAAGATCGTCGCGATCAAGGGGCTCGGCGGTTATCACCTGGCGGTGGACGCCGCCAACGACGCCGCCGTGGCGGAACTGCGCCGACGCAAGCACCGGGACGAAAAGCCCTTCGCCGTGATGGCGCGGGATATGGAGGCCGTGGCGCGGTTTGCCCTGGTCGACTCCGTGGAGGCGCGGCTTCTGACCGGGCCCGAGCATCCCATCGTGTTGCTGCGCAAACGGCCGGGTACCATCCTCTCCGGTCGAGTGGCCCCTGCCAACGGCTATGTCGGACCATGCTCCCCTATACGCCGCTCCACCACCTGCTGCTCAAGGAGCGGTTCGCGGCCCTCGTCATGACGAGCGGCAACCTGTCGGACGAACCCATTGCCTACCGGGATGATGAGGCGGTTGAGCGGCTTTCGGCGATCGCCGATGCATTTCTGGTCCACGACCGGGAGATTCGAACCCGCGTCGATGATTCCGTGATCCGGGTATTCAGGGGCAGTCCCCTCTTTTTGCGCCGCTCCCGCGGCTATGTTCCCCGCGAGGTACGGCTGCCCGTGGAGATCCCGTCCGTTCTTGCCGTGGGAGCCGAGCTCAAGGGTGCCCTGTGCCTCACGCGGGGGGACCGGGCGTTCCCGAGCCAGCACATCGGCGACCTGAAGAACGACACAACCCTGGCGTCTCTGGCGGCAACGGCGGAACACCTGCAGGCGCTCCTGGAAATCAGGCCCCAGGCGGTGGCCCACGACCTCCATCCCGACTATCTTTCCACGGGCTATGCCGAGGGGATTGCCGGGCTTCCCCGGGTGGCGGTCCAGCATCACCACGCCCATCTCGCCTCCTGTATGGCCGACAACGGTCTTGACGGCAGCGTCATCGGCGTCATCTTCGACGGCACCGGCCTCGGGACCGACGGGACCATCTGGGGGGGCGAGTTCCTCGTGGGGGGATATGACGGCTACCGCCGGGCCGCACACGTGCGGCAGGTGCCTCTGCTCGGCGGAGACGCGGCGGTGAGGGAGCCGTATCGCATGGCGCTCGCCTATCTGCACGACGCCTTTGGTGCCGATCTCTTTGAACAGCCGGTCCCCTGGCTGGCCCGGGTGGGGGATGAGGATCGCTCGCTGTTGTTGCGCATGCTGGAGCGTCGGATCAATTCTCCTCTGACCTCCAGTTGCGGCCGGCTCTTCGATGCCGTGGCCGCCATGGTGGGGCTGCGGCGCCGGGTGAGCTACGAGGGGCAGGCGGCCATCGAGCTGGAAGGGCAGGCGGAAGAGTCCGCCACGGGGCGGGCCTATCCCTTTGCCGTGCTTCGTCGCCAGGGTGCCATCGAAGTGGACTACCGGCTCATGGTCCGGGCCCTGATGGAGGATCTTGCCGCGCAGGTCCCCCTCCCGGAGATGGCCCGGGCGTTCCACAACACGGTTGCCGCCTCTGTTGTCGACGTCTGCCGCAAGGTACGGAGCGACACCGGTCTCGACCGGGTCGTCCTCTCGGGAGGAGTCTTTCAGAACCGGCTCCTGTGCGAGGAGTCGTGCCGGCTGCTTGAGGCAGAAGAGTTCCGAGTGGTTACCCACCGCCTCGTCCCTCCCAATGACGGAGGCGTGGCGCTGGGACAGGCCATGATTGCAGGGGTGGCCCACCGTGTCCCCCAGAGTGATAAAGGAGAATAAACAACCATGTGTCTCGGTGTGCCCATGCAGGTCGTCGCCGTCGGCGAAGGTGAGGTGGTGGCGGAAATAGACGGCGTCAGAAAAGAAGCCAGCCTCATGCTGTTGGACGAGGAGGTGCGGGTAGGGGATTTCGTCATCGTTCACGCCGGGTTCGCCATCTCCAAGCTCGACGAGGAGGATGCGCAGGAGACCCTCCGACTGATGAGGGAAGTATTCCGCCCGGAGGACATGGCCTGATGAATTACCAGGACGAGTTTCGCGACCGGGCCCTGGTGCAGGGGTATGCGCAGCGGATCGACCGGTTGGTGGAGGGGCGCACGGACGTCGTGACCTTCATGGAGGTCTGCGGCACCCACACCATGTCGATCTACCAGTACGGCCTCCGCAGCCTCCTGCCGCCCCAGGTGCGACTCATCTCCGGTCCGGGCTGCCCCGTCTGCGTGACCCCCAACGAATACCTGGATAGGGCCGTGGCCCTGTGCCGTCTCCCCGGCGTCATCGTTGCCACCTTCGGCGACATGGTCCGGGTGCCGGGCTCCTCCTCGTCGCTCCAGGAGGAGCGGGCCATGGGGGCAGATGTGCGTATCGTCTATTCCCCGCTCGACGCCGTTGCCCTGGCGGCGGCAAACCCGGACCGGAAAGTGGTTTTCCTCGGCGTCGGTTTCGAAACCACGGCACCGGCCATCGGCGGAAGTATTCTTGCGGCCCGGAAGCAGGGGCTTGCCAACTACTTTGTCCTGGCTGCCCACAAGACCATGCCGATCCCCATGCGTGTTCTGGCCAATGACCCCGAGCTCGGCATCGACGGCTACCTGTGCCCGGCCCACGTCAGCACCATTATCGGTGCCGGGGCGTACCGCTTTCTTCCGGAGGAGTTCGGCATGCCCTGTGTGGTGACCGGCTTCGAGCCGGTCGACGTCATGCAGGGGGTGGAGATGCTCGTTCGCCAAGTGGTGGAGGAGAAGCCCCGGGTCGAGATCCAGTACAGCCGTGTGGCCACCTGGGAGGGGAACCGCAAGGCCCTGGACGTGCTTGCCCAGGTATTCACCCCCTTTGACGCACCCTGGCGGGGGATCGGCATCATTCCGGGGAGCGGCCTCCGGATCGCCGATGCCTACGCCGCCTTCGACGCCGAGCGGGAGATCGCGGTGGAGGTCGAAGAGACCAAAGAGCACCAGGGGTGCCTCTGCGGGGAGATCCTCAAGGGGAAAGTGACCCCCTTCGACTGTCCCCTGTTTGCCAACGCCTGCACTCCCGAGTCGCCCGTGGGCGCCTGCATGGTTTCCAGCGAGGGGACCTGTGCGGCGGCCTACAAGTACGGGCAATAATTCAACAACCGGAGAACCCTGTGAACAAGGACCTCATCCTGCTCGGTCACGGCAGTGGCGGAAAGCTTTCCCACCAGCTCCTGGACGACCTCATCATCCCCACTCTGTCGGGGATATCCCTGGCGGGCCAGAACGACGCGGCCCTGGTGGATGCCGGCGGCCGCAGGCTGGCATTCACCACCGATTCCTACGTGGTGGACCCCGTCTTTTTCCCGGGCGGCAATATCGGGACCCTGGCGGTTAACGGTACCGTCAACGACCTGGCCATGATGGGCGCGCGTCCCCTGTTCCTGAGTGCCGGCCTCATCATCGAAGAGGGATTCGGCAGGGACGACCTGGGGATCATCCTTGCGTCCATGCGCCAGGCTGCCGATGCCGCCGGGGTAAGGATCGTCACCGGCGACACCAAGGTCGTCCCCCGGGGCAAGGCCGACCGGATCTTCATCAATACCTCGGGCATCGGACTGGTGGAGCACGACTTCACCATCTCCGGCGCCTGCGCCCGCCCCGGCGATCGGATCATCATCAACGGCACCGTGGGGGACCACGGCATTGCCGTCATGGCGAAGCGGGAGGGGCTTGAGCTCCAGACCGACATCGTCAGCGACTGTGCCCCTCTCAACGGGCTGGTGGCCGACATCATCGCCGAGGGCGGCGGTGATGTTCATGTCCTGCGCGACCCCACCCGGGGAGGGGTCGCCACCACCCTCAAGGAGATAGCCCTCCAGTCCGATGTCACGATCACGATCCGCGAGGATGCCATTCCTCTGGCCGGGCCGGTGAGGGGGGTCTGTGCCATTCTGGGTCTCGACCCCCTTTACGTGGCCAACGAGGGCAAGCTTCTCGTTGCCGTGGCCCCGCCGGCCGCCGAGCGGGTCCTGGCGCGCATGAAGGAGCATCCCTGCGGAGGGGCTGCCGCGATCATCGGTGAAGTGACCGGTGCGGGCGGGGGAAAGCTCCGGATGGAGACGTCGGTCGGGGGCGTAAGGGCAGTGGAGATGCTTGCGGGCGAGCAGTTGCCGCGCATTTGCTGACGGTACGGGCCGGCCGGCAGCCGGCCCCTGACCGATGATGACAGGAGCGCCCGGAGCGCCAAAATTTGCCGGAGGTAACGGTCACCATGGATAACCGCCAACCACGCCAGGCCGGAGCAGATGAGCCGGTAACCCTCATGCTCGTGGGAGGGGGGATTCGCTGCTATGCCTTCATCGGCGCCCTGCGCGCCCTGGAGGAGATCGGCGTCCCCATCGGCAAGATCATCGGCGCGTCCACGGGCAGCATCATCGCCGCCCTGTACGCCGCGGGCATGCCGACCGCCGAACTGAAGCGGCTTGCCCTCGAAACCGACACGGAGTTGTTCCGCGACTTCTCTCCGCGCGGTGTCTTCTCCGGCATGGGAATCTGCCGGGGCGATGCGCTTGAGCGGTGGCTCGACGAGCGGTTGGGCGGCGTCTGCCTGGCGGATTTGCGCCGTAGCCCGCTGGCCGTCATTACCACGGATATCCTGAACCACGTGCCTTTCGTCCTTTCGGCCGACAATGCGCCCCGGCTGAAGGTCTCCGCCGCGGTTCGCTTCTCCGCGGCCATTCCCTTTGTCTTTGCCTGGAAGAAATTCGTCGTGCGCGGCAAGGAACACGTGCTCATCGACGGCACCCTCATGGCGAGCGTGATCGAGAGCCAGTGTGCCGAGGCGGGCAAGACTCTTGTCCTGCGGACCTTCTCCAAAAGAAGCATGAACCATCACTCCTCCTCCGTCATGACCCTGCGCCGTTACGCGGGGGACCTCCTGAACATCTTCTTTCACTCCATGGACCGGGAGTTCCTCAAAGGGGCCCGCTGGAAGGACACCATCACCATTCATTGCGGCATGGTGCCGTCCCTCTCCTTTTCCGTCACGACGGACGAGCGGGAGTTCCTGATGGAACAGGGCTATCAGCAGACTGCCAAATACCTTCGATACAAGTGGGGGCTGTAAGGTTAAATCCCGCTTTTTTTCTGTCTAACCCCCTGATGTTCTGCTAGTATGGCGCCATGTATACTGTATACGCGCAAGCGGTAGCCGGCGGCGGAGTACTGTCCTAAAGTTTTGTCCGGAACGGACGATACGATTGACAGTGGCAATAAGTTTCGGCCGGCAGGCGGAGGAGCCAGGTGGAAAAGAGAAAGTTCGAGCGGATCGATTTCAGGAGCGAGGCGATAATCCGGCACAATGGCACGAGCTTCAGGGCGGAAGTGGAGAACGTGAGCCTCAAGGGCCTCTTTGTTCGTACGGACCAGAAAATCCCCATCAACGAGCAGGTTGATGTCTCCATGTTTTTCTTCGGATCATCGGCGGAGCTCTCGTTCAGCCTTGAGGCGAGCGTAGTGCGAATAACCGACGACGGAATCGGTCTCAACTTCCGAAAGATCGACATGGACTCCCTGGTCCACTCGGATACGGCGGTCACCACCTTGGGGGCCGATCGCCAGGGTGTGATCGAAGAATTTTACGGCTTCATCGACAAGGACTAGCAACCGGTCTCTCGAACCCCTGTCCCATAGCATTCTCTTTCCCGCCGCGGAATTACGCCTCGCGGCACTGATTACCCATGGACGATCTCAGCGATTGCTACGGGTTGCTCGGTCTCAGCCCCGGCGCTTCCGCCGACGAGGCAAAGCGTGCCTTTCGCGCTGCCGTTTCCGCCTGCCATCCCGATCGCTTTGCCCATGACCCGGTGCGACGCCGCAATGCTGAGGAGCGGTTGCGCGTGATCATCGAGGCCTATCACCGGATCGATGCCTGCCTCAAACCCTGCCCGGAAACGCCGGCCGGGCCACATGAGGAGCTGCGAGCCGGGGGCCGGCCGACGGGGCGAAGCTTCCGGTTTCCCCGTTCCTCCCTCGTCACGGTTCCCAATGGGTTGCTTATCCTGCTCTGCGCCGCTTGTACCTTCCACTTCGCTCGTCTCTACGGGGCCACGGCAAGCGCTGTCCTGGGGGCACTGGAACTGCTGCTGGTTCCGTTGCTCTTCGGAGCTGCCCATAATCTGATCATTCCGACGAACCGGCTGGTGCGGAACCTTTACGGGTCATTCACCGTCTGCTTTCTTCTCATTGCCATTGCCGATGCAGTGACCGTGCGGCACGACAGCAGTCTCCCGCTCCCTGCCCCATCCGAATACTCCGACGGCATGGCCCCTGCTTTCCCGGTGCCCTGGCCCGCTACGAGCCATGATCGCCCGGCAGAGCATGCCGATGGGTCGGCTGCGGAAACTTCCCCATACCACCTGGGCATCCGGCCTCCCCAGTCTCCCCGTGCCCCGGCCGTTCCTCTTGCCCCGGCGGCTCCCGCGGCACCCCTCATGCCGCCGGTCCGATGAGGCCTGCCTGCCGGGTGCCCCCATAAGGGCGGGCAGGCGTGGTTGCGGTTGATGTCAGTGGGAAGCCGGCGGCGGGAGGCGCGCCGGAGCATTCCCGCCATGGAGGAACCTATGCCGATACGCCTCGGCGAAATGCTGATCAAATCCGGAATGATAACTCATGCGCAACTGGATGAGGCCCTGAAGGGGCAGGTGATCTTCGGGGGCAGGCTCGGGACGAATCTCATTGAAATGGGGGTGATCGGCGAGGAAGAGCTTGCCCGGGTCCTGAGCGAAAAGCTCCGGGTTCCCTGTGCCGATCCCGACGAGCTCATGGCCGTGCCCGACCACCTCCTGACTCTTGTCCCCCGTGATATGGTGGAGCGCCACAAGATCGTCCCCCTTGGGGTCGACGGACGGCGGCTCAGGCTCGTCATGGCCGACCCCTCGGATTTGCCGGCCATTGATGAAATCGCCTTTCGTACGGGATTCGTCATCGTGCCGATGGTCGCACCGGAAATCCGGCTCTTCATGGCGTTGGAGAAATACTACGGCATCCGGCGCGAGGTGCGCGCCCTGCCCGTATCGGAAACTCTGGGGGGGCGCAGAGTCTGTACCTATGGGCCCACGCGGCCTGCGGAGCAGCCCATGCCTCGGGATGTGGTCGATTTCTCGACCCTGCCCGGCGATGGCGAGTATCTCCCCTGGGAGGGGGGCGACACCGCTGGGAATCGCATCGAGGCAGCCGAGCGGTACACAATTGACACCCTTTCCCGGACGCTTGCCGACTGCCGCGAACGTGACGCCGTGGCCGATGCCTGGTGGACTGCGCCGGCCGGCTTTTCGGTCGTGCGGGCCTGCTGCTCGTTATGAGGGATGTGGCTGCGGGGTGGGAGGCGGCTGCGGCCCGGGGCGGTTGCGTGAGTTCGGGCAGTTGCGAATATCGCTCCAGGAGGCGTCACAGGTTCGGACCGTGGTCGAGGGGCGGAGCGTGTATCTTGGTCCTCCGGGCCTGTCCCCGGCCGACCGGCGGCTGGCAGAGGCCCTGGGCGGGGCTGGTGCGCCGGGTCTGCTGCTCGTGCCCATGGTGATGGGGCGGCGCGTGGTCACCATCCTCTGTGCCGCAGGAGAGATTGCCTCTCTGGGAGCTCGGTTGTCAGAGGCGCAAACCATTGCACGGAAAGGGGTGCTGGCATTCGAGATCCTCATCCTGCGTGGCAAGATCCTGATGACATGACGATTGCCGGCCGGTCAGACGCTCGCCCATCCGGGCGGTCCGGAGTCGGAGTGGAGGGCCGGGGACGTAATGTCTTTGCGGAGCCGGGCAGCGGCATCGTCGAGCGAGCGGCTCATGAGCTCGCGGCTGCTTTCCCTGGTGCAGAGGAGCAGAAGCAGGCCGTCGTCGAGGGGCTTTATCGCCACGATCCCCTCCGCGTACCGGAGGAAGAGCGTTTTTGTGCTGGCGGACGAGATGCCGAGGACGGACGCGCATTCAGCCACGTCACCCGAAACCGCCGACAGGGTTGCGTCATCGAAGAGGCAAGGAAAGGCCCGCTCGATGATATTTCCTCCGCGATCCGTGACAAGGCTGCCAATGGCCCCGGGCAGCGCGTTGAGTTGTTCGAGCGCCTGGCTCACGTCAGGAGGAATGGACGGCACGGCGGATTGCCTCTTCCACTGCGGGGGGCCGATGCTTTGCATCGGCGGTAACGGCAAGAAATTGATGCTTGCCGGCATAGACGAACAGATGCTCTCTTTTGCCCTCAAGGACCATTGCGGTAGGGCTTCCGGTCCCCAGGCGCGGACCGATCCGGCCGGCCAGGCGGGCGAGGAAGCATGCCCGGGCGGCGAGTCTGTCCGCCGAGGGGCCGCTGCCGTCTGTGGAGGCGCCGTTATGGTCAAGGATGATGGCATCGGACACCATCCCGACTGCACGTATCCGGCCGCGGAGCGAGGTGTTCCCCTGCGGGTCGACGTGCCGCCGGCGCTCATCCATGGCTTGGTGCGCATCGAGCAGAAGATGCTGCCGGCTTTTCCTGATGGAGTGGCGGGCGGTTGACAGGTACGGCTGGGCAGTGAAGCGCCCGCCCGGCCAGCGCATGATCCGCTGGAATGCCTCTTCTCCCTCGTAGCTGTCTTTTTCGGCGTGGACAACCTCGCCGTCCCTGAAAAAAATAACCCCGTGCCGTCCTCCGAATTCAACCGAAATGCAGCCGGAGAACCTGTTGGTCCCCTTGAGCTGGATCAGATCGGCCAGCGAGAGCCCGACCATGGAGCCGTCGAATCCTTCGTATCGTTTCCTTCCGAGCGCCTCGTGCGCCATGACTCCCTCCCTGGTGACCGCATGCCATAGACGGTGCGGCGGATTCGGCCTGTACGTTTAGTGGTACCGTCGAAGTGTGGCTGTATAACATATTTTTGATTTATCGACAAGATGATGAATGGCTGTTCATCCTGTAACGGTTCGTGATGATTGCCGCCATGGGGATTAATTTGCATACAATTAAAACATATCAATAAAATATATAATAATGTCATATTTTCGTAAAACCTTGTTTTGTTCATTTGGTGGTTCCGGCTGTGCAGGTGAAGCTGGAGTGCCGGAGAACAGAGGAAAAACATTGTGATTTTCCCGCAGGAAGGGTAGTCTTGAAAACACGCGGGCGGGGTTGCACGAACCGGGTCCCGCAAATTTACCGCAAGGAGTCAGCCATGAAGTATGTGAATGCCTTTGTTCTTATGATTCTACTTGCATCCTTGTCCCTTGATGCCCACGCCTTCGGCTCCATGGGCGGCATGGGGGGGGGAGGCGAGGCTTCCGTCGTTCAGGGCACCCCCCTGGCAGGAAAGGTCGTGGAGACGTTCAACGGCGGCGGGTATACCTATGTCCGTCTTGAGCGGGACGGTAAGACCGCATGGGCGGCCATTCCCGAGACATCTCTGGAGGTCGGCCGCGAGGTGACCCTCAAGCCGGGCATGGAGATGCAAAAGTTCTTCAGCAAGGCGCTTAACCGGACCTTCGACAGCATCTACTTTTCCGAGGGAATGGCGACCCAGGCCGCAAGCACCACGGGGAAGAACTCGGCCGGAAGCAAGGGGGGGGTGGTCACTCCCGCAGAGAAGATTGCCGTAGAAAAGGCAGCAGGGGCCAATGGTTTCACTGTTGCCGAGCTTCATGGCAACAGGGAGAAGCTTGACGGCAAGACGATCACTGTCCGGGCCAAGGTGACCAAGGTGTCGGCCGGCATCATGGGCAAGAACTGGCTGCATCTTCAGGACGGCTCCGGCGACAGCTCGAAGGGAAGCCATGATCTGACCGTGACGACCCAGGACCTCCCGGCCGTGGGCGAAGTGGTCACCATCACCGGGACGCTCAGGAAGGACAAGGACTTCGGCGGCGGCTACAGGTATGACGCGATTGTGGAAGACGGGACGGTTTCGCACTGACACGGCGGATCACTCGGCGCATGCAGGGGGAGGGGCCACGGTTCCTCCCCTTTTCCGTGTCAGGCCCAATTCTCGACAACCGCTGTCACCTGAGGTATCCTTCCCCATGACTGTGACGATCCTCGCCTGGTACCTCGCGGTCCTCGCCTTCGAGCATCTGCTCCGCATCATGAACCTCAAACATCTCAGGCGCCATGGAACAACGGTCCCCGATGGTTTCGCCGGAGCGGTGGATGAGGGGAGCCTGCGCACTGCAACTGCCTATACCCTCGACCGGAGTCGCCTGGGGATTGTGGAATCGTTGGTCGACAGCGGCCTTCTTGTCGGATTTCTCTTCGCAGGAATCCTCCCGCTCTTCGACCGCTGGGTTGCCTCGCTGACCACCTCGTTCATCCTGGCGGGCGTCGTCTTTTTTCTGCTTCTTTCCCTCGTTCAGAGCGCCATCGCAATCCCCTTCGGACTCTATGAAACATTCGTCATTGAGCGCCGGTACGGCTTTACCACCATAACGCCGAGGCTCTGGTGGTCCGACCTGCTTAAATCGACGTGTATTTCAATGACGCTTGCCACGCTCATGATTTCCGGCGCTTTCGCCCTGGTCGCATGGAGTCCCCTGCACTGGTGGCTCTGGGTCTGGGGCTTTCTCGCGTTTCTGACCCTGTTTCTCATGTATCTCTCACCGTATGTCATCGAGCCGCTGTTCAACCGCTACGAGCCGGTGAAGACCGAAGGGCTGGAAGAAGAGATCCGTGCCATGGCCGAGCGGGCCGGACTCAGGGTGAGCCGGGTTATGCAGGTGGATGCATCCCGGCGCAGCCGCCACTCCAATGCCTACTTTACCGGCATCGGCCGGGTAAAGCGCATCGTGCTGTACGATACGCTGCTGGACCAGATGACCCGCGCGGAGATTCTGGCGGTCCTGGCCCATGAGATCGGCCACTGGAAGCTGGGACACATCCGCCGGAGGCTAATTGGCGGTCAGGCAGGCGCCCTTGCCGCTGCCTGGCTGGCCTGGAGGATCACATCATGGGAGGGGCTGCCCGGGCTTCTGGGGATGACGGAGGCGACGTTTCCGGCTCGGCTCGTGATCGTCGGCTTCATCGGTACCCTGGCGCTCTTTCCGCTAACGCCCCTGTTTGCCTGGTTGTCGCGCCGGCAGGAGCGGGAGGCCGACCGATTCGCAGTGGAGCTCTGCGAAGATCCCGCATCGCTCGCTACGGCGCTGGTTAAACTTTCCCGGGAAAACCTCTCCAATCTTCATCCGCACCCCCTCTACGCAGCGTTTCACTATTCCCACCCGCCGGTGGTTGAACGGGTGCAAGGGCTGCTGGCGCTGGCGCGAAAAGAATGATCCGTGCGAGTGTGGACGGCAGTGGGGGCAGGGGCGTTACTGAAGAAGAGGCTTTGAGAGGGTTCCCCGGATCGGCAGCCGGTAGTGACCCGGCGTTACCAGGTATTTTGCCAGAAGAGTGAAGACGAGCTTCTGCCGGTCTAGGAATGCGGGCCGGGGCATCAGCTCCAGGGACAGATTGAGGGGCGAGTTCTCCATGGGAGCCATGAGGGGCATGGTGCCGCTCAGGCGGACGTAGACGTCCTCTCCCTGGAGGGAGAAGCTGTCGATGGTTGCCCGGCCGCCGGCTACCCTGACCATGCCTCGCACCGTTTCGTACACGGCGTCCGGCAGAGGAACGCCGCTGATCGTTGCGCCGCTAATGTGCGCTCCCTTTACCGCCAGTTTCACTTCGCCCCCTTTGGATCGCCCCGTGCCGGCAAGGGTGGCGTCAGCTGTCAGCACTCCTTTGATATCGGCGTCGGTGGCGGTCCGGAAGAAGGGGATGTCCTCCAGGCGAACGTCACGTGCGGAGAAAACCCCCGTGCCGTCCCGGAGCCGGAAGGTGCCGTCGAACTGCCCCGCGCCGACCGAGCCGTCCACGTCAACGGAGACTTTCCCCGCCAAAAGCGGCAGGAGCTCGAGTCGCGCCCGGACAGTGTCCAACCGCAGGAGCGGCCCCCGGTTGTCGGCTATGGTAACACCCCGGGCGGCAATGCCCAGCGGAAACGCCTTGCCGAAGTCGGCCGCGCTGAAGTCGTACCCCTGCCGGGCAAACCAGCGGACGGTCAATTGTTCCAGTTCCCGCGAGGGGACCAGAAGAAGGGTGAAGGTCAGGATGAGGAGCAGTCCGGCGATGATGCAGGCGCCCCAGGCGAGCCAGCGACGTGCGGTCATCGCGCCCCCTGGGGTGCGCCGCGCAGCAGTGCCACGGTAAGAGTCAGGTCGAGCTTTGACGGATCGTCGAAGCGGGTGCGCAGCAGTGCTTTCCTGATAATGGCGGGGCGTTGGCCCTTCTCGATGCGGTGGAGGAGATTGACGGCTTCATTTGCCGTGAGCCCGTCAATTTTGATGTCGGCTGCTTCCTCGGTAAAACCGTTCTTCTGTTCGGTTTTGAGCGGGGTGATGCGAAGCGATTTGCCGCGGATACCGGTTTCTTCCACGAGCTTTGCGGGCGAATCGTCTGCGCGGACCGCGGCCAGCCTGTTGGCAAGGCGCATGGATGTGCTGCGCGCCTCCTGGTAGCGCCCCTTCAGGCGGAGCATTTCCACCAGGTCGGCTTCGCGCCGCTGCCGCTTGTCCTCCAGAAGGCCGATCCGGTCGTACGCGAAGGAAAAGGCCACGGCAAGGGCGAGGATGGCCACGAGTCCGTACCCCCAGCGCAGGCGGGTGGGGCGATCCATGTCGTTCCATGTGTCGCGGATTCTGTTAAGCGCACTCATTTCGCCACCTCGCTGATGGTGCCCCTGAGGGAGAACGTGACGGACCCGTCCGGTTTTGCCGTGATCTGGCCCACCTCGGCGTCGGCCAGGACGCTGGCGAGCCGGTCGCGGTACTGGCTGACCGCCTGGGTGGAGCGGGCATCTCCCTTGAGGCGCACTGCCGTGCCGTCGATCTCCACCTCGAAAAGGCCGGTCACGTCGTCGCCCTTGGCCTTTGCCAATCCCCGCAGGGTATCCAGGATGTGGCTCCCTGCGCCTGCCGCGCCGAGCCTGCGGATCTCCGCCTTCAGTTCGCCCAGTTCGTCAACGCTCTTCTTCCGTCCGGGGAAAACCTCCCGATAGAGGGCGGCAATGGACGCGTTCACCGATGTCAGGTCCCGCTTCACCATGGTGTAACGGATACCGGCGTCGGCGGCAAGGAGCAGCAGCAGAAGCACTGTCAGGATCGCGGGGATGCGGAGCCGGCGCTTGAGTTGCTCACGCCCCCTGGTCCAGGCGAGTTCGCCTGCGCGAAAGGTGCCGATCCGCCCGGTCTGGAGCGCACGTGCCAGCGCCCATGCGCCGGCATTTTCCCGCGCGGCCGCCTCATCCCCGCCAAAGGCGGCTGCCAGGCTGTCGGTTACGGGCAGCGCCAGCATGGGTACTCCCTCTGCTTCCGCAGGCGCGTTGCCCACGGGAGAGCCGTGCCAGAAGAGCCGTTCAATCCGTACCTGCCTGGCCATTTCCAGCGCCGCCAGGGTGCGGGATAGTTCCCCCTCGTCACTGCCAAGAGCCCTGAAGAAGAGGGGCTTGCCGTTCCCGTACACCGCCAGTGCCGTACCGTCGGTGACGGCCAGGGCCGCTTCGGCTTCGTCGGGAGAGAGAAGCTCCTCCCAGTGGATGGGGGCGGTTGTGACCACCTCGGGGTCTATTCCCGCCTCGGTGCATGCCTGGACAAGGTGGGCAATCTCCCGCTTGCGCGCCCAGAGCGCCAGCACCTTTCCCTCGGCGGCCAGGGGCAGCCCGTCGAAGACCAGATCCTCATTCTCCAGGGCGGTCTCTCCCTTCAGCTCCAGGGGAAGGAGCAGGCGGAGCTTGGCCCGTTCCTGGATCGGCAGATCGATCTCCCGGCTGAAGAGCCGGCCCAGCGGGATGGCGAGTACCGGCCGGCAGTCGTCGTCGGAAGGGGCAAGTTCCCGGAGCGCTGCGGCCAGATCGGCCTCCGAAGCGGCAGGGCGGCTTTCGCGCTCCTGGAACACCAGTTCACCTGCCCGGGTGAAGAAGCGGCTTGCCACCAGGTCCGTGCCGGTCCATTCGAGAATCAGATAAGTCATCAGTACTCTCTCCAGTAGAGATAGCGGGGCTGGGTTCCGTCAAGGTTCACCACTGCTTCCACAAGCCTGGTCACGTCGCCCACTGCTGCCCGGGAAACGAGACGATAGGTGCTTCCCCGAACGCCGGCAAAGCCGGACAGCTTCCCGGCGATTGTCTCCATGCCGGGAATCTCGGATAATTCCCCAACGTTTTTGAATGGCTTTATGCGGCGCCGTTGCATGATGTCCCGGGCGATTCCCTCGCTGATGCCCTCGTCAAGTGCCATGAGCACCTGCAGGGGAGCGGTGTTCACGTTGATGGCCCCCCCGTCGACAAAGACCGTGGCAAAGGGCCGGAGCCGCTCCAGGACGGCGGGGTCCACTCCCCGGACGAGCCCCAGTTCGCCAAAGGTGGCAAAGGGGGCGTTGCGGGGGGCATAGGGGGCGCTCAGCGACTGGTAATAGGCAGATTCTCCGCCGTCGGGCCGCGGCTCGTCATTGGCGTCCAGCCAATCGGCCAGCGAGTCGTGAAGCGCTAGCGGCAGCTTGAGAACGGTCAGCAGCCGGCGTTCCGCAGGGCCGTAAAACACATGTTCGTCACCGTTGGGAAGGGTGACGGCATTCAGGTTGAGCTTGCCGTCCTCTTCCTCGATGGTGATGCCCACCCGTCCCTTTTCATCTTCAAATCGGACGGGATCGGCAAGGAGTTGCTGCAGCCCCTGGTCATTGGCGGAGGTGCGAAGGTTTCGCAGCAGCGAAATCCCGCCGGTTACCCCTCCCTCGGCCATGAGGCTTGCCTGCTGCAGGTTCACGAAGTTGCGGTGGAGCGACGTGTCCACATAAACTCCGTGGATGAACTCGGTGGTCACTGCGATGAGGAGGGCAGTCACCACGAGGGTCAGGATGAGGGCGAAGCCCCGTTCGGACTCCGATCGCCTCACGACTGCCGCCCCCTGGGCCGGGCAAGGGTAGTGAATTCCACCGTCTGGTCGCCCTGCCGGACCCGGATGGTTATCCTGACCCGCTCCGGAAGACGGGGGACCAGCTCCGTGTTCCAGGTCTTCACCCATTTGCCGGCATCGTAGCACTCCACGAGAAACCCTTCGATTGCCTCCATCTGCGGATAAGGCATCGGTTTCACGCTCCCGAAGAGTTCAGTTGACTCGCGGGTGAGAGAGAGCGTGCCGTCTGTCTCCTTTACCGCATAACGAATTTTCTCCAGGTCGGACGCTGGAAGGTCGCCGGCCCGGGGCGGAGCTACGGCCGCAAACTCCAGGCTCGATGCGGGCTTCCCGAAGATGTCCCGGTCCTCCACCACGAACCGCAGCCGCATGTCGTTTCCCCTGAAAAAGGCACCGTCGATTTCGCGCCGGAGGAGATCCAGGGTGCCGCGCAATTCCCGGCGCTCCTCGGCTCCCTCGTCGGTGCGTTCCTTGGCTCGGACCACGGTGAAGTAGCTGGAGTAGAGGGCTCCGGCCACCACTGCCAGCAGCAGCATTACCACCAGGGTTTCCAGGAGGGTGAACCCCCGTTGGCCGCCGGGGCTATTTCGCCACGTAGCGAACAAGGCTCACCGTCCTCCGTGCATTATCCCACGAGATGGCCACGGTCACCTTCCGGAATCCCGAAACCTGCGTTGCCGTGGATGTCATTACCCATGCATAGTCCGGTCGAACCGGCGCAAAGGTGCCGTTGCTCTTTTCGGGAATGTCCTGTCTGGTGTCGAGATCGTCGAGCATCTGGCGGCCCAGCAGAACGGCCACCCCTTCATCCCGATCGCGGCTGGCGACCGCCAGATGGTTGTTGACCACTCCGATCACCGTGAACACCACCCCCGCAATGATGGCAACGGCAATCATTACTTCGAGCAGGGTAAACCCCCGTGCACCAATGGTTCTCACAGGGGATCCTCCCGGTACCCTTCCGCGACTTTTACCTTGCCGGAGGACGGATAGGCCATGACCGTCATAACGGCGTCGCTTCCCTCGGCCTTGAGATGGAAAACGGTGAACTCTTCAAACCCTGCCGTACCGACGGTGACCACCACCTCGCCTGCAGTACGCTTGCCGACCCGGGGGGTGAAGATGCTGGCTATGCTGATTCCCTCGGGCAGGAGGCGCCGCCGCAGGATCGGATCGTCCGGCTCTCCTTCCGTGCCGTCCGGCAGGATCGTTGCGATGGCGATGGCGCTTTCGCCGGGCACCAGCTTCATGCGGTAGGCGGTCTTTGCTGTGATGGCCCGATCCTGGATGAACCGCAAGGTGGCGGCGAACTCGCGGGCTGCCCGGTGAAGATGCGCCGTGTCGCCGGGCGTGAGCCGTGGAAGGACCAGCGCCGCCGCCAGAGCCAGGATGACTATCACCACCACCAGCTCCATCAGGGTGAACCCGTGGTTATTGCAGGTTCCAGCTCTCGATGTCGGCATTCTTCCCTTCGCCCCCCTTCACACCGTCGGCGCCGAAGGAGTAGAGATCGTAGTCGCCGTGCTCGCCGGGAGACAGGTAGACGAAATCGTTACCCCAAGGATCCTTGGCACCTGCTTGCTCTCCAGATACCCCTCGGAGCGGTAGTTTTTCGGGATGGTTCCCACTGTGGGCGCGGAAACCAGCGCCATAAGACCCTGTTCCGTTGATGGATAGGTGCCGGTGTCGAGTTTGTAGAGCTTGAGGGCCGTCTCCAGGTTCTTGATCTGCACCTTGGCATCGGCAATCTTGGCATCGTCGGAGCGACCGATGATCCGGGGCCCCACCAGGGCTGCCAGCAGGGCCAGGATAGCAATGACCACCATGATTTCGATGAGGGTGAAGCCGCGTCTATTGCGCAGGGTGTTGTGCATGGTCCGTTACCTCCGGTTGGAAAAAATCAGCGAATGAGTTGATTAAGTTCAAAGATGGGGAGCAGTACCGCGACCACCACGAGCCCCACGGCCAGCCCCATGGCCAGGACGAGGAGTGGCTCCAGGAGTGCCATGAGGCCGGATACTGACGATTCGAACTCCCGCTCGAAGGCGCTGCCGGCCTTGCCGAGCATCTCCTCAAGCTCGCCCCCCTTCTCGCCAACGGCGACCATGTGGACCAGAAGCGGGGGAAAGAGTCCCGTGGTACGCAGAGCCCCCGAAAGGGTGCCGCCTTCAGCCAGTCCGGCTATCACACCGGTGAGGGCTGCGCGATAGTGGCGGTTGACCACAACCTGGGCCGTGATTTCGAGAGCCCGCATGACCGGTACACCGCTGGAAAGGAGAAGTCCCAGCACCTTGGCGAAGCGGGAGAGGATGAGTTGGCGCAGGAGACTTCCCACCACCGGGATCCGCAGAAGGACGCGGTCGCGGCGGAGGCGGGAGGCCTCGTCCTTCATGAGACGCCGGTAGAGCAGCACCACTCCGGCCACGGCGGCGATGCATGCCCACCAGAATGAGCGGAGAAAGGTGCTCGTCTTGATGAGGGCGATGGTGATCAGGGGGAGGGCGGCCCGGTTGTCCTCAAAGATGGTGACGATCTTGGGAATGACAAAGGCCAGGAGGAAGAGCATTACCGCGCTTCCCACCAGGACCATGAGCGTCGGGTAGGCCAGCGAGGCGGTGATTTTGCTCCGAATGGCCCGCTGTTCCTCGAGGAAGAGGGCGACTCGCTCCAAAACGGCGTCCAGAGCGCCGCTTGCCTCGCCTGCCGCCACCATTGCCACGTAGCTCTCACTGAAAAGCCGGGGTTCGAGGGACAGCGCCTTGGCCAGGTTGGCACCCTCGGCCAGGCGTTCCCGGATCCGGCCGAGGGCCTTTTTGATCTCGCCGGGATCTTCCTGCTCCCAGAGCGTGGTCACTGCCTCGTAGATCGGAACCTGCGAGCCCACCAGCGTTGCGAGCCGACGGGTCATGAGAGCCACCTGGGCAGGGCCCGCGCTTCTCCCTCCGAAACGTCGGGAGACGGTCCCCGCCGTCTCGGAGACCGGGCCAATGTCACGCGGATAGAGGCCGTCCCGCTTCAGGCGGAGCTTCGCCTCCTTCAGGCTCTCAGCCTCGACGGTGCCGGACGTCTCCCGTCCCCCGGCCGTATAGGCGCTATACCGGAAGGTCGGCATACTCCTCCTGCGTTACCCGCAGGACCTCCTCGATGGTTGTGATGCCCGCTGCGGCCTTGGCCAGGCCGTCGTCGCGCAGGGTCCGCATCCCCTTGCCGACAGCGTATTCCTTGATGGCTCCGGCCGGTTCCCGACGGATGATCATGGAGCAGATCTCCCCGTCCACGGGGAGGAGTTCGTAGATGCCGACCCGGCCCAGGGTTCCGAGGCCGAAACATGCATCGCATCCCCGCCCCCGGTAGAGGGTTGAGGGGAGGGTGATGCCGGCGTAGTCCCGTTCCGGCGTGTAGGATTCGCGGCAGTGGGGGCAGATGCGGCGCACGAGCCGCTGGGCCAGGACCGCAGACAGGGACGATGCCACCATGAATGGTTCGATTCCCATGTCCACGAGTCGGGCGATGGCGGTGGCGCTGTCGTTGGTGTGAAGGGTGGAGAGGACCAGGTGTCCCGTGAGCGACGCCTGCATGGCGATTTCCGCTGTCTCGGCGTCGCGGATCTCCCCCACCATTACGATGTCCGGGTCCTGGCGGAGAATGGCGCGCAGGCCCTGGGCAAAGGTCAGCTCGATTTTGGGATTGACCTGAATCTGGCCGATCCCCTTGACTTGATATTCGATGGGGTCTTCGATGGTGATGATGTTCTTTTCCGGCGAGTTGAGCCGGTTGAGTGCCGCGTAGAGAGTGGTGGACTTGCCGCTTCCCGTTGGTCCGGTGACGAGGATGATGCCGCTGGTCCGGGCAAGGAGGCGCTCCATGGCCCGGACGCCCCCTTCGGACAGCCCGATGTTTTCGAGAGAAATGAGCCCCTTCTGTTTGTCGAGGAGACGGAGCACCACGCGTTCGCCGAAGAAGGTGGGGATGATGGAGACGCGGATGTCCACATCCCGTCCCGCCACGATTACCCTGATGCGGCCATCCTGGGGAAGGCGCTTTTCGGCGATGTTCAGTCCGGCCATGATCTTTACGCGGGAGACCAGAGCTTCCTGCACCACCTTGGGAGGGGCGAGCTTGCGGTAGAGGATGCCGTCGATCCTGAAACGGACCTCCAGTTCCCGCTCGTAGGGTTCGATGTGGATGTCGCTGGCCCGCTCCTTCACCGCCTCCGAGAGGATCGAGTTCAGAAGCCGGATGACCGGCGCTTCGTCGGTCAGGTCCAGAAGATCCTTGGGCTCGGCCAGTTCAGTGGCGATGACCGAAAGGTCTTCCCCTTCAAGCTCTTCCACGACCTCCTGGGCCGAACTGCCGAGCCGGGCGTAGAGATGGTTTACCGCGCCGAGTACCGTATCCGGCGTTGCCGCGGCCAGTTCCACCTCCATTCCGTAGACTCCCCGCACCTCATCGATGGCCGACAGATCCGCGGGATTGCCGGAAACGACCAGGAGCCGTCCATCCCGCTCCCGCAGGGGAAGGATGAGCCTGCCCCGGGCAAAGGCCAGGGGGAGCCGCGTGAGCAGTGCCGCATCAGCCTCATTGTCCCCGATCTCGGCCAGGAAGGGGATGCCGAGCCGCCGGGCGATCTGTTCCATGTCGTGTGCGTCCGTCATTTGCTCAGTTGGAGGTCGCGCTTGAGGTCCAAGGGGGCGTCGAGCCTGAGCGCTTCGCCGAACTTGTCGCGCTGCTGGCCGGAGACATCGCTCATCTCCTCGGCTCCCCGAATGATGCGCGGCGTAAGGACGATCATCAGGTTGGTCTTCTCCCTGCGCGTCGATTTGGTCTTGAACAGCCAGCCCAGGAGCGGGATGTCGCCCAGGAGCGGGATCTTGTTGATGGTTTCGGTGTCCCGATCCTGGATCAACCCGCCGATCACCACCGTGTCCTTGTCCTTGACCACGACGGCGGTCTTGGCCGAGCGCTTGGTGGTGACGAGGTCATTCGCCTGTCCCTTGTTTTCCTTTACTGCAGAAATTTCCTGGTAGATGTCGAGCTTCACGTACTCCCCTTCGCTGATCTGGGGAGTGATCCTGAGCGTGATGCCGGTATCCTTGCGCTCGATTGATTGCTGGGATATTCCGCCGGTCGTCAGATTGGTCTGGGAGAGGAACGGAACGTTCTCACCCACGAAGATTTCCGCCTCCTTGTTGTCCGAGGTAAGAATGTTCGGGGTGGAGAGTACATTGATGGCGCCGTCGGAGATGAGGGCCTTGACCTGGGCCGACACACTGACGTTTTTCCCAAGCTCTTCAAGTGCTTTTACCAGGAGAAATTGCGGCCCGCTGGTGGCGCTCAGGAAGTTGAACGGGTCCAGGACGGCGCCGCCGGACGCGTCGCCCTGCGTGCCCACGGCCAGCGCGCCGATCTGAACGCCCACATCCTTGAGCTTGTCGAGGGAGACTTCGGCGATGAGGGCCTGGACGAACACCTGGCGCCGCCGTTTGTCGAGCTTCTGGATCACCTGGAGGATGTTCTGGTAATCGACCGGCGAGGCCATGATCACCAGGGAGTTGGTAGCCTTGTCCGGCGTGACCGAGATCTTTCCACCCTCGAAGGGGGATTGAACAGGCGCCGCTGCAGGCATCCCGGGCTGCCCGGGGGTGGTGGGTGTGCCCTTGATGAGGCCGTCGATCACCTTTGCCACCTCGGTGGCATCGGCGTTCTCCAGATAGTAGACGTTGATCTTGCTGCTGGTGGTCGGCGGGACCACGTCCACCATGGCAATCAGTTTCTTGATGTCGTCCTTGTCCTGATCGCTGCCGAAAATGACCAGCGCATTGAGCCGGGTGTCGGGGACGATGAGAACCCCCGCGCTTGATGTTGCGGTAGCCTGTCCCGCCTGGCTGGCCGGCCGGCTTGTCTTGCCGCCGAGCCATTCGCGGATCACGCCGGAAACGCTGTCTGCCGAGGCATTTTTGAGGAAGATGATCTCGGCGCCCTCCCGCTTCTGGGGAGAATCCACCAGGGTGAGAATGCCGGTGAGTTTCTGGATGTTCAGGCAGAATCAACCACCATCAGCATGTTGCTGGCGCCAAATGCCGCGATGTAGCCGTCCTTGGAGACAATGGGCTGGAGAAAGGCCACCGCTTCCTGGGCGGAGATGCGCTCCAGGGGGATCACCCGGGCCACATAGGCATCGCTCACGGGGAGGCGGTCCTTGTCGCTCAGAAGCTTCATGCCCGATTGCTTGGCTGCCGCCGTAGGAACCACCTTGTAGACCTTGCCGGCCTGGACAAGGGTGAACCCCTTCAGTTCCAGAACCGATGTGAACAGGTTGAACGCTTCATCCGGCGTCAGCTTGGAGGGGGAGTAGATGGATATCTTTCCCTTCACCCGCTCGTCCAGGACGAAATTCTTGCCGGTCAGGTCGCTGATGAACTTCACCATGGTGGCGATGTCCACGTCGTTGAAATTGAGAACCACCCCCCGGGCACTCGCCGGCAGCGGTGCAAGAAGGGCGCAGGCCAGGACGGCAGCGGTCAGCAGGTTCAGGAAGCGTTTCTTCACGGAAATCCTCCGCACGTTATTCACAATGACCGTGCCCCTGCGCGCTTGCCACTGTCCCCTGGGAAGGAGCTCTGCCGCCAGCGCAAAGCGAAGCCGTCATTGTGCTTATCGTATATCGTAGTTAAACGAAGTCGGCTGGCCGTCCCTGACCAGATCGAGCTTGATGCGGTTCTGCCCCTTGAGCGATGCCAGCGATTGGATGGCGCGCTCGGGTGAGTCCACGGGGAGATCATTGATGCGGAGCAGAATGTCCCCGTTCCGCATGCCGATCATTGAAAACACTCCAGCAGGCTTGACCTCTGAAATCCGGAAGCCCTCCACTTTGCCCTCTTTTACGCTCGGCAGGAGCCGTGCATCGGTCATCACCTGGCCAAGGTTTTCGAGGGCGGCGTTGAGCGCTCGCTGATCAATCACGTAGCTTCCCGCCCCCACCTGAACCGCACCGGTTTGCGGTGCGGCAACCGGGGGAGGAGGGGCGGATGTCGGTTCTATCCCCATGGCCAGGGGGGTTGTGAGGCGAATCTTTCGCCCGCTGGCGAGGATTTCCACGCTTTCCTTCTGGACTCCCACGAGCGGACCGACGCCGAACACGGTGTCGCCCAGACGAAAAACCCGTTCTTCAGGCGGCGTTGCCCGGCGGATGAGGGCGAATGTCTCCCGGAACGAGCCGCGGGCCGTTCCCAGCAAGGCCAGATCCCCAAGGACCGGCGCAGGCTGCTGGGCTCCCGCCGCCCCCTGGACAGGTGCGGCGAGGGGAGTCAGTTTTCCCTGTGTCGCCCGGCCGAACAGTCCCTGGTCAAGAATGGGAGCAAAACTCAGAATGTCGTCGGAAACGGCTGTGGTGGAGGGGCCGGTCGCACCCATTGCGGTAGGCGGTGCCGTCCGGGCCAGGCGATAGGAGATCAGTCCGGCGGCGATCCGCGCGGCCGCCAGTAAGTTCAGCGCGATCAAGAGAGCAGTGAGGAGATAAACCTTTTTCATCGGGCCTTTTCGCGTGGTTTTGACTGCTGCAATACTAGCACATCCATGGGGCGAGGCAAGAAAAAACACCGCCAGTGCGGCATCTGCAAGGGGTTCAGCCGTCCTGCAGTTGACAAACACCCCCCTGGTTATTACATTTATCGGGTCAATTTTACCGAGGAGGTCCGTATGAAAGTGATGTCCCTGCGGTTCCTTAAGGCTATGCTCGCTGTCATCTGCCTGATGGCGCTGTCTGCGGGAGAAGTCCCCGCCAAGGTCATGGCTCCCGATTTCGTCGCGCTTGCCGAAAAGCTGAAACCAACCGTCGTCAACATCAGCACATCCAAGAGCCCGGCCCAGACAGCCCGCCCCCGTCGCCAACCCTCTCCCTTCAACGACCCGTTCCATGATTTCTTTGATCGCTTTTTTGACGAGGCGCCTCGCCGTCAGCAGCGGGAGCGGAGCCTCGGTTCCGGGTTCATCATCAGCGATCAGGGCTTTATCATCACCAATAACCATGTGGTTGCCGGCGCCGACGAGATCAAGGTTCGCCTCTCCGACGGCCGCGAGTTCAAGGCGGAATTGAAAGGGGCCGACGAAAAGCTGGACCTGGCTCTCATCAAGATCGAATCCAAGGATCAACTCCCCGTGGCGAGTCTCGGCAACAGCGATGAAATCAAAGTGGGCGAGTGGGTGATGGCGATCGGCAATCCCTTCGGCCTTGCCCAGACCGTTACCGCCGGCATCGTCAGCGCCACCGGCCGCGTCATCGGCAGCGGTCCCTATGACGATTTCATCCAGACCGATGCCTCCATCAACCGGGTAACTCGGGAGGGCCCCTTTTCAGTGCCGAAGGCAAGGTCATAGGCATCAATACCGCCATCATCGCGGGCGGTCAGGGGATCGGTTTCGCCATCCCCATCAACATGGCCAAGGACGTCATTCCCCAGCTCGAGGAAAAGGGCAAGGTCATCCGCGGTTGGCTGGGGGTGACGGTTCAGCCCATAACCCCTGATCTGGCCCGCTCGTTCGGCCTCGATGGAGAGCGGGGCGCGCTCATCGCCGACGTGGTGAAGGATGGTCCCGCTGCCAAGGCCGGACTCAAGAGTGGGGACATCGTTCTTGAGTTCGACGGTAAAAAGATCCGGGAGATGAACGAGCTTCCCCGTATCGTAGCCGCCACCCCGGTGGGGAAGGCCGCGCCAGTCAAGGTGCTGCGTGATGGTAAGGTGCAGGATGTCGAGGTGTCGGTCGGGCGCTTGGCGGATGCGGGCGACGAGGCCGATCAGAAGAACGGCGAGGACAAGCTAGGCATGGCAGTCAGGGAACTGACGCGCGATCTTGCCGCCCGTATGGGGCTCAAGGAGACCCAGGGTGTCGTGGTCACGGGAGTGAAGTCGGGAAGTCTGGCCGGGGAGGCCGGAATCCTGCCGGGTGATATCGTTCGGGAGATAGGGGGGCGTCCCATTGCTACGCTGGCGGATTATGAAGCAGCGATCCGGGCAGTGAAAAAAGGAGATGTTGTCCGTTTCCTCCTACGCCGCGGCGGGGGTAACCACTTCCTGGCAATCCGGGTCGAATAGCCCGGCTCCATACTTAAGAAGAAGGGGCATGTCCGCGGACATGCCCCTTCTTTGTTGATTCCAAGGAGATACCCATGGTTATTTCAGTAGAGGCAACCGATTACACGACATTCCCCTGCGCGGCGCTGCTGGTCGGCTGCCGCGAAGACAACCCGTTGGATGACCCCATTCTGGCGCGTATCGACGAGATCCTTCAGGGCGCCATCGCATCGCTTATTCAGCGCCGAGAGATTTCCGGGGAGCTGAATCGGGTTATGGTCCTTCATACGCTGGGTCGTATTCCTGCGGAACGTATTGTTCTCGTGGGGCTTGGCAATTCCGGCGGGCTGACTCCCGAGCGGCTGCGCCAGGCGGGAGGGAGCACCGTAAAAGCCTTGAAAGGTGCCGGCGTCACCCGTGCCGCCTCGGTCGTGCATCGGGTTGCTGGTGTCCCGCCCACGTCAGTAGCGGATATTGCCCAGGGATTGTCCCTTGGTGCCTATTCCTTCGATAACTACAAAACGAAGCCGGACACTACGGCTGCCGTGGCGGAGATAGTCAGCCTCTTTGAGCCGGGGGCGGATACTGCCGATGCCGAACGCCTGCTCGCAGATGATGCAACTATCTGCGAGGCTGTATCCTTTGCCCGCGATCTCGTTTCTCAGCCCGGCAACGTGGCTACTCCCCTGTTTCTGGCGGAAAAGGCCCTTGAGCTTTCGGCCCGGCTCGGCATTGCCTGCACGGTCCTCGACCGTGACGAGATGGAGCGTCAGGGCATGGGGGGAATTCTCTCGGTTGCCAAGGGATCGCATCAGCTTCCCCGTTTCATCGTTCTCGACTATCGGGGAGGGAGTGCGGATAAGCGCCCCACGGTCCTGGTAGGAAAGGGGGTCACGTTCGACTCGGGCGGTATATCGCTCAAACCCCGCGAGGGCATGGAGAGGATGAAAGACGACATGGCAGGCGCAGCGGCCGTTATGGGGGCCGTGATGGCCGTGGCGGGGCTACGGCTGCCGGTGAACGTCATCGGGCTCGTCCCGGCAGCCGAAAACCTGCCCGGGGGAGGGGCGTACAAACCGGGCGACATCGTCCGGACCATGTCCGGCCAAACCGTGGAAATCGTCAATACTGATGCCGAGGGTCGAATGATACTCAGCGACGCCCTGTTTTACGCTCAGCGCTTCAAACCTGCCGCGGTCATCGATCTGGCAACCTTGACGGGGGCCTGTCTTGTGGCGCTCGGGAGTGCCGCATCGGGGATTATGGGAAATGATACCGCCCTTGTCAAGTTGCTGCGCAGGGCAGGGGAGGCGACGGGCGAACGGCTGTGGGAGCTGCCCCTGTGGGACGAGTATGGCGAGATTATGAAAAGTGATGTGGCTGACCTGAAAAACGCGGGCGGTCCCCATGCTGGAACCATTACTGCTGCATGGTTCCTACAGCGTTTCGTGGGCAAGAGCCGATGGCTCATGTTGATATCGCCGGCACTGCGTGGGAGGAAAAGGGGCGGCCGTATCAGCCGAAAGGTGCCACCGGTGTCGGGGTGCGGCTGCTGGTCGAGTATCTGAAGGCAACCGTGCGGTAGCCGAAATCACAGAGACCACGTGAAAAAAGGGTGGGGCCGTCGGGCCCCACCCTTTTCTGTCTCGAAAGAAAGACGGTCCTTACTTCACGACAGCCTTGGCAAGCTCGATGGCCACATCCTTGTAGGGGTTGGCGAAGAGGATGATGAGGCACACGACGAGAACGTAGATGGCAAGGGACTCGATCATGGCCAGACCGATCATCATGGTGGTGAGGATCTTGCCGGAAGCGCCGGGATTGCGGGAAACGCCCTCAACGGCGTTCTTGACCGCGAGACCTTGGCCGATACCGGTACCGAACGCACCGATTGCCATACCGAAGCCAGCCGCCAGCATGCACATTGTGAAAAATTCCATTGTTACTACCTCCCTTTGGTGTGTTGTATCCTAAACGGTATAGGATTCGTGTAAGCAGATTAGTGTGCTTCCTCAAGCGAACCTTGGATATAGATCATAGCGAGAAGCATGAAAACAAATGCCTGGATGAATGACACCAGAACGCCCATGAGCATCATCGGCAGGGGAACAAGGAAGGGGGCCAGGGCGAAGAAGATCATGAGAACAAGCTCGTGACCGTTCATGTTGCCGAAAAGACGGAGCGAGAGGGAAAGGGGGCGGCTCAGGTGCCCGATGATCTCAATGAAGAACATGAGAGGGGCCAGCCACCAGATCGGCCCCATGAAGTGCTGCAGATAGTGGAAGCCATGTTTTTTGATGCCGACGATATGGGTTGAAAGAAATACGATTACAGCGCACGCTGCCGTCGTATTGAGGTTTGCGGTGGGGGGAAAGAAGCCGGGAATCAGGCCGATCAGGTTCGAAACGAGAACAAAGAGTGCCAGGGTCGCAATGAGCGGGAAATACGGTTTTCCCTTCTCGCCCATGGTCTCCTCCACCATGTTTTCAATGCCACCGATCACGACTTCCATGAAGTTCTGCATTCCGGTCGGCACGGCTTTGAGTGCTTTTGTGGCCATGAGGGACACGATAAGCAGGCAGACAATGATGAGCCATGTGTAGGCGATGGCGTCTGCACCCGCTTCAGAGATGTGAAGCGGTTCGAGGAGCTTCCTGAAGAACTGCAGGAATAGAAGCGGATGAACCATGGGGCTAATCTCCTTTAGTGACGAACATGTAAATCGCAAGAGCGGTTATGACGATTACGAGCAACGAGAGGCCGAGGATGAGTCCCAGGACCTCAATACCCGTGTGAACCACCAGCAGGTATATGACGAACGCCAGAATGGCGAACCGCAGCAGATACCGCAGTTGGGCGAAACGTGCCGCCTGATGCGCCTCAAGTCCCAGGGCACGCCGGATGATGCGAAGCAACCAGTAGTAGTTTGCCAGCGCCAGAATGCCGCGGCAGAATGCCGCCGGCCAGAATGCCGCCGGCAAATTGGACGGAACCAAGCAGATACCCTGCGACCGTCATGATGGCCAGAAGCAACCAGCTACCAACGACGACGGCTGTGAGGAGGTTATTCTCGTGAATCCTTGTCGCCGTCATCTTTTTTGATTGCTCTTCCGGCAATGATGTAGATGTTGCGAAAACCCGCCGCGATACCAAAGAACAGAAAAATGAAGAAAAACCACGGGTGAGTTCCCAGCCACTTGTCAAGCTGTCTGCCGATCAGCACCCCGATAATGATGGCCAACGCCACCGAGATTCCCATGCTCGAAACGAGTCCAAGCGTTTGAATGAGTCGTCGATTGTCGTTGTTCATCGGCAGTAGTGTGAGGCTGCCCTGAGGGGCCGCAAACCAAAATGACTTACCACACCCCGGACTTGCCTGTCAATCATCAAAATCGTCGGCTCACGTTAGAGGGCGGCAAAGCATGACCGGGCCGCAGCAATCGTCTTCTCGATTTCCGCCTCGGTGTGGGCGATCGAAACAAAAGCCGTTTCAAACTGCGAAGGGGCCAGGTAGATACCCTTTTCGAGCATCATTCTGAAAAATGCGGCAAATGCCTTTGTGTCGCAGGTTGCGGCCGTGGGCCAGTCCCTGACCTCGTTGCTGGTGAAAAAGGTGCAGAACATGCTGCCGACCCGGGTCTGGTAGATGGGGTACCCGGCGGATTTGGCCGCCTTGGTGATGCCGTCGGCAAGGCGGCGGCTCGTTTGCTCCAGTCGCTCGTAGAACCCGTCTGCCTGAAGCAGCTTGAGGGTCTCGATACCGGCCGTCATGGCGAGGGGGTTGCCCGACAGCGTGCCAGCCTGATAAACGCCTCCGGACGGGGAGAGAAGCTTCATGATGTCCTTTTTGCCACCGAAGGCGCCGACAGGAAGCCCGCCGCCGATGATCTTGCCGAGGGTTGTCATGTCAGGGGTTACGCCGTAGAGTTCTTGGGCCCCCCCATAGGCAACACGGAAGCCGGTCATGACCTCGTCGAAAATGAGGACAATCCCCTCGCTGTCGCAGATGGAGCGGAGCCCTTCGAGAAATCCCTCTCCCGGCGGAACGGTCCCCATGTTGCCGGCAATCGGCTCGACAATGATGCACGCTACCTCATTCTTGTTCTCGTCAATGAGCTTCGAAACCGAACCCAGGTCGTTGAACTGGGCGGTGAGCGTGTTTTTTGCCACGTCGACCGGGACCCCCGGTGAATCAGGCACACCAAAGGTGGCAGCTCCGGAGCCGGCTTTCACCAGGAGGGCATCGGCATGGCCATGATAGCAGCCTGAGAATTTGATGATTTTGTCGCGGCCGGTGTAGCCGCGGGCAAGGCGTATGGCACTCATGGTCGCCTCGGTTCCGGAGCTGACCATGCGAACCATCTCTATGGAGGGAACCGCATCGATTACCATTCGAGCAAGAGTGATTTCCAGTTCCGTGGGGGCGCCAAAGCTGCTGCCGCTTTCGACGGCCCGCTTTACGGCCTCAACGACCTGGGGGTGACAGTGGCCGAGGATCATGGGCCCAGGAACCGACGTAATCGATATAGTCGTTGTTGTCGGCGTCGGTTATCGTGCAACCAATGGCTTTTTTAATGAAAAGAGGGTCGGCGCCCACTGACTTGAAGGCGCGTACGGGACTGTTTACTCCGCCGGGAATGAACTCCTGGGCTTGCGTGAAAAGATCCTTCGAACGGGCTGTGAGCATTGGTGGTTTCCTCTGGTGTGAAAATGTGATGAAAAATTAATAGGTTATTAGCATGTTTGGTGTGTTGGTGTCAAGGGGTAAAATGGCCGCTTTGAGAGGGGGGCAAAAGGGTGTCGATTCGCATGAATACTGAAAAGTCACCGGGTTAGATTAAAATTTTTTTTTCTTGACAAAGTTTTTTAAATGGCATACTTTCCACCACAATTGTATACAGTATACGCGATCGGATAAAGCGGCGTCATGGCTGTAACAAGAGTTCGGAGCGCAGTGGAAGACAACCCTAAAGAAGAGTGGAGGGATTGGAAATGCTGGGAGTATACCTACCAATCATTGTCCTGGTAGCGGTCGCGGTCATATTTGGTCTGGCTTCATTAACCTTCTCGTCGCTGATAGGGCCGAAGAAGCCAAGTGCGGTGAAGCTCGCCCCTTACGAGTGCGGTTGCGAGCCGGTCGGGTCAGCCCGTGAGCGCTTCTCTATAAAGTTTTATATCATTGCCATGCTGTTTATTCTCTTCGATATTGAAGCCGTGTTCATGTATCCTTGGTCGGTTCTTTTTAAGCGGCTCGGGATGTTCGGTGTTGTCGAGATGGGTCTGTTTATCGTCATCCTCTTTGTCGGTTACATTTATGTCTGGAAAAAAGGAGCTCTGGAATGGGAGTAGATCAGCCGCTGGGAGATAACTTCATCACCACGTCCCTGGACAGTCTCGTGAACTGGGCGAGGAAGTCCTCCATCTGGCCCATGACCTTTGGTCTGGCCTGTTGCGCCATTGAGATGATGGCCACGGGGGCTTCCCATAATGACCTTGACCGGTTCGGCATCATCTTCCGGGCATCTCCCCGGCAGGCGGACTGTATTATTATTGCCGGAACCGTCACCAAGAAGATGCTGCCGGTAATTCAGACGGTCTACGAGCAGATGCCGGAACCCAAGTGGGTTGTTGCGATGGGGGCCTGCGCCTGTTCCGGTGGGGTGTTTGACACCTATAGTGTTGTTCAGGGGATTGACACTGCGTTGCCGGTGGATGTCTACATTCCCGGTTGTCCGCCTCGCCCCGAGGCTCTGCTGTACGGTCTGATTAAACTGCAGGACAAGATTATGAAGGACAAGAACTCGTTCGGCTCGACCATAGGGCTTGGCGAGCGCCTTGAGTCCGCAGCGTGACCATCTCACTTTAAGTAAGGGGAACGAACGGTGATGGCTGAGAACAATCGTGCAGTTATAAAGCTTAAGGAAAAATTTGCCGTGTCAATTCTTGATGTGAAGGAATTCCGCGGCGAGGTTACAGTTACGGTGGCACGCGAGAAGATCGTGGATATCTGCCGTTTCCTGAAGGAGTCGTTGCAATACAACCTCTGCACCGACGTGACGGCTGTCGATTATCTTGGGAAGCAGGAGCCGCGCTTCATGATGGTGTACAACCTGTATTCGATTCCCAACAAGGACCGGCTCAGGCTCAAGGCGGGCGTGCCTGAGGCGGACTGTACGATCGATACGGTGTCATGCGTCTGGACCTCAGCTAATTGGCTGGAGCGTGAAGTGTACGACCTCATGGGTGTGCAGTTCGATGGCCATCCCGACCTGCGCCGCATTTTGATGGCCGACGACTGGGTCGGTCATCCGCTCCGCAAGGATTATCCCCTGCAGGGGCCTGATCGTGAGCCCTACAAGGGTCGGCTTTCCTGATTTATCGGCGTGCTGAGAGAAAATAACTCCACAAGGATACAGAGGCGCACAAATGGCTAGCACTGAGATTATGACAGTCAATATGGGACCGCAGCACCCGAGTACACACGGCGTTCTGCGGATGGTCATCGAACTTGATGGAGAGGTTATCCAGAAGATTACTCCGCATATCGGATATCTGCATCGGGGGGTAGAGAAGCTTTCCGAGCATCGCACCTATCACCAGACCATACCTCTAACTGATCGTCTTGATTACTTGGCGCCGATGAGCAATAACCTCGGCTACGTGTTGGCGGTCGAAAAGCTTCTGGGAATCGAGATTCCTGAGCGCGCGCAGGCGATCCGCGTCATCATGGCTGAGCTCACTCGCATCAAATCCCACTTGGTGTGGATCGCCTGTCACGCTCTTGATATCGGAGCCATGACCGTCTTCATCTACGCATTCCGCGAGCGTGAGATGATCATGAGTCTCTATGAGAAGATATCCGGGGCACGGATGACCAGCAACTACTTCAGGGTCGGCGGGCTTTCCGCCGATGTCTATGACGGGTTCGAGAAGGATGTGCGGGAGATTATCGATACCTTCCCCGGTCATTTCGATACCTATGAAGGTCTTCTCACCAAAAACACCATCTGGGTCAATCGTACCGTGGGTAATGGTGTGATATCGGCTGAGGATGCCATCGATTACGGCATAACCGGGCCTGCTCTCCGTGGTTCCGGGGTTGACTGGGATTTGCGCCGCGACAATCCTTACAGTGGCTATGAGAAGTACTCGTTCAAAGTGCCCGTTGGCGAGAAGTGTGACACCTTTGATCGCTATAAGGTCAGACTTATCGAAATGCGCGAAGCGGTTAGTATTGTCCGGCAAGCTCTCGATTCGCTCAAGCCTGGTCCCGTGCTTGCTGACGCTCCGCAGGTCACGTACCCGCCGAAGGAAAATGTCTATAACACTATCGAGGGGCTTATTCATCACTTCAAGATTGCCAGTGAAGGGTTCCCCGTGCCCGAAGGTGAAGTGTACCAGTCGGTGGAGGCACCCAAGGGTGAGCTTGGTTACTACATCGTCAGCGACGGAGGTCCTAAGCCGTACCGGATGAGAATAAGGCCCCCCTCATTCGTGAACTTGGGGGCCATCGAAAAGATGGCCAAGGGATCGATGATTGCAGACCTTGTTGCGGTCATCGGAACCTTGGATATCGTGCTTGGTGAAATCGACCGGTAATGCCACTGCAATAAAGGAGAGGGTGTAATGAGCAACGCTCCGGCCGAAGCTACAACCACAGAGGAAATGCCCGTTGAGGAGATTGATCTCGGGCCAGCCAACCATGTGATCGACAAGTACCTGACCCTGCCCGGCAATCTCATGCCGGTGCTGCAAGGCATTCAGGATGAGTATGGATACGTTCCCCGGCCCACCATTGACTTGGTGGCCGAGAGGCTCAATGTGTATCCCAGTCAGATATTCGGTGTGCTTACCTTCTATGCCCAGTTCCATCTCAAGCCCCGCGGTCGTTTCATCATTCGCGTGTGCGTCGGAACAGCCTGCCATGTTCAGGGGGCGACTCGTATCGTTGAAACGTTCTTTGAGAAGTTGGGGATTGGTCACGCCGAGACAACACCCGACCTCCGCTATACATTTGAAAAGGTTGCCTGCCTTGGTGCATGTGGGATGGCCCCGCTGGCAATGGTCAATGATGACACGTTCGGCAAGATGACCGTGCAAAAGGTTGAAGAGGTTGTCGCCGAGTACAATCAGCGGCCGATGAAATAAACAGACCCAACCATTCACATCAGAGGATAGAGCGTTATGGGCGAAGCGATAAAGATTCTGATCTGTCAGGGGACCGGTGGCGTCTCAGCGGGTGCTAAAAAGGTTGAGGCGGAGTTCCTCCGTGTTATAGGGGAAAAAGGCGTTGACGCCACTGTCGGAAAACGATGTGACGTCATCAAGACCGGCTGTCGCGGCCTGTGTGCAAACGATGTTCTGGTGGATATTGTCGATCCCGAGCTTGGGCGTGTAACGTACGACTTCGTCCTGCCTGAAGAAGTTGAGAAGATCGTGGACGAGCATATCGTCAACCGGACTCCCCTTGAGAAACGCAAGGCAAAGCCGTACTACAACACGTTCGTTGATCAGCAGATGAGGGTTGTTATGACCGGCTGCGGTCAGATCGACCCTGAAAGCCTTGACGCATTTCTTGAAGAGGACGGCTTCAAGGCAATTGAAAAATGCGTTAAGGAAATGACCCCTGCGTCAGTTATCGACGAAGTCAAGAAGTCGGGACTTCGAGGCAGGGGGGGCGGCGGCTTCCCGACGGGCATGAAGTGGTCCTTCTGTGCGGCAACGCCTGGCAAGCTGAAATATGTCATCTGCAATGCGGACGAAGGTGACCCCGGTGCCTTCATGGACCGTTCGATTCTTGAGGGGGACCCCTACTGCATCATCGAAGGGATGATGATTGCAGCGTATGCAATCGGTTGTACTGCCGGCTATGTATACGTCCGTGCGGAGTACCCGCTCGCCATTGAGCGCCTGCAGAAGGCTCTGGACGTCTGTTACGAAAAAGGCTATCTCGGCAAGAACGTCATGGGGTGGGGGTTCGACTTCGACCTTCGGATCAAGAAGGGTGCAGGAGCCTTTGTTTGCGGCGAGGAAACCGCTCTCATGGCGTCGATCGAAGGTGAGCGGGGAATGCCCCGGCCGCGTCCGCCGTTTCCCGCTGTCAAAGGCCTATGGGGAAAACCGACCAACATCAACAACGTTGAGACGTTCGCCAACGTACGTCACATCATACTCAAGGGTGCTGATTGGTACGCATCTCTTGGTACGGACACCACCAAGGGAACCAAGATCTTCGCGGTCACCGGCAAAGTCAAGCACACGGGACTTGTGGAAGTCCCAGCGGGCATGACCGTACGCGAGGTTATCTATAACGTCTGCGGAGGCATCGCCAATAACAGGAAGTTCAAGGCCGTTCAGGCAGGTGGCCCTTCAGGCGGATGTATCCCCGCTGAAGTGCTCGACACTCCCGTTGACTATGACTCGCTTATCAAGGCGGGCGCCATGATGGGCTCCGGTGGCCTCGTTGTCATGGACGAAACCACCTGCATGGTCGACGTGGCGCGTTTCTTCCTTACCTTCACCCGGATGGAATCGTGCGGCAAATGCGTTCCATGCCGCATTGGCCTGAAGGCGATGCTTGACATCCTTGAGCGGATTACTGAGGGAAGAGGTCAGACTGGTGACATTGAAACGCTGCTCGAGATGGGGAGCACCATCAAAAAGGCATCGCTCTGCGGTCTGGGCCAGACAGCGCCCAATCCGATTCTCTCCACTATCAAGTACTTCCGTGAGGAGTATGAAGCTCATATCAATGACCGGCGCTGTCCGTCAAACTGCTGCAAAGAGCTTCTGCTGTGGCAAGTAGTTGAAGAGAAGTGCGTGAAGTGCGGGGCTTGTTTCAAGGCGTGCCCTGTCGATGCGATCATCTGGGAAAAGGGACAGATCGCAATACTGGATAAAGAAAAATGCACCAAATGCAAATCCTGCTACGACGCCTGCCGGTTCATGGCCATCGAGTAGCGAGCTGTAAGTCATACATCCGAGGGAGACAGAGGTCGAGATGGTAACTCTTACAATCGATGACAAGCAGGTAACGGTACCTAAAGACGCTACCATATTTGATGCCGCCAAGCAGGCAGGAATCAGAATTCCCATACTCTGCCACGACAAGAAGCTGCACCCCTTCGGCGGGTGCCGGATGTGTCTGGTCGAAGTCGAGCAGATGAAGGGTCGTCAGATCCCGGCCTGTACTACACCCGTAACTGAGGGAATGATAGTCCGGACTATGACCGATGAAATCGTCAAGGCCCGGAAAATGGTCCTTGAACTGCTCCTGCTCAAGCACCCCATCGACTGCCCTGTCTGCGACGCCGCAGGGGACTGCGATCTTCAGAATCTAACCTATGAATATGGCGTAGATACCAACCGCTTCACTGATGAGAAATTTAATTGGCAGATTGACTATGTGAACCCGCTTATCGAGCGGGACATGAATCGTTGCGTACATTGCGGCAAATGCGCGCGGATCTGCGACGAAATCGTGTCGTTCGGAGCATATTCCTTTATCAGTCGCGGTATTGAAGCAAAGATCGGCACTGAATTTGATGGTCCGCTCAACTGTGAGTTCTGCGGTTCTTGTGTCTCAGTTTGTCCCGTTGGCGCGCTGATCAGTCGTCCGTTTAAGTTCAAGGCTCGCTGGTGGGCACTTAACAAGGTGAAGACGGTCTGCTCCTACTGTGGGACTGGATGTCAATTGACGCTTGGGGTCAAGGACAACAAGGTTCTGACCACCATCTATGATGAAAACCAGGGTTTTCACAATGGTCAACTCTGTACCCGCGGACGGTGGGGGTATCAGTTTGTTAACAGTTCAAAGCGTCTGACCACGCCGCTTATCAGAAAGGGCGGCACATTGCAGCCTGCCAATTGGGATGAGGCGCTCAGTTTGGTCACCGACCGACTCAAGACCTCTAAAGAGGCTGCAGCCACGTTAGTAACCCCGCGCCTCACCAACGAAGAACTTTACCTTCTGAAGCGGGTCATCAAGGATGTTGTCGGGAGCGACAGCATTGACCATTCCGGGGGATACGCACATGCGGCTCTCACGGCCGGCGCCAAGGAAAGTCTTGGATTTCCCGGTTCACCGTCAGTCATTGCTGACATACAAAAGAGCGAATTGCTCCTGGTCATCAAGACCGATGCGTACGAAACGCACCCTGTCATCGGTTTTGAGATTAACCTTGCTGTCAAGCGCCAAGGCACAGCGCTCCGGATTCTTTCGGACAAGAAGGGCAAGCTCTCTCGACTTCCCGGCGCCCAGACCTACGTCCACGCACCCGGTGCAGAACTGGCGCTCGTCAACGCACTCGCCAAGACGATTGTCGATGAAGGTCTTCACGACGCCTCCGGCGTCGGAGCCATCAAAGGGTTTGACGCTTGGCTCAAGAGCATTGAGAACTGCACTGCTGAGCAAGCAGCTTCCCAGTGCGGAGTTACTGCGGACACCATCAAGGCGGTGGCGCGTGAGTACGCAGCAGCCGGCAAGGCTCTGATCATGCTTCCCCTTGGAATGGGGTACTCCGGGCATGGCAAGGACCTCGCCCAGGCACTCATTAATCTCGCACTTCTTACGGGCCGAATAGGGAAGGAAGGGTGCGGTGTGCTGATCATGGGCGAAAAGAACAATAGCCAGGGCGCAGCGGATCTCGGGATTCATCCGACCACCAACGGGCTGGACGCCCAGGCAATTCTGACCGGGTGCGCGGCCGGTAATGTCAAGACGCTGTATGTGGTAGGAGAGAACCCGGTAGTTTCCTACCCCAACCGGAAACAGGTTGAGGCTGCCTTGGATGCGGTTGACTTCCTTGTCGTTCAAGACCTGTTCCTTACCGAAACCGCAGCAAAAGCGGATGTGGTCCTTCCCGCATGCTCCTTTGCGGAAAAAGAAGGTACATTCACAAGCCTCGGTGGAGCCGTTCAGCGTGTTAATAGAGCGATCACTCCTCTTGGTGACAGCCGCAGTGATTTTGACATTCTGAATGAGCTCCACGCACGGTTGACTGGGCAGCCAGCCTATGCCAACCAGAAGGCGGCATTCGTTGATCTCGCTGCTACAACACCAGGCTACACAGAGCTAACCCTTGAAGGATTGGGTGATGCGGGGGCCGTCAGAGTCAACAAGTGCGCCGCGTCCTTTGTGCCGGTTGTTGCCGGTACGACGGCAACCGAGGCAGGGAAGTTCGCACTCCTGACGGGAAGTGCCCTGAATCACTCCGGCACACTATCGCTTTACGGCGAAGGGCCGATGCTGGTCTGTCCGGAAGGATATCTGGAGCTTAACAAGGACGACGCCGCGAAACTCTCTGTTTCCGAAGGGGAGACAGTGACCGTAAAGTCAGCAACCGGGGAGCTCCGCCTCAAGACTAAGGTCAGCACGCGTTTGCCGCAAGGCGTAGTGTTCGCACCGTACCATTTTGCAGAATCATCGATCAATTCGGTGACGGACGCCACGGCTATTACGTGGGTTTCTATCAGTAAATAAGCAAGTAATAGTCACCAGTTTCCTAACAAAAGACAGAAGAGGAAGAGGAACACATGGGATACGAACTGTTCGGACTGCCAATGATCTACTACGTCTCCATGGTAGCAAAGGTCCTTGTGGTATTCGTGTTCGTCCTGCTCACCGTTGCTTATGCAACCTACGCAGAGCGAAAGATCATCGGCCACATGCAGGTGCGGCTTGGACCAATGCGAACTGGCTGGCATGGGCTTCTTCAGCCGATTGCTGACGGCCTGAAGCTCTTCTTCAAGGAAGAGATTGTCCCCAGCCAATCAGACAAGTTTGCATTTTTGATTGCGCCGATCATTTCACTTGTGCCGGCCTTTATTGGGTATGCAGTCATCCCGTTCGGCGAAACGATTGAAGTGGCTGGATACAAGATCCCCCTGCAGATTGCCGGCTACTATGATACTGCCTCAGGGCAGGTTGTGGACATGAACGTCGGCGTGCTCTATATCCTGGCACTGGCTTCAATGGGTGTCTACGGGATCGTTCTGGCAGGGTGGTCTTCGAACAGTAAGTACTCGCTCCTCGGTGGGTTGAGAGCCTCGGCCCAGATGATCTCCTATGAACTGGCTGCCGGCTTGGCGATCATATCCGTCTTCATGCTTTCGGAATCACTTTCGCTTCAAAAGATCGTAGCCGACCAGGCCAATGGAGCATGGTACTGTTTTAAACAACCGCTCGCCTTCATTCTCTTCTTCATATGCTCGCTCGCTGAAATAAACCGGACGCCGTTCGACCTGCCCGAAGCGGAAACAGAGCTGGTTTCAGGCTATTGTACCGAATATTCGAGTATGAAGTACGCCATGTTCTTCATGGCAGAATACGCGAACATGGTGACCGTTTGTGCTGTGACCACCACTCTTTTCCTCGGTGGATGGCATGGTCCGGCCTTCCTTCCTGGTTGGGTCTGGTTCATCGCTAAGGTATACTTCCTGATTTTTGTCTGCATGTGGATTCGGGCGACCTATCCGCGCTACCGGTATGATCAACTGATGCGTTTGGGATGGAAAGTTTTCCTCCCGCTTACCCTGGTGAACATTATTGTCACGGGTATAGTAGTGTCGCTCCAATCGTAACTCCACTACGAGGTCACAGCCATGATAATGCCGTTAATTAATGGACTCAAAATCACGTTAAAGCATATGTTCATGAAGCCGGTAACGCTTCAGTATCCTGATGAGCGGC
The DNA here is from genome assembly GCA_001628815.1 of Geobacter anodireducens. Taxonomy (NCBI): domain Bacteria; kingdom Pseudomonadati; phylum Thermodesulfobacteriota; class Desulfuromonadia; order Geobacterales; family Geobacteraceae; genus Geobacter; species Geobacter anodireducens. The sequence goes on from CP014963.1 coordinate 334,336, forward strand.
CGACTCCATCCCCCAACTTTCGCGGCCTTCATGCACTTAAGGTATCGCACGACAAAGCAAAATGCGTGGCGTGCTATCTTTGTCCCACAGTATGCCCGGCAAAGTGCATCACGGTTGAGGCTGGCGAAGATGCAAATCATGACAAGTATGCTGAGCGTTATGAAATCGACATGCTCAGGTGCATCTTTTGTGGCTACTGCGTTGAAGCCTGCCCTGTAGACGCTCTGAAGATGACGGGCCAGTTCGAGCTTGCAAACTATAAGCGTGAAGACTTCATCTTTGTCAAAGAGAGACTCTTAGAAAAGAAATAAAGGAGCAGCAATGGAAACGTTCTTCTTCACGATCGTGGCAGCGGTTGCTGTACTGGCCAGCATACTGGTCATCACCTGCAAGAACCCGATCAACAGCGCGCTCTCCCTTATCCTGACGTTCTTCTGTCTTGCCACCTTCTACGTGATGCTTGACGCTCCGTTCATGGCGGCCATTCAAGTGATCGTCTACGCGGGAGCCATTATGGTGCTAATCGTGTTCGTCATAATGCTCCTCAACGTGCGTACTGAGGCCGGGAGACGTACTTCGCACACCGTGCTCCTTGGCTCGCTGGTCGGCATTTTTACACTTGTCCAACTGTTTTATGTCCTCAATCGGAGTTCCCTCACCGGCAACAAGGGTGATATCAGCCCCGAACTGATCCATCGGATTGGACACACCGAAATCATTGGCAAGGCGCTCTACACTGACTTTCTGTTGCCATTTGAGGTGACATCCATTCTGTTGCTTGTTGCCATAATTGGTGCCGTTATTCTGACCAAGAAAAAAATTTAATCGACAGGGGTGAAGCACATGGTTTCCTTGCACAGCTACCTGATAGTAAGCGCAATACTGTTTTCGATCGGCACCATTGGCGTTCTCATCAGGCGCAACGCAATAGTCGTATTTATGTGTGTCGAAATGATGCTGAATGCAGTGAATCTGACATTTATTGCGCTCTCCAGGCATCTCGGCAATGTTGATGGACAAGTTTTTGTCTTCTTTGTCATGGCTGTAGCCGCGGCTGAGGCTGCCGTGGGTCTGGCGCTCATGATCGCGTTCTACAAGAACCGTGAGTCCATTGACGTGGAAGATATCAAGCTCATGAAGCTGTAGCCGAGAGAGCAGATATAAGAATTCTGAATTTCTCGCTATAAAAGGAGTCAGGAATGTTCGAGTACGTATGGCTGATACCCCTGTTTCCCCTGATCGGTGTCATTATTAATGGCCTATTCGGGAAATCAATCAAGAACGAGAAGGTAATCGGTGGCATTGGCGCACTGATGGTGTTCTGTTCATTTCTCGTGTCGTGCGGAATTCTCATTCAGTTGCTTTCTCTCCCTGTGGAGGAGAGGTTCTTTGAGAAATCCCTCTTCACATGGATCGCTGCCGGTACATTTAAGACGGACATTGGTTTCCTCATCGACCCGCTCTCGACCCTGATGATCATGGTTGTAACCGGTGTCGGTTTCCTGATTCACGTTTACTCAATAGGCTACATGCACGGCGAAGAAGGGTTTTATCGGTACTTTACCTACCTGAATCTCTTTACGTTCTCCATGCTGTTGCTGGTTCTCGGCAGCAACCTGCTCCTGATGTTCGTTGGTTGGGAAGCGTCGGTCTCTGTTCCTACCTGCTCATCGGCTACTACTTTCATAAAAAATCTGCTGGCGACGCCGGTAAGAAAGCATTCGTCATGAACCGGGTCGGCGACTTTGGCTTCCTTCTCGGTACATTTGCGCTGTTCTGGTACCTTGGCCAGAACCATAATATTTGGACCATCAACTTCCGTGAACTTTCCGCCAATGCTCATTTGCTTCCCGTAGGTGGGATAGTTACGGTCATCGCGCTCTGCTTCTTCCTGGGAGCCACGGGTAAATCGGCTCAGATTCCGCTCTATACATGGCTTCCCGACGCCATGGAGGGTCCCACTCCAGTATCTGCCCTCATCCATGCGGCGACCATGGTTACTGCGGGTGTGTACATGATCGGCCGCTTGAACTTCGTGTATATCAGATCGCACGAAACCATGATGATTGTTGCGGTAATCGGTGCGGCTACCGCCATTTTCGCCGCCACCATCGGTACAGCCCAAAATGACATCAAGCGGGTTCTGGCATACTCCACCGTCTCGCAGCTTGGGTTCATGTTCCTTGCCATGGGTGTCGGTGCGTTCACTGCCGGTATCTTCCATCTCATGACTCATGCATTCTTCAAGGCTTGTCTGTTCCTCGGTTCCGGCTCGGTCATTCACGCAATGCATCATGCGCTCCACCATGCGCACTCCCACGACGATCCGCAAGACATGCGTAACATGGGGGGCCTGCGCAAGGCCATGCCAATCACCTTCCTGACTTTTCTTGTTTCCACCATCGCCATTTCAGGCATTCCTGGCTTCTCCGGATTCTTTTCAAAGGACGAGATTCTCTGGGCGGCCTTTGCCAACCCGTTGCACGGCAGTCTCAATGTGCTTCTGTGGGGTACGGGCATCATTGCCGCAGGATTTACCGCATTCTACATGTTCCGCCTGGTGTTCATGACGTTTACTGGCGAGTGCAGGATTAATCCGAAGGCCAAGGATCACCTTCATGAGTCTCCCTTTGTCATAACCTTCCCCCTGATTGTCCTCGGCATACTTGCCGTGGTCGGCGGCTATGTCGGAATGCCCAAGATTCTGGGCATGCTGCCCAACTACCTTGAGCACTACCTGGAGCCTGTCTTCCTCGGATCCCATGAGTTCATGCAGCAACAACTGCAGGGGCACGGGGAAGCACACTACAGTCATGCCTTTGAGTTCGGAATCATGGGAGTGTCGGTACTCATTGCACTGGTCGGTATATCTATTGCCTATGTCCTCTATGTGATGTCGCCGTCACTTCCAGCCAAGTTTACATCCGCTTTCCCGGCGCTCCACAGGGCTGTGTACAATAAGTGGTATGTGGATGAGCTCTATGATTTCCTCTTCGTTAATCCATGCAAGGCTCTTGGCAATTTCCTCTGGAAAGGATTCGACGTTGTAGTCGTCGATGGTATGGTCAATGGAGTTGCCGCTGTTGTGAAAGGATTCGGGAGCGTTCTCCGGAACACCCAGACCGGTTACGTGCACAACTATGCCTTCTCCATGGCTGTTGGCGTGGTGGTGATCGTGGCGTTTTACCTCTTCCGCTAACAAAGCATTACTAGGACTAAAGGAGCAGAGTTCATGAGCCAGTTTCCGTTAATCAGCGTGATGACCTTTCTTCCACTTCTGGGGGTCGTACTGCTCTTCTTCGTTCCCAAGCAGAGCCACTCGGTGCACAGGATGCTTGCCTTGCTGGTTTCTCTGGTAACCTTTGTCGTGTCGATACCTCTGGTTACTGGTTTCCAGAGTAACGCCGACTTTCAGTTCGTGGAGAAAATGCCGTGGATAGCAGCGGGTCCGTTCCAGATGAACTATCACGTTGCAATCGATGGTATCAGTCTCTGGCTCGTAATCCTTACGACGTTTATCATGCCGATCGCCATCCTTTCAACGTGGACTGCGGTGGAAGAGAAGGTCAAGGAGTATATGATCTGTCTCTTGCTGCTTGAAGTGGGGATGCTTGGAGCCTTTGTATCGCTCGATCTCTTCCTGTTCTACATCTTCTGGGAAGTGATGCTGATTCCGATGTACTTCATCATCGGCATCTGGGGCGGTAAAAACAAAATTTATGCTGCGGTCAAGTTCTTCATCTACACAATGGTTGGCTCTCTGCTCATGCTGGTCGCTCTGGTCACGCTCTATTTCAAGGCAGGGGCTGGCGATTTCAATGTACTCAGATTTTATGAAGCAACTCTGGATCCGGCAACACAGGTCTGGATGTTCTTGGCCTTTGCCCTTGCATTTGCCATTAAAGTTCCCATGTTCCCTCTTCACACGTGGCTTCCGGATGCTCACACCGAAGCTCCGACGGCCGGCTCGGTTATTCTGGCCGCAGTGCTCCTGAAGATGGGAACGTACGGTTTCGTTCGCTTCGCAATACCGCTTTTCCCCGATGCAACCGATAAATTCACTCCTCTCATTGCCACGCTTTCGGTCATTGGCATCGTATACGCCGCCCTCGTCGCAATGGTTCAAGAAGACGTCAAGAAACTTGTGGCATACTCATCCGTTGCTCACTTGGGCTACGTTATGCTGGGAGTGTTCGCACTGAATCTGCAGGGGCTCTCCGGTGGAATGCTGCAAATGCTCAACCACGGGGTTTCTACTGGAGCACTGTTCCTTATCGTCGGTTTTATTTATGAGCGCCGCCATACTCGACTGATTACGGATTTCGGGGGACTCGCCAAGCAAATGCCCGTGTTCGCGACGATATTCATGATCGTCACGCTCTCCTCGATAGGCCTTCCCGGTACGAACGGCTTCGTGGGCGAATTCCTTGTTCTCCTCGGTGCGTTTGAAAGTGAGTTGCGTTGGTATGCAGTGATCGGTACAAGCGGAGTCATCCTTGCTGCCGTCTACATGCTCTGGATGTTCCAGCGCGTTATGTTCGGCGAGCTGTCGAACCCCAAGAATCAGACCCTGTGTGACCTGAATGCGCGGGAAGTCGGGATCATGCTGCCGCTGCTCGTTCTGATCTTTGTGATGGGTGTTTATCCCACCCCCTTCATCGAGAAGATGAGTCCGTCGCTTGAAAAGCTCGTTGTTCATGTGAAGACTAAACAGCAAGGCGCTGTTGCGCAGGCCATGCCCGCACCTGCCGCGCCGCAGGCCATGCCTGCTGCTGTTGTGCCTGCAGAACATAAGTAAATCCGTCTCAGAATAGCCACCGGAGGGATATTAGATGGAAACAATCGTACTCCCAGTCATTAACCTCGCCCCCATCATGCCCGAGGTCATACTTGCGATCTTCGGCATGGCGTTGCTCCTCGTGAATGTGTTTGTACCGAGCGAGCAAAAGGCCTATCTGGGATACCTGAGCCTTGTAGGCATCATCGCGGCCGGCGTAGCAACCATCGGGGGATGGGGAGTGTCCCTTGACGCGTTCAGCGGCTCCGTCGTGCAGGATAATTTCGCTCTCTTCTTCAAGGGGATATTCCTGCTATCGGCCGGGTTGACGGTACTGATCTCCGACCACTACATGAAGCGCGAAGGGTGCAATCAGGGGGAGCTTTATCCATTGATCCTTTTCGCGACCATGGGAATGATGCTCATGGCATCCGGAACGGATCTCATGACGGTATTCCTCGGTCTTGAAGTGCTGTCAGTCTCGCTGTATGTCCTTGCAGGATTTAATCGTGCCAATCTCAAGTCGAATGAGGCAGGGCTCAAGTACTTTCTTCTCGGTGCATTTTCGACAGGCTTTCTTCTCTATGGCATGGCATTGACCTATGGGGCAACAGGGACGACCAAGATCCCTAAGATTGCAGAATTCGTTGCGTTCAACGGCATGGTGGCCCAATCCCCCATGTTCTACATAGGCATGCTCCTCATGGCGTCCGGTTTCGCGTTCAAGATCGCTGCCGCGCCCTTCCATATGTGGACTCCTGATGTCTATGAAGGCGCTCCGACACCGATGACCGCCTTTATGTCCGCAGGCCCCAAAGCAGCCGGTTTCGCTGCATTCATGCGGGTTCTGATCATCGCGTTCCCCTCACTCAAGGCGGACTGGTCCGACCTGTTGTGGATCCTTGCAGTACTCACCATGACCGTCGGTAACCTGATTGCTCTCAATCAGGACAATATCAAAAGGATGCTCGCCTACTCGTCCATTGCCCATGCCGGCTATGCGCTCGTCGGTTTCACCGCCGGAAACGCAGAAGGATCCGCTGGCATTATGTTCTACATGCTGTCTTATGCATTCATGAACATCGGAGCCTTCGCCATTATCATCCTTGTGGGCAAGAAGGGCGAGGAAAACAACAATGTCGCGGACTATGCCGGATTTGCCACAAAACATCCGGTTCTGGCGCTGGCCATGTCGATCTTTCTGTTTTCCCTGGCGGGCATGCCCCCCACGGCAGGATTCATCGGCAAGTTTTATCTCTTCTCGGGAGCCATCAAGGCCGGATACATCTGGCTCGCCATTATTGGCGTACTGAACAGCGCCGCGTCCGTCTACTACTACCTCAGGGTGATGGTCTACATGTACATGAAGAATCCGACCGAGGAGTTCGATTGGATGACCCTTTCCCCTGCCGTTATGCTCTGCATACTGATTGCTGTGGTGGGTGTCCTCGTTCCTGGTGTGGTTCCTTCGTATCTTCTAGAGCTCGCCCAAAAAGCTGTCTTGCTTTAGCCGGCAGAATGAGTTCGTGAAAAAAGCCCCTCTGTGTAGGGGCTTTTTTCGTTCGAGTCTGTTAGAATTAATACCATATCAGCCGCAAGGAGGAGACCCATGGAGGAACGATCAGGCATAATCACATTCAAGGGCAATCCCATGACATTGTTGGGGCCCCAGCTCAAGGTCGGGGATCAGGCGCCGGAGTTCAACGTGGTAGATACGTCACTCGCGGCGAAGTCCCTCAAAGATTACGCCGGGGCTATCAAAATCATCAGTAGCGTGCCTTCGCTCGATACGCCGGTCTGTGATGCGGAGACGCGGCGTTTCAACCAGGAGGCTGCATCGTTGCCGGCCAATGTCGTGGTCCTTACCATCAGCCTTGATTTGCCGTTTGCTCAGAAGCGCTGGTGTGGTGCCGCGGGCATTGACCGCGTGGTTACCCTTTCCGATTACCGGGACCGCTCGTTCGGGCTCGCCTACGGGGTACTTATCAAAGAGTTGATGCTCTTGTCCCGCTCGGTGTTCGTGGTGGATGGCGGCGGGGTTGTCCGTTACCTTCAGCATGTGCCGGAGGTCACCTCCGAGCCTGACTACGCAGCGGTCATCGCCGCAGTGCGTGCCATACTCTGATAGCCCTCATTCAACCCGGCAGGAAACGTGAACTGCCGGGTTGAACCCCCTCAGTACGGATCACTCTGGATGGTGGCAGCCTTGGGTGGGAATGGATAGCCGTTGACATCGTTCACTGCCATCCGCTACTGTTCTATCATGGAACAACAGCTTGCCGCTCACGGCCTGATTGCCCTTTTCGTGGTTAGTTTTCTTGCCTCAACCCTTATCCCTGTCGGCTCCGAGTGGCTACTTGTCGTTCTTCTGACTCAGGATTACAACCCATTGGCCGTTACAGCCACTGCCACAGCCGGTAACATCCTCGGCGCCTGTACGACTTGGGCCATCGGCATGTGGGGGGGTGTATACCTGGTGCGGCGGGTTCTTCGAATATCGGAGGACTCCGAACGCAGGGCAGAGCAGTTCTATCGCCGGTATGGTTCCTGGTCGCTTCTCTTGTCATGGCTGCCAATACTCGGAGATCCTCTCTGCTTGGTGGGAGGTGTCCTGGGAGTCGGATTCGGCCGGTTCGCGCTGCTGGTCGGGATCGGAAAGCTCGCGCGCTACTCGTTCATCACCTGGGTGACGGTCCATGCTGTCAACTGAACCGTCCGGCCATCGGGAACTCGAAAATACCATTGTACGTCTGCTGAAGCGCCGTCCCTTTTATGGTCAATTCCTCCTGGCAGTGCGTCGTGAGCAGCGTCCTGGTTCCTTCCCCCTGGGGATAACCTTTCGGGATGGTGTCCTCGTCTTGGTGGTGGATCCTCAGCGATTCGACGCTGAGTCTCCTGCTGCCAGGGAAGGCTTGCTCGAGCATTGCGTCAAACACGTGATTCACCTTCACATGGTGCGACGAAAAGGGCGCAATGGCCATGATTGGGATGTGGCCTGCGATCTGGCCATCAACCCGTCCATTGAACACCTGCCCGTCGATGCGCCGCTTCCAGTTCATTTCTCCGTTGACGATGGCCTGGCTGCCGAAGATTATTACAACCTGCTCTCCAACCCGTTCGATGCCGGAAGCTTGGAGGGGCAGGGCGCGGGGCGGGCACGCAAGGATGAAGCGGTGCCACTGGGGAGGGATGTGACCGCGACCTGAACGCCACTACGGTTGACGACCACGGTGCCTGGGAGGAGGCGGACTCGACCCCGTTTCGACTTGCCGAGGAGGTGGTGCGCGGCATGGTACGGGAGGCTTGGCGACAGGCCGATGGTGACGTGCCTGCTGATATCCGTCATGTGATAGAGGGAATGCTTGCGCCCTCTCCGATTGCGTGGCAGCAGGTGCTGCGGCAGTTCGTTGCGGCTGCTGGTCGCATCGGTCGTGAAGCGAGCTGGCTGAAGGAGCACCGTCGCTTCGCCCACATGACGCCCGGCATCCGCAAACGGCGGCGGTTGAATCTGCTGGTCGGGATCGATGTGAGCGAATCCACCGACGCCGTGGAGCTCCGGGAGGCATTTGCCCGGGAGTTGGTCCGGATCTCCCGCGGACGCGATGCAGAGATAACGGTTCTGTATGCCAACAGTCGGATTCAGCGGATGGAGAGCTTCAGGGGAGCGCTGGGCGTGACCGAGGTCTACCACGGCGGTGGATTCACGGATCTTCGCCCTGTCTTCGAACCCGCCCCGAGCACATGGAGTTCCCTACCCTGTGGGTGCTGACGCGTGAAGGGGAGAAACCCGTTCCCTGGGGGGCAGAATTGAGGCTGGAGGTATGACCATGGAAGAACTCAAGCCGATGACTACAGAGTCGGTCAGAGAACTGCTGGAAGAGGCTGGGGCTGAAGTCATGGCACGCTCGGGAAGGACGGAAAGCTACAGTGCGCCCCGGGACTTTTCCTTCGAAGTCAGGGCCATCTTCCCCAATGGCATGGGGCTACACATCGTGGCGCGGCAGTTCAACTACCGCGATCCGTGGGAAGCAACAGGGCGAGTCAACGACCTGGTCGATGTTTCGCTACTGCGAGAGGGAGTCTACACGTCCCTTCCCAAGGGATACCCATGGTTCCAGGGCGGTGATCTTGAGGAAAGAGTAGACGAGGCACGACTCCGGGACCTCATTGCCTGTGTCCGCGATGTCAATCCAAAGCTCTACCTGCTCCAGGAGTTGACTGGAGACTTGTAGCAGCGCAGGCAGCCGTTGGCAGAGCCTGCAACCTCGGGCAACTGGGAGCCAATGGACCTGTGTAGAGCCGTGGCGGGTCAGAATCGGCCTTTACCAAGGCGGCTCGTAGCAATGGAGACTTGGCCGTGCTTACGGCACAGTAAAATAAAATGTCGCCCCTTCCCCGACCTTGGCTTCCGCCCAGACCTTTCCTCCATGACGCTCGATGATGCGGCGGACCGTGGCGAGGCCGATGCCGCTTCCCTCGAACTCGCTGGCGGAATGGAGCCGCTCAAAGGGGATGAAGAGCCGATGGGCGCGTGACATGTCGAATCCGGCCCCATTGTCGCGGATATAGTGGGCCGTCTCTCCTCCGAGCTCGCACCTCCCGAACTCGATCACGGCCGTCTCTTTGTCTCCCGTATACTTCCAGGCATTGCCCACCAGGTTTTCGATCACCACCCTCATCAACCTCCGGTCGCCATTCACTACGACACCATCCGCAATAGCCACCGTCACGTTCCGTTCAGGGAGACGAAACCGGAATTCCTCAATGACCATCAAGGCCATATGAGAAAGATCAATCGGCTCGCGTCGGATTTCTTCCCGCCCGAGTCGAGCGAGGCCGAGCAACGATTCGATGAGCCGGTTCATCCGCTTGCCAGCCGTCAGAATCCGTTCCACATAGCTACGTCCCGTGTCGTCGAGTCGCGCACCGTAGTCGTCCAGCAGGATCCTGCCGAACCCGTAGATGGAGGTAAGGGGGGTGCGCAGATCATGGGAGACCGAGTAGCTGAAGGTTTCGAGCTCGCGATTCGCCTCCTCCAGCTCCGCGGTACGCTCTGCGACCCGCTGTTCCAGTTCGGCATTGACCCGCCGGGCGTGCTCTTCGGCCTGGCTTCGTTCGGCAACCTCGCGCTTGAGCTCACCGTTCACGCGGCTGAAAAAAACGAGAACGGCCGTGGTCAGGACAAAAAAGAGAGAATGGATGAGAACGATTTGGGCCCGCACCACTGCCAGAGTCTGCCCGAACGGAGTATAGGGGAACGAGACGCTGATTCCTCCCAGAATTGAACCGGGGCGGTGGCGCTCCGTCATCTCATGGCAACGGAAGCAGGCCGCATCCGACTTGAGGGATGCCATGAACCTGAAAACCTTACCGTTACGGGCACGCTCCACTGACCAGGTCTCGGCTTTTCCTCCCGCGAAGCCGAGCAGTGCGTGCTCTTCCCACTCGTCAGTGCGGTTTGCCGGATTCATGGGGTCGCTGCTGGTGATATGGACCGACACATCCTGAATCCTGCGCAGTTCTTCCCCCAGGAGCCGGGTCATGTAGGCCGGGTTGATCCTGGTCAGTTTCAGGCCGTCCGTGGTCTCCACGTCGCGCTGGGGGTCTTTCATCAGGTAGGGGTTGGGACGAATCGCGTCGGATATGGGCAGGAAGAAACCGCCATGCTCTGCATTCCACTGCCGGGTGGCGATGATCGTGCGCAGGATGGAACGTCCCATTTGTGCCGCGAGCTCTTCATAGTGCTCGGATGCCAGGCGGAGGTTGAACCAGAGGGAGAGGCCTGTCACTGCCATGAGAAGGGCGAGGATCAGATAACTGTATGAAACGATGTTGCTGCGATGCATGGGACGGATGACCTTTCTCGCCAGAAAGCCCGGGCTGCTCGCGAAGCCCGGGCTTTCTGGCGAGGAGCAGAAAGGAAAGGGTTACTTCTTGGGTTCCATGGCATCGTTCAGGAGCTTCACCCCTGCCTTGGATGCCGCAATGGAGGAGGTCAGGCTGTCGCGGGCCAGTTCGGGATTATGGAAACCATCACTGTTTTCAGCAGTCCAGTATTCCCACAGTACATGGGCTTCCTCATGCTTCTCCCGCGCTTTCGCAAGGACATCTTCGCCGATTCCCATCCGCTTTGCAGCGGCGTAGGTGTCGATCAATTGACCGAGCCAGTATTCAGCCTTGCGCATCTTGCCGCGGATGTAGTTACGGGTTCCTTCGATCTGGTAGGACTTCTGCTCCACGGTGCTCTTGGGATGGCAGCCGAGGCAGGCTTCTTTCACATGGTGGGCAGGACGAATCACACCGTGGGATTTAAACGTCTTGCCGTCCTTGCCCTTCATGCGCGGCATGTGGCAGTCGGCACAGCCGACGCCGGCCCGGTCATGAACGCTGCCCGCATAGGTTTCGGCTTCCGGGTGCTGCAGTTTCACGAGGCGTGCCCCTGTGATCGCGTGCTTGAAATCGTAGAAATCGAGCTTCTTGTAGTGTGCGAGGAGGTCCTTTGCGTTCTTGAGTGGAAAGTGGTTGGTGCGCTGGTCGTCGTAACCCACCTTCTGGCCATCGGACCATTGGAAGCCCGCGTTACAGTTGTACTCGACATGGCACTGGGCGCACATGAGGCGCGAATCGGTCTTCTCCATGACGCCGATCTTGCGGAAGCCGTCGCGGAATGAAACGACCTTGAGGTCGGTCTTGCCGTCCTTGGCAAAAATGTTGCCGGACGGATCCTTTTCAATGGCCTGGATCAGACCGTCACGCACCACACGGGGCTGCGTGCCGTGGGGATCGTGGCAGTGGATGCATCCCACCGGATTCTGGGTGTCCTTGGCCACGGCAACGATGTCGGAGCTCCGGTCCCACTTGGCCTTGGGATCCTTGTCACCCATGAACTTCCAGGTGAGGATGTGATCGGATGTCTTGCACTGAATGCAGGTGGGGTTTCCGGCCATGGCGGTTTCCGGGAGCTTTGCGCCGGTGTCGGTCAGGATATCCCACGTCTTGCCGGTGGCATCCATGCCCCAGGCGCCTTTCTTGTACTGGAAGCGTCCTCCCTGGAAGCGGTCGACGATGAACTGGTCCACCACCATGAAGGCGTGCCCCCGGGGCTCGTTGTGCTCGAAGGTGAAACCGTGGCCCGCCAGGAGTTTGTCCTGCATGGGAGAGCGACCGGTGGGAATCCCCTTTTCCTTGCGGGGCTGGGCCTCGTAATTGACTGTGAAGAAGCTGTCGTATTCGTTTTTGTGGCACGAGCCGCACTTGGCCGGTTCCAGGTTGGTACCCGGCTTGTTCTCATAGTTGGCCAGGTGCTCCTTGAGGTTGTCGTGGCAGGACTCGCAGGAAAGGCGGGCGTGCTTTGATCCTTCCTTGAGAGCCTTGACCTCCTCGTGACAGCCGTAGCATGCCTCCCGTCCGTCTCCTTTGGCACCCGTGGCGGCAGGTTTGCCCTTTGCCGCCGTGGAGAGCACCGGGATCGACAGGACAACGGCCGCTCCCGCGGCAACCGCCAGTACAGCCAGTCGTTTCTTCCACATACGTTCTCTTCTCCTTTCGTGTTGGTTATGGCCTGCCGTTCAACGGCTCGATGCTCATCGCTTTCGGCTTTGCCGGGCAGGCGTGCCTGCAGCCGCCGCAGCCGGTACATCTCCGTTTGCTCACCCGTATGGTCCTGCCGAAGATGAGTGTAAGCGCTCCCTCGGGACAGCGTTCAATGCAGATGGAACACCCTTCGCGTACCAGGCAGCGGTCACGGATCAGTCGCGCCCTGCCAATCGCCGTGCGCTCCCCCTCGTTTGGCAGCGTCAGAACGCCCTTGGGGCACGCCCCGGCGCAGAGGTAGCAAAGGGTACAGCGTCCCTGGGAAAAGTCGAGGTACGGTCCCTGTCGGTCGGATCCCGCACGATTATGGCCGAAGGGCAGACATCCCGGCAGGCGGTGCAGCCGCCGCAGAAGCCCGACGCAGTTTCCCTGAACCGGGGCGGCCGGCACACGGGAGCAGTCGCCCCGGCTGTTCGCGCCGCGTTCCGGTACCCTGGCAAGAATCGGGACAGAAACCGGCGTCCTTCCATTGTTCCGCCTTTGCTTATTTCTTGGGCATCTCAGGTGCTGACGCGCTGCGTTGGATCTTCATGCTGAAATGCTGTCTATAAAATTAGCAAACATTCAAGGATGTGCAACGCGTGGAGAGGCATGTACTGCGTTGTGGGCAGTCGTGCGTCCGGGAAAAATCGTCTGCCAGCGGATGAGCAGGTTGCGTACCAACCATGGCTCAAAAGTGAAATGTCGACTAATTAGCCGGAATTATTGATAGGCGAGAGAGTGCTGTGGTGAGAGAGAGTGCTTCGGGAACTGGCAAAATGTTGCGCAAAGGTAACGTATGTATCTAAAACGTTACATGGGGTCCATCTGTTTCAGTTTTTCCCAGAGGGTCTTGCGGGAGATGCCGAGGAGTTGTGCCGCCACTCCTTTGCGGTTGCCGGTTGCCCGCAGTGCTTCGCGGATGGCCTCCTGCTCGGCGTCGGATACTGCCCGGGAAAGGGTCGCCGCCGGAGCGGGGCGTGTCGGCGCCGCAGGTGCACCTGTCATGAAGTAGGGGGCCAGATCGGCCAGGGTGACCGTCTCGCCCAGCGACAGGGCAACGCCCCGCTCAAGGGCATTCTCCAACTCCCGGACGTTTCCGGGATAGTCGTAGTTCAGGAGCGCCTTGCGGGCCTCAGGATCGATGGTTCGGACAGGCTTGCACATCCGTTCGGCATAGACGGCCAGAAAGTGCTCGGCCAGGGGGAGGATGTCTTCGCGGCGTTCCCGGAGCGGCGGCAGATGGACCGGGATGACGTTGAGGCGGTAAAAGAGGTCTTCCCGGAAGGTGCCGCGCTCGACTTCCCTGCGCAGATCCTTGTTGGTGGCGGCAATGATCCGCACATCCACGGCGATCTCGCGGTTGCCGCCGATCCGCTCCAGGGTCTTTCCCTGGATTACCCGCAACAGCTTCGCCTGGGCGGCCAGGGGCATCTCGCCGATTTCGTCGAGAAAAATGGTTCCCCGGTGAGCCTGTTCGAATTTCCCCTTGCGTTCCCGCACCGCTCCCGTGAACGCACCCCGCTCATGGCCGAAAAGCTCCGACTCCAGGAGCGTCTCCGGCAGGGCGGCACAGTTCACCTTGACGAAGGAGTTCTTGTGACGCGGGCTCATCTGGTGGATGGCGCAGGCCACCAGCTCCTTGCCCGTGCCGCTCTCGCCGGAGATGAGAATGGTTGAGTCGAGGGCTGCCGTGGCCCTGATCATGTGGAATACCGGTTCCATGGCGTGACTTTTTCCGATCATGCCGCCGCAGGAGAAATCGGCCCGCACCTGCTCCCTCAAAGAGATATTTTCTTCCTTGAGGTGCTCCTTCTCGGTGATGTCTCGCGAGATGAGGAGGGTGCCCTCGTAGGTCCCGGTCTCGTTTCTGATGGGGTAGTAGCTGTTTTCGAAGATTTTTTCCCTGACGTGGATCACGCGGGTGGAAAAGGGGATGGCACCACCCTTCAGCCCGGCGATGAGGCGGCGGATGCGCTTTTCGGACGCGGGTGAGTGAATGGAAACGATGCTGCGCCCCAGATAGTTGGCGGCGATGATCCCCCGGATTTCTTCGGCAGCCGCGTTAATGTAGCGGATTCTGTCGTCGGCGTCGGCGAAGATGATCCCTTCGCCCATGCTGGCGAGGATTGCCCTGAAAACAGGTAGCTGGAGCGGTTTGGATTCAGTGTGCACAGTAGTCTCCCTATATGTTACCTGACCGTAACACGACAGCGAATTCGACTCCACCATTTTTCCGTGAGTCCATTCCGTTGCTGGGAAAAAGTCGTCAACAGCCGCCTGTCGGTTGACATTGATTCATCGTGGCGTATAATTGTGCCCAATCAATGAGCAGGGTCACATCCCCATGTCATGAGCAGCGTACCGTAAGGTTCAGGCCCGCGGCGTTCCGACGCGGGCCTGAACCGCGACGCGGCATCTACTACCCAAAGGAGGTCATCAATGAAGCAACGAATCGTGCCCGGACTGCTTGCCCTGGCCGCAATAGCCGTCACGGCCGCGCCAGGACTCGCCGAAAACAGGAGCGGAGCAGGGTACATCTCTCCCTTTGTGGGCGGCTACACGTTTGACGGCGCACAGCACCTGAAAACCCGTCCGACTTTCGGCCTTAGAGGCGGCTACAACCTGGACAAGAACTGGGCCGCCGAACTGCTCTTCGGCTATGTTCCCACCAAGCAGAGCAGGGGGCAGGGAAATGACGTGGACGCCTACCGTTACGGTCTCGACGTCCTCTATAACTTCATGCCCGACAGCGCCCTGGTGCCGTTCCTCGCCGTAGGCGGCGGCGCTTCCACCATAGACCATCCAGAAGGGGTGAGCGACGAGCATGAGCAGTATGTGAACTACGGCGGCGGCCTCAAATACTTCGTGACCGACAGTTTCGCACTTCGTGGCGACGTGCGGCACATCTACATGCTTGGCCCCGAAAACCACAACTTCGAATACACGCTTGGACTCAGCTACTTCTTCGGGGGCGAGCGTCCCGCCCCGGCCAAGGTCGCAGCGCTCCCCGAACCGCCAAAGGCCGTTGAGCCGCCGCCTCCGGCCCCGGCGCCCAAGAAAGAGATGGTACCGCCTCCTCCGCCTCCTGCGCCCAAGGACACGGACGGCGACGGGGTCATTGATGAGCTTGACAAGTGCCCCGATACCCCCGCAGGCGTGAAGGTGGACAGCGTTGGTTGCCCCCTCGACACGGACAAGGACGGCGTCTACGATTACCTTGACAAGTGCCCCGACACCCCTGCCGGCGTGAAGGTGGACAGCGTCGGTTGCCCTCTCGATACTGACGGCGACGGCGTCTATGACTATCTGGACAAGTGCCCCGATACGCCCAGGGACTTGGCGGTCGACGCCAAAGGATGCCCCGAGCGCGTCTGTATCACTCTCGGCGTTCAGTTCGACACCGACAAGGCCGTGGTCAAGCCCCAGTACCATGACGAGATCAAGAAGGCCGCCGACTTCCTGAAGGAGTACCCCGAGGCGACCGCCGTCATTGAAGGGCACACCGACAGCGTCGGGAGCGATGGCTACAACCAGAAGCTTTCGGAGCGGCGCGCCAAGGCGGTCATGAAGTATCTGGTCGACAAATTCGGCATCAACGCCAAGCGCCTTTCGGCCAAGGGCTTCGGTGAGTCAAAGCCGATCGCCGACAATGCCACCGAGGAAGGGCGGTACAAGAACCGCCGGGTTGTGGCGACCATCGACTGCGGTATGAAGAAGAGACGGTGATTCACGTCTTCTCGCAAAGGAGAAACGGCGCGTTGCCCAGGCAACGCGCCGTTTTTTTGCCCGCGGTAACGGGCGTGCTGCATTGCCCATGGCCTGAAACCAGGCGGCCGGGCTATCCTGCCTGCCTTCACCCGCCGGTGGCTACTTCTCCCCGCCTGGCTGTTTCTCCCCGGTTACGGGCAGTTCCACTCCCGCCTGTTTAGCAGCCCCGGCAATGAATTCCCGCAGCCTGTTCTGCTCAGCCTCATCCTGCAGCCTGGTGCGCAGGGTTTCCTTTACCTCGTCGAAGGGGAGGGCCCTTTTCTCCTTCCGTTCATCCACCTTGACGATGTGATAGCCGAAGGGGCTCTCAACCAGGCCGCTCACCTCGCCGGCCTTGAGGGCGAACACCGCCTTCTCGAATTCCTCGGAATTGGTTTGTCCGGGAGTGATGGCGCCGAGCAGGCCCCCTTCTTTTGCCGACTCGGCGTCCTCGGATGCCTCCGCGGCCACGGCGGCAAAGTCTTCTCCCTTGTTCAGCCGTTCGAGTACCCCTTCAGCCCTTGTTCTGGCCGCCGCCTTGGCCTGGCTGTCGGCAGCGTCGGCGATTCCGATGAAGATGTGCCGGACCATGGCCTGCTCAGGCATGACAAAGTCCTTGGCATGCTCCTGGTAGTAGGCTCGCAGTTCTGCATCGGACACCTTCACGCCTGCAATGACGACCTTGGTCAGGTATTCGCGGGCCAGGAAATCGTCCACAAAGTAGCCGAGCCGTTCCCTCACCTCGGGCTTGCGGTCGAAGCCCTCTTTCCTGGCTATCATGGCAACAGCCCGGGTCTGCAGGATTTCCCTGGCCAGAAACGCCCGTTGCTCCGGATTTTTTCGGAGTTGCTGCTGCGCTTCGGCCGGCAGGGCATCGATGAGCCGGTCCAGGTCCGCCTCCCGCAGGGTGAACTCGCCCGCCTTCCCCACCACGGGGTTGATTTCCTCCGCCCGGGACCCCCCTGCAGCCAAGGCAACGAGGAACGCGCCCACCAGTAACGTCCTTGAAGTCATGTGTCCTCCCTCTGTCATGATGGTGTGGAATGCGTATTCATGTGTTTCTCCGACCTATTAGCACAGAGCCGAGGGAAAAGCCAGCGCCACCTGGGGCATGCAGTGCCGTACCGCGTGGACGGGTATCCCCGGCCACCCGCCGTGTCTCCTGATACCCTTCCTGTCCTCCACCCGCTCAACAAAGTTGTAAAACGATATTTTATTTGATAAGGTGTATGCCACTTGCCGACAACGGCGATTACTTCACATCAAGGAGTTGTCATGGCACAGGTGTTTGATTTTACACGACTGCGCAGGCTGACGATTATTCACGTGTTTGTCCAGGCCTTTCTCTTGATTCTCCTTGTCGGCACCTCCTCGGTGCTTCTCGGCAAGGTCCCGTCCCAGGTTTTCATGAACAGTGTCATCAGGGTCGTGGTGCTCCAACTGATCCTCTTTTATCCTGTGTACAAACTCGCGGCTTCGGATGCGGAGCGCGAGGTGGCATCGGCCTCCACGGGGCTTACCGCTGACGAGATGCAGGCCCTGCGACGCAAGAGGGTATTCAGCGACATTCTCAAAGGGGCGCTGATCATTTTTTTCTTCACGTTCATTCTGAGGGCTCCCGGCGCCCCCCAGATCCAGTTCTCCATCCTCGCCGTCTTTCTCCTTTCCTACCTGGCCTACTTCCAGTGCTTCAACTCGGTGGCCAAGCGGCTCATGCGCGCCAAGAGCTGAGGCGAACCCCTGCGTTACGGCGGTGGCGGGGCCGCGAAGAACTCAGCCATGGCTCCGAAAACCTCCGCCGAAGAGCCGGTCACCAGCCGCACGGGGGGCAGTGACCGGAGGAAGTGCCCGCCGTAGTTTTTCGTAAGGACCCGGCTGTCGAGGATGAGGACCGCGCCCCGGTCTTCCCTGCTTCTGATCAGTCGTCCGAATCCCTGCTTGAACTTGATGACCGCCTGGGGAACCGTGTACTCCATGAAGGGGTCGCCCCCGCCGGCGGCAATGTGCTCGGCCCGGGCCTCCAGGATAGGTTCCGTGGGAACCCTGAAGGGGAGCCGTGTGAGCGCCACCAGTTCCAGGGCCTTCCCCTGGACGTCAACTCCCTCCCAGAAGGAGTCGGTGCCGAAGAGCACGGAGTTGGGCTCCTGCCTGAACCGGGCCAGGAGGTGGTGCCGGTTGACCTCCCCCTGGCGCAGCGGGGTGAGTCCCCGCCGCTTCAATGCCTCGGCCATCCTGCCGAAAAGTTTTGCCAACAGATCGTAGGAGGTGAAGAGGACAAAGGCGTGCCCCTCCGAGATGGCCAGCCCCTGGTGAAGCGCCAGCTCCAGGGCCTCCTGGAAGCCGCGCGAGGCGGGTTCCGGGATGTCGGCGGGGATACCCACGAAGGCCTGGTGCTCGTAATCGAAGGGGGAGGCCAGGAGGAGTCCGGTGACCCGGTCCTGTTTCAGGAGGGCGATGCCGGTCCGGCCGGCCAGATAGTCGAACCGCTCTCCCACCGCCAGGGTGGCGGAGGTGACGATCACGGTCCGGAAGGCGTCGAACAGGGTTCGCTTGAGGGCTGCCGCCACCTCCAGGGGGGATGAGCAGAGCCGCACGACCATGCCACTTTTCCCCCGTTTCACCTCGAACCAGCGGCAGACCTCGCCCTCGCGGCCGATGAAGAAGATCAGGTCACCGGCCACCGCTTCGAGCCTGCCGGTGATTCCCCGGAGGTCGATGAGGAGCCCGGCAAGCTTTTCCCGTACCTCCTCCGGAAGACGCACACAGGCCGTGAGAACCCCTTTCAACTCCCGCACGTAGTCGTTCAGGTCCGTGGCCAGTTCCCGCACCTCGTCGTCCACCACCCGCCAGAGCCGGGAGCCGAAGAGCGACGGCGTAACCCGCAGTTTCCGCTCGCCCGTCGTGCCCCCCCGTTCCGACAGGTGTCCCACGAGGGCGATACCGATGGCGTCCATGGCACGGGTGACGCCGTCGGCCAACTGCTGACGGCGGGGAATGAGGGTGCCGTCGATCCGCTCGGCCAGGTCCCGGTAGAGTTCGTCGAGGGTTTCGGGCATTTCCCGGGCAAGCCCTGCCGAAAACTGGGGCAGGAGTCCGCGTTGGGGCTTGCGCGGGTTCTGGAGCCTTCCCAGGAGTTTCAGCAGTCCCGTGCGGGAGACCTGGGCCGACAGGTGGCCCGTG
The DNA here is from genome assembly GCA_001628815.1 of Geobacter anodireducens. Lineage (NCBI taxonomy): Bacteria > Pseudomonadati > Thermodesulfobacteriota > Desulfuromonadia > Geobacterales > Geobacteraceae > Geobacter > Geobacter anodireducens. Next base: position 353,615 of record CP014963.1, read on the forward strand.
GCCACGTCCTCCAAATGGTGCCCCTCGTCCACGATGAGCCGTTCGAAAGGGGGGAGGATGGCGGTGGAGCGGTAGCCGGCCTCCTGGCGCAGGGCCAGATCGGCCATGAGGAGCGAGTGGTTGACCACCAGGACATCGGCACTGGCCGCTTGACGACGGGCGGAGTAAAAGAAACAGCGGGCATAGAAGGGACAGCGGACCCGGCCGCACTGGTCGGCTTCGCAGGCCACCTCCTCCCACGCCTCCTCCTTGGGAATGAAGGAGAGATCGCTCCGGCATCCTTCCCCGGTGGTCTCGCTCCAGGCGATGATGGCCTCCAGCTCGCCGGCGGCGGGGTCGTCGGCGAAGAGCGACGGCTCGGCCTTGACGGCGGCCAGTTTGCGGCGGCAGAGGTAGTTGGAGCGTCCCTTCACGAGCACGGCCCTGAAAGAGATGCCCGCGTGTTGTTGGAGAAAGGGGATGTCCTTGCGGGTCAGTTGTTCCTGAAGGTTGATGGTGTTTGTGGAAACCACCACCCGCTCCTGGTTGCGAATGGCCCAGAGAACGGCGGGGACCAGGTAGGCCAGCGACTTGCCCGTACCCGTACCCGCCTCGATGACCGCCACCCGGTCGTCGTTGAACGCCTCGGTGACGCGGAACGCCATCCTGAGCTGCTCGTCCCGGTACTCGTAGCCGGGGAGGTTGTCGGCGAGGACACCGGCCGGCGCGAAGATCCGCTCGATCTCCGGGAACGACAGCCTTTGGGTTTCCCGCCGGGCAAAGGGGGGAACCACTTGGTAGCAGTTCTCGGCCCGGTTGTCGATAATGGAGAAGCCCACTCCCTGGTTTCCCAGGAGCGAGGCGATCTCCACATCGGCCTGGGAGGGGGTGAGAACGCCGGATGGGTGGTTGTGGATCACCACGTCGCCGAAGCTGGTGGCGATCATGATGGCGGCCACGGCATCCCGGTTGCCCCGGGCAAGGGGCTCCACCTCCACAACGAGGAGGTTCTCGTCCGTGCGCCCCAGAAAGAAGACCTCGTTGTCCCCGGCGTCGGTGATGGCCGCGCGCAAGTCGAGGATGGCCTGTTCCGAAAAGTAACGTTTCATTGCCGTGAGGATACCGGAGCGGGGGAGGCGGGGGCAAGGGGATTCGCACGAAAAAGGGCGGATCGCTCCGCCCTCTTCCTTCATGCCGGGTATGCCGGTGCCGGATTACTTCTTGTGGCACTCGCCGCACTTGGTGGGGCCCTTCTTCATCTCCTCATGGCAGCCCTTGCAGGACTTGCCGTGCGCCATCTCCTTGCCGAACCCTTCGATCTTGCCCGGCGTCTTGCCGTGGCACACGGCACAGTCGGGGACGATCGTCTGGTGTTTCTTGTGGTCAAAGGTGACGTTACCGTTCTTGGCGGTGAAGGTCATGGTGTCGGCGGCCAGGGCGGCGCCGGCGGCGAAGAGGGTGAGGGCCAGGGATGCGATCAGTTTTTTCATGGTGATTCTCCTTTCGGGGGTGTGTGCGAAATCGCATGGTCCCAGTGTAGGAGGCCAGCGCCCTGTCCGCCATCGACATCTATCGCCGTGTCACCCGATGTCGGGTTTGCGGCGGGCATGACGTGTCAGTGAAATCAATGGGTTAAGCCACCCTTGTGGCAATCGCCGCAACGGGTCGGCCCCATCCTCATCTCTTCGTGACATCCTTTGCACCCCTTGCCGTGGGCCATGACCTTGTCGAATCCGTCGATCCTGCCCGGACCCTTCTCGTGGCAGCCGCGGCATTCGCCCAGGGCGTCCTGGTGCTTTTTGTGGGGAAATCCCACGGCCCCGATCCGGGTCGGATAGGTGATCCTGTCGATGGCGCCGGCAGTGCCCGCCAGGATGATGAGGAGAGCCGCAGTTGCTGGAATGAATCTCATGGTCACGCTCCTTTGCAGGTGAGTTCGACGCTGTGCGAGCCGGGGCGGGATCGCCGCCAGTGTTCCGTGGAGGGGACCTTCTCGCCATGGGGTTCTTTGCCGGCGCAAAACCTGTTACAATAGCAGCCTATGGATAACCTTGCCGAACACAGCGACAGGACGCCGACCCCCATCGTGGCCATCGATGGGGCAACCATCCGCCGGATCCGGGAGGCCAAGCGGCTCACCCAGCTCTACGTGGCCAGCGTAGTGGGGGTGACGACCGACACCATCTCCCGGTGGGAGAACAACCGCTACCCGTCGGTAAAGCGGGACAATGCCGAAAAGCTCGCCCAGGCCCTGGAGGTATCCCTGGAGGATATCCTTCGGCGGGAGGGGACGGCGGAGGACGTCCCGGCCGAGATCCCGCCCCCGGAGCCGCCGCTGCGCCGCCGGTTCGGGGTTGCGGCCATCCTGCTGCTGGCGGGAGCGGCGATTCTGGGTATCGTGCTTTTCCGGGGGGCTGCACCGGGGCTGAAGGCAGAGCGGACCCTGCCCCCCTACAGTGCGCCGGGCCAGATCCTGCCGGTCCAGGTAAAGGTGGAACGGCCGGCAGAAGGCGGGAGCGGCTTCATTCTCAAGGAGCGTATTCCGGTCGGCTGGCGGTTCGTGAGCGCCAATCCGCCGGTGACCGGCGAGGCGGGGACACGGGAGATCAAGTGGCTCATACCCCCCGGCGCGGGAGCCATGACGATTTCCTATACCC